>NZ_RAWB01000445.1 GCF_003612055.1 Corallococcus llansteffanensis
CCGAAGTCCGCCGCCACCAGGGAGTGGTTCTGCAGCAGCGTGCCCATGGCACCACCCAGCCCCAGGATGCGCGAGCGCATCCTGGTGCTGGATGGCGCCATGGGCACGCTGCTGCAGAACCACACCCTGGTGGCGGCGGACTTCGGCGGCCCTGAGTACGAGGGCTGCAACGAGATCCTGGTCCTCACGCGCCCGGACATCCTCGAGGGCGTCCACGCGAAGTACTTCGCCGCGGGCGCGGACGTGACGGAGACGGACACCTTCGGCGGCACGCCGGTGGTGCTGGCGGAGTTCGGCCTGGGCCACAAGGCGCTGGAGATCAACACCGTGGCGGCGCGCCTCGCGCTCAAGGCGGCGAAGGCCGCGGAGGCGAAGGACGGCCGGATGCGCTGGGTGGCGGGCTCCATGGGCCCCACCACCAAGGCCATCAGCGTCACGGGCGGCATCACCTTCGAGGAGCTGTCGGACAGCTTCTCCGTGCAGGCGGAGGGGCTCGCGCTGGGCGGCTCGGACTACCTGCTGGTGGAGACGGCGCAGGACACGCGCAACGTGAAGGCTGCGCTCATCGGCATCGACCGGGCGTTCCACAGGCTGGGCTGGGCCATCCCCGTGGCGGTGTCGGGCACCATCGAACCCATGGGCACGATGCTCGCGGGCCAGTCCGTGGAGAGCCTGGCCGCGTCGCTGGAACACACGGAGTTGCTCTACCTGGGGCTCAACTGCGCCACGGGTCCGGACTTCATGACGGACCACATCCGCACGTTGTCCGCGATGAGCTCCTTCCCGGTGTCGTGCGTGCCCAACGCGGGCCTGCCGGACGAGAACGGCCAGTACCTGGAGTCGCCGGAGATGATTGCCCGGTCGCTCAAGCGCTTCTGTGACAACGGCTGGCTCAACGTGGTGGGCGGCTGTTGTGGCACGCACGTGGGCCACATCGAGGCCCTGGCCGCCATGGTGAAGGGCCTGAAGCCGCGCACGGAGGTGCCGAAGCCGCGCTCTTCGCTGTCCGGCGTGGACTACCTGGAGGTGACGGACGAGCAGCGCCCCATCATCGTGGGCGAGCGCACGAACGTCATCGGCAGCAAGAAGTTCAAGGAGCTCATCGTCGCGGGCCAGTTCGACGACGCGTCCGAGATCGCCCGCGCCCAGGTGCGCCGCGCCGCGCAGGTCATCGACATCTGCCTGGCGAACCCGGACCGCGAAGAGCTGGAGGACATGCGCCACTTCCTGGAAGTGGTCGTCAAGAAGGTGCGCGTGCCGCTGATGATCGACTCGACGGACGAGAAGGTCATCGCCATGGCGCTCACGTACTGCCAGGGCAAGGCCATCATCAACTCCGTCAACCTGGAGGATGGTGAGGAGCGCTTCGAGAAGGTGGTGCCGCTCGCGCGCGCGTACGGCGCCGCGCTGGTGGTGGGCTGCATCGATGAAATCGGCATGGCCGTCACGGCCGAGCGCAAGCTCCAGGTGGCCGAGCGCAGCTTCGAACTGCTCACGAAGAAGTACGGCATGCGCGCGGAGGACCTGTACTTCGACCCGCTCGTGTTCCCCTGCGCCTCCGGCGACGCGCAGTACACCGGCAGCGGCGTGCAGACGATCGAGGGCGTGCGCCTGATCAAGAAGCGCTTCCCGCAGTGCCGCACGGTGCTGGGCATCAGCAACGTGTCCTTCGGCCTGCCCACCGCGGGCCGCGAGGTGCTCAACTCCGTGTTCCTGTACCACTGCGTGCAGGCGGGCCTGGACATGGCGCTCGTCAACTCGGAGAAGCTGGAGCGCTACCCGTCCCTGCCGGAGGAGGAGCGCAAGCTGTCCGAGGACCTCATCTACAACCGGGGCACGGACCCCGTGACGCCCTTCGCGGCGCACTTCCGCGAGCGCAAGCCCGCCAGAGCGCAGGTGAGCAGCCTGCCCCTGGAAGAGCGGCTGCAGCGCTACATCATCGAGGGCACGCGCGACGGCCTCTTCGCGGACCTGGACCTCGCGATCCAGAAGATGCCGCCCCTGGAGATCATCAACGGGCCGCTGATGAAGGGCATGGACGAGGTGGGCCGCCTCTTCGGCGCCAACGAACTCATCGTCGCGGAGGTGCTCCAGAGCGCGGAGTCGATGAAGGCCGCGGTGAGCCACCTGGAGCCGCACATGAGCAAGACCCAGGCGGCGTCGCGCGGGAAGATCGTCCTCGCCACGGTGAAGGGCGACGTGCACGACATCGGCAAGAACCTGGTGGAGATCATCCTCGCCAACAACGGCTTCCAGGTGGTGAACCTGGGCATCAAGGTCCCGCCCGAGCAGCTGGTGAAGGCCGTGCGCGAGCACCAGCCGGACATCCTCGGGCTGTCGGGCCTGCTGGTGAAGAGCGCGCACCAGATGGTGGCCACCGCGGAGGACCTGCGCCGCGCCGGCGTGGAGACGCCCATCCTGGTGGGCGGCGCCGCGCTCAGCCGCAACTTCGTGGACCGCAACATCGCCCCGGCCTACGGCGGCGGCACGGTGGCCTACGCCCAGGACGCGATGAACGGCCTGGAGCTGGCGAAGCAGATTGTCGAACCCGGCGCCCACACGAAGCTGCGCGAGGACCTGGCCGCGCGCCGCCTCAAGCTCGCGCAGGAGGTGAAGGAGCGCCCCGCGCCCGCCGCTCCCGTGCGCCGCGCTCGCAGCACGGAGGTGCCGGTGGTGGCCACGGTGCCGCCCGCGCCGGACTTCGCGCGGCACGTGCTGACCAACACGCCGTTGGACCACATCTGGAAGTTCATCAACCCCGTGATGCTCTACGGCCGGCACCTGGGCCTGCGCACGTCGTCGCGCGCGCTGGGCACCCCGGCGGAGGCGGAGCTCGCGAAGACGGAGGAGGGCCGCAAGGCGCTGGCGTTGAAGGAGTCGGTGGAGGAGCTGAAGACGCTGCTCCGGGACGGCGTGATGCACGCACGCTCGGTGTTCCAGTTCTACAAGGCCGCGAGCGACGGCGACCGCGTGCTCCTCTTCGACGGGACGACGGGAGCGCCCGTCACGTCCTTCGACTTCCCCCGCCAGGACAAGGAGAACGGGCTGTGCCTCGCGGACTACGTGAGGCCGCTGGAGGGCGGCAAGCCCGTGGACGCGGTGGCGATGTTCGTCACCACGGCGGGCTCCGGCATCCGCGAGCTGGCGGATGACTTCAAGGCGAAGGGCGAGTTCCTCAAGATGCACGCGGTGCAGGCCCTGGCGCTGGAGACGGCCGAGGGCTACGCGGAGCTCCTGCACACGCAGCTGCGCAGCATGTGGGGCTTCCCGGACCGGGCGGACATGTCGATGCTGGAGCGCTTCCGCGCGGAGTACACCGGCAAGCGCTACTCGTTCGGCTACCCGGCGTGCCCCCGGCTGGAGGACCAGACGAAGCTGTTCGAGGCGCTCAAGCCGGAGGACATCGGCGTGCAGCTCACCGACGGCTGCATGATGGAGCCCGAGGCGAGCGTGTCCGCCATCGTCTTCCACCACCCGAACGCCACGTACTTCTCCGTGACCTGATGCGTTGGGGGCCCGAAGTCCGGGCCCCGCCTTCGCGGAAGGGTTAGATTGACGGCCATGCCTTCGCCCACCATCCGTCGCGCCGTCCAGCTCCTGCCCGCGTGTGCCACCACGGGCATCGGCAGCCTGCCGCACACCCAGGTGGAGCTGGGTCTGCAGGCCGCGCTCGCCATGGACATCCCGTTCCTGCCCCAGCTCCCCGTGGGCCATCCCGCGGAGCTGATGCTTCCCGCCGCGCTGGAGGGCCTGCCGGGCCTGAAGTTCGACGAGGACGGCGTCTGCACCGTGGACGTGGACGGGTGGACCGCCGGCCGCGCTGGCTTCGAGGCGAAGCTGGACCAGGCCCTGGCGTCCGGGAACCTGGAGGCCTTCGAGCCCACGGCGGAGGCGTGCCGGGCGTGGAAGCCGTTCCTGTGGGAGGTGGAGCACCGCAAGCTCGCCTTCGCGAAGGCGGAGCTCGCGGGGCCCTTCACGGTCCGCTCGGTGGTGCGCACTGCGACGGGTGAGCCGGTGCTGGCGGTGCCGGGCCTGGACGCGGCGCTGTACCGGCTGGTGATGGTGCGCACGCTCGCCATGGTGCGCGCGCTCAAGCGCACGGGCACGACGCCCCTGTTCTTCCTGGACGAGCCGGGCCTCTACGCCTACGTGCGGATGAACCCGCAGCACCTGCTGGCGCAGCAGGAGCTGCGGCTGCTGGTGGTGGCGCTGCAGCGCGAGGGCGCGCTCGTGGGCATCCACTGCTGCGGCAACACGGACTGGGGCGTGCTGCTGGACGCGCAGGCGGACCTGCTGTCCCTGGACGTGCGGCTGTCGCTGGACGCGATGCTGGAGGAGCGCGAGGCGCTGGAGCGCTTCCTCGCTTCAGGCGCGACGCTCAGCCTGGGCATCATCCCCACGGACCTCGCGTCCACGTACTCGGTGGAGGAGCTGTCGGACTCGGTGGAGGCGTCGCTGAAGGCGGCCCTTCCGCAGGGCATCGGCTTCGCGCAGGCCGTGTCCACGGTGCTGCTGACGCCCGCGTGCGGGCTTGCGATGCGCTCGGTGGTGGACGCCGAGCGCATCCTGGAAGAGCTGAAGCAGGCGCAGCGCCGGCTGAAGCGGGCACTCGAGTTCGAGCGCCCGTCCGTCCAGGGCCTGCCTCCCGCGCACTGAAGAAGCAGCGGGCTACTGACGGCCGAGCTTCAGCTCGCGCTCGGCCTGGAACCAGTCCTGCTCGGAGCTGCCGTGGGTGCCGCCCCGGGCCTGGTAGATTTCAAAGGCCCGGCGGGCGATCTGCTCGTTCGTGGGCGCGGGAGAGGGGCTCCGGGTCGCGTTGGCGCTCGCGGCCGGCTGGGCCGTCGGGTCCTGGGGCCGCTCCGGCGTGGACTTCGGAGCCGGGCTCTGGGGCATCTTCTGCGAGTTCTGACGGGCCATGGCAACTCCTCCTGGGGGAATGGCGTCCCGCAGCTTCAGGCGGCCCCTGACATCACGGAAGCGACCCGGTGAGTCGGGGGTTGTCGGAGCGACAGCGCGGAACGCTCACTGTCGTGGGTTGGACTCCAGAACGGGACCCAGGTCCAGGGCTTCGAAGCGTCCCAAGCCGCCCGCCAGGCTCAGCGCTGCGTCGCCTTCCTGCCGCGCGACGGGGCCTTCTTCCCGGGGGCCGCGGGCGCATCGCCTCCCATCACGCCATGGCCCAGGGCCGCGTCGAGCGCGCGCTGCATCGCGGTGCTCATGCCCAGCGCCTCCGCCTCCTGGGGTGTGCACCAGCGCAGCTCCTGGAACGCGGTGGACCGCGTGGGGCGCGGGCTTCCGGACACGCGCAAGAGGCGCAGCGTGAGGTCGCGGTGCGTGAGCTGCCGGCGCACGCTGTCCAGCGTGCCCTCCAGCGTGAGCGCCGCGCCGAGCGTCGTGGAGAGCCGCTGGGTGGCGTCCGCCTCCGTCGTGTCCTCCTCCACCTCCACGGCGGGCAGCTCCCACAGTCCGCCGAAGAGGCCCTTGTCCGCGCGCCGCGCGAAGAGGAGCGTGCCCGCGTGGGGCCACACCGCGAGCGCCAGGAACAGCTTCCGGGGCGCGGCGCGCACCTTGGCCGGGGGCAGCTCGTCCACGCGGCCCTTGCGGTAGGCCATGCACCCGTCGCGCACGAGGCACAGCAGGCACAGCGGTGACTCCGGGCGGCACACCGTGGCGCCGTGCTCCATCAGCGCCTGGTTGAAGTCCCCGGGCCGCTCGCCCTTCACCAGCGCCGTGGCCAGCGCCCACAGCGTGGCCTCGCGGTCGCGGTCGCCGGGCAGGCCCTCCACCTCGAAGAGGCGGGAGAGCACGCGGGCCACGTTGCCGTCCACGATGGGCGCCGGTTCGCCGAAGGCGATGGAGGCCACGGCCCCGGCGGTGTAGCGGCCGAAGCCGGGCAGGGTGATGAGCTCCTCCGCCGTCGCGGGGAAGTTGCCGCCAAAGCGCTCCACCACCTCCTGCGCGGCGCGGTGCAGGTTGCGCGCGCGGGTGTAGTAGCCCAGCCCCTTCCACCCGGAGAGCACGTCGTCCAGGGGGGCCCGGGCCAGGGCCTTCACCGTGGGAAAGCGCGCGAGGAAGCGCTCCCAGTACGGGATCACCGTGGCCACCTGTGTCTGCTGGAGCATGACCTCGCTGAGCCAGATGGCGTACGGGTCGCGGGTGCGGCGCCAGGGCAGGTCGCGCTTGTTCCGGTCGTACCAGGAGAGCAGCGGGCCGCGCAGGCCGGTGTGACGTTCAGGGGAGATGGGAGGGGGGGCGGCCCCGGTGTCGGTGCGCTTGCGTGGGCTCATGTGATTCCCGGCGGTGGCAGGCGGACACCATACCCGTACGGTCGGGCGAACCCGGGGTCTTTCCACGATTCGGGCGGTTGTCTCCCCGCTCGTCCCGCTTCTGGCGGGACGGGCGATCGCCTATAGGATGCGCCGCGTCCATGGCCCGCCCTCCTCTTCACAACGACTTCTCCTGGTCCAAGAGCCGCCACGAGAAGTTCTCCGAGTGCCTTCGGGCCTACTACCTCTACTACTACCGCTCCTGGGGCGGCTGGGAGGCGGACGCCGCGCGCGACGTGCGCGAGCTGTACGTGCTCAAGAAGCTGTCCAACCGCTACACGTGGGCGGGCAGCATCGTGCACGAGGCCCTCAAGGACGTGCTGCTGGACTGGCGCGCCGGCCGCGAGGTGGACCCCAAGGCCGTGGAGGCGCGGGCGCACAAGCTGATGCAGGACGACTTCCGGCACTCGCGCTCCAAGGCGTACTGGACGCAGAAGTACCGCAAGCCCTTCACCGGCCTGGCGGAGCACGAGTACGCGGAGGCCATCCCCAACGAGGCGTGGAAGCAGAACTTCGAGACGGTGCGCTCCGCGCTCGCGTGGTTCTTCCAGTCGCGCTGGCCCACCATCGCGAAGGGGCTCAAGCCCGCGCAGTGGCTGGAGGTGGACGCGGGGTTCGACTTCGCGCACTTCACCCACGAGGGCGTGAAGGTCTTCGCCATCCCCGACTTCGCCTACGTGGACGACGCGGGCTCCGTCGTGGTGGTGGACTGGAAGACGGGCCGCTCGCGCGAGGGCTACGACGAGCAGGTGCTGGGCTACGCGCTCTACATCTCGCAGCGCTACCGCTACCCGCTGGAGAAGGTGCGCGCGTCGCTGGTGTACCTGAACGAGGGCCTGGAGCACGACGTGGCGGTGGATCCGTCCGCGATGGCGTCGTTCCACCAGCACTTCGCGCGCAGCGTGGCGGGGATGCGGGCCCTCCTGGTGGACCCGGCGGCCAACACGCCGAAGGAGGCGGAGGCCTTCCCGATGACGGGCGACCTCAACGCCTGTGCCCGCTGCGTCTTCCGCCGCCCGTGTGGCCGCGAGGCGGCGGTGGCGGAAGCCCGCCCGCGCGTGGCCTGAGCCCTAACGGGTCGCGGCCAGCCGGCGCACCACCACGCCCGCGGCGTTCATGCCGAACGCGGAGGTGACGAACGCCACGCTGCCGTCAATCTGCGTGCGGTGGTCGCAGGTGTGGAACTCGTTGTCCTGCGGGCAGACGCACAGGAAGCCGTCGGTGGCGTCGTCGTAGTTGAGGGGCACCGGCTGCCGGCGCGTCTCGATGGAGTACACGGCGGTGATGCCGGTGTGGCGCTCCGTCTCCACGCCGTACTTGCGCTTGAGCAGCTTGCGGATGTCCTTGGCGAAGGGGTCCATGTGCGTCTCGCACAGGTCCTCCACGCGGATGGCCGTGGGGTCCAGGCGGCCCGCCGCGCCCATGGAGCTGACCACCGGCACGCCCAGCGTCACGCACCGGTGCAGCAGGTGCAGCTTCGCCTTCACGTTGTCGATGGCGTCCACCACGAAGTCGTAGCGGCCCGCGGGCAGCAGGGTCTCCGCCAGCTCCTCGCGGTAGAACTCGCGCAGCGCCTCCACCTTCGCCTGCGGGTTGATCTCCTGGCAGCGCTGCGCCATCAGCTCCGCCTTGGACTTGCCCACCGCCTTCACCGTCGCGTGCAGCTGGCGGTTGGTGTTGGTGACGCACACGTCGTCGTGGTCCACCAGCGTCAGCCGGCCCACGCCGCTTCTCACCAGCCCCTCCGCGGTGAAGCTGCCCACGCCGCCCAGGCCGAACACCACCACGTGCGAGTTGGCCAGCCGCTCCATGGCGTGGTCGCCCAGCAGGCGCGCCGTCCGGTCGAACCTGCGCGACAGCTTGAAGGGCTTCGCGAGCGAGGGCTCGACGACGGCGTTCGGAGCGGCCGGGACGCTGGAGGCAACCTCGGGCTCGGCGGCGGGGGCGGGG
>NZ_RAWB01000446.1 GCF_003612055.1 Corallococcus llansteffanensis
GGACAGAACGTCGCCGGACAGCTGGGCACGGGTAGCACCAGCAGCACGCCCCTGTCCCAGCCCTCCCAGGTGAATGGACTGCCCGCCATCAAGGCGATTGCCGCGGGCATCGCCCACTCGCTGGCGCTGGACGTGGACGGCAACGTGTGGGCCTGGGGCCAGAATGCGTCTGGACAGGCGGGCCTGGGTACCGCGGGGGGCACGGTGCTCGTCCCCACCCGGGTCGCGGCGCTCTCCAGCATCCAGGCCATCGCGGCCAACGGGAACTTCTCGCTCGCGCTGGGCGCGGACGGCCGGCTGTGGGCCTGGGGCCAGAATGCCTCCGGGCAGGTGGGCACGGGCAACACCAGCGCCTCGGTGGCTACGCCTGGCGTGGTGCAGGGCCTGCCCACCGTGCGTGCCATGGCCGCGGGCGTCAACCACGCGCTCGCACTGGATGCGGACGGCAAGGTGTGGGGCTGGGGACTGAATACGTCCGCCCAGGTGGGCACCGGCGCTACCAGCGCCGCAGTGCTGGCCCCGGTGCTGGTGGCGGGGCTGCCGCGCGCCAAGGCCGTCGCCGCGGGTGCGGGCCATTCCCTCATCATCGATGAGCAGTTTGGCAACGTGTGGGCGTGGGGGCAGAACACCTTCGGCCAGGTGGGCACGGGCAGCACCAGCGCGACGCCGGTGGTGACGCCCCTTCCGGTGAATGGCGTCTTCGCCGTGACGGCCCTCGTCGCCGGGCACAACAGCTCCATGGCCCTCATCGGCAACGGCTTGGCGGTGGCCTGGGGTCACAACGTCTCCGGGCAGTTGGGCAACGGCGGCACGGCGAACAGCGCCTCGCCGGTGGGCGTGACGGGCGTCTCGGACGCAACGGCCCTCGCGGCCGGAGCCCAGCACGCGCTGGCACTGCGGCCCGGATGCCCCGTCTGGACCTGGGGCAACAACGGCCAGGGGCAGCTTGGCATGGGCAGCACGTCAACGACGCCGGTGACGTCGCCTGGGACGGCCCTCATCACCAACACCTTCTACTTCGACGGCGACATGGACGGCTTCGGGGACGAGTACATCGCGGAGCAGGCCTGCGAGCCTTCCCCGGGCTTCGTGGAGGACCTCGACTGCGACGACTACTCAACCACCACCCATCCCGGCGCGACGGAAACCTGCAATGGCGTGGACGACAACTGCAACGGGGCCGTGGATGACGGCAACCCCAACGGCGGGGAGAACTGCGCGACAGGGAAGCAGGGCGTGTGCGCGGTGGGGGTGACGGCATGCACCCTTGGCAGCGTGGTGTGCCAGCAGCGCCAGGTCGCGTCCGCCGAGCAGTGCGACAGCCTGGACAACGACTGCGACGGAGCGACGGACGAAGGCAACCCGGGAGGGCTCCAGGCGTGCGCGACGGGACAGCTGGGCGTGTGCGGCGAGGGAGTGACGTATTGTACTCACGGCGCCGTCGAGTGCGTGCCGACGCGGGCGGCCTCGTCCGAGGTGTGCGACGCCAAGGACAACGACTGCGACGGCCAGGTGGACGACGGGCTGGCCTCCCTGGCGTGGTACCGCGACCAGGACGGGGATGCCTACGGCCTGACGTCCCAGGCAGTGCAGGCGTGCATGCGGCCTGCCGGGTATGTATCGAATGACGGGGACTGCGACGACGCCAACGCCGCCATCAATCCTGGCGCGACGGAGGTATGTGACGGCAAGGACAACAACTGCGATGGGCAAATCGACGAGGGCTCCACCCAGGGTGGCTTCGCATGCATTGCTCCTTTGGCGCAGAGGCAAGTGGCAGGCCAATTTCATTCTTTTTCTGTGAAGGAAGACGGCACCGTCTGGGGTTGGGGCCGCAACATCGATGGCCAACTGGGCGACGGGACGCAGACAGGCCGACTCACGCCCTTCCAGGTGCCGGGCCTCGCCGGGGTGGTCTCCCTCGCAGCGGGTGAGGGCCACGGTTTGGCACTGAAATCGGACGGCACCGTGTTGTCCTGGGGAAACAACCGTTACGGCCAGTTGGGCAACGGGACGACGACGACAGACCGACTCACACCAGGGCAGATTCCAGGCCTCGCCAGAGTCATTGACGTCGCTGCTGGTAGCGGTTTCAGCGTGGTGCTGAAGTCGGACGGCACGGTGTGGGCGTGGGGTATCAACAACTTGGGCCAACTCGGCGACGGGACGACGACAAGTCGACTCGTGCCTGCGCAAGTGCCGGGACTCAGCGGAGTCGCCGCCCTGAGCGCAGGCCTTACCCACAGCATGGTGTTGAAGTGGGACGGCACCGTCTGGTCTTGGGGCAATAACTTCGCTGGCCAGTTGGGCGACGGGACGATGACAAGGCGCCTCGCGCCCGTCCAGGTGCCGGGGCTTTCCGGGGTAATTGCCCTCACTGCGGGTCCTTCTCACACTGTTGTTCTGAAGTCGGACGGCACCGTCTGGTCCTGGGGGTACAACGGCGAAGGCCAGTTGGGCGACGGGACGACGAACTCTCCTCGCCTCGCGCCGGTGCGGGTACAGGGACTCACCGGGGTTGTGTCCTTCACTCTCGGGCAATCCAACAGCATGGCTTTGAAGTCGGATGGCACCATCTGGTCCTGGGGGAGCAACCTTGGGGACGGGACGACGACGAGCCGCTCCACGCCGGGGCAGATGCAGAGCCTCACCGGGGTAGTCAGGCTCGCCGCAGGCAATGGTTTCAGCTTAGCGGAGAAGTCAGACGGCACCCTTTGGGCCTGGGGCATCAACGACTTCGGCCAACTGGGCGACGGGACGACAACGAGGCGCGAAGTACCAGTACAGGTGCAAGGTCTCTAGGGCGCGCACCTTCGCCACCGTGGAGGAACTCCGGCTGGCCCTGCTAGAGTGGGCCCACCGGTACAACGAGCAGTGGCTGTTGGAGCGCCACAACTTCCTCTCGCCGAGTCAGGCCCGGCGGGAGCTGATGCAGAAGCAAGCGGCCTGATTACGACCAACCTGGTGTCTCAACAATCCGGTGCGGTACAGGACGAGGATGGGAGTGCGACAGGGCACCGTGTTTGGCCGTCATTCCTCTTCCCGAAGCCAAAACCAACGTGCATCGGAGCGGAGCGCGCCTTCGAGGAATCCAGAAAATGAGCTGGCAATCTCGGAGCAGCAGGCCGGGTCTGGAAACGCTTCGTTGTAGCCGTCGTGTCCTTGGCGAACGGGCCCCGGAGGCCCTCGCCATACTTCGCGGGCGAGGGCTTCGATGATGAAGGACTTAGCGTGAAGTCGCTGCGAGCGATCGTACCGCGGCTTCGTACAACGCCTCTGGCGAGGTGTCGTTCCGGATGACGGCGTCGAACGCGAGCCGATCAATTCCGGCGACCTCCATCTCCGTGGCATGCCGCGCCAGCGCACCCGGTGCCCCCGCGCCAGTCCGTTCAATCAACCAGATGGTGGCACCCATCTCCCTCGCGGCCCGCCACTCCGCCTGGGTCCGCAGGTCCGTGCAGACGACGCGTCCCCCCGCGCGCCGGATCGCATCGACTCGCAGTCGGAAGGGCCGAAGCCAGACTTCCGGATCCAACTCCACGCAGGCCTGTCCGAAGCGCTGGTAGAGCTCCCGGGGCGTACGGCCGAACCGGGGATCCCGCTCATTGCGTCGCTCGCCCCAGAGTTGGGCGGGATCGAGCTGGAACAGGCTCATCAGCGCCGCCTTCATCGGATCCGCCAGGGCCACCCGTTCAAAGCCATGTTGTTTCGAAAGGAAGCCACCCAACGTGTCCTTGCCCGCCCCGGAGACACCCGCGAGGCAGATCAGGCTGGAGGCCGCGCTCATGACTCACCTCCGAAATCATAGAAGCCGCCGCGCCCGGAGAAGCGGTCCGGGTAGAAGCGAACCTGGGACCATGCGGCATCCAGGCCGTTCCGCAGGATGGGCTTGCTGTAGTGGTGTCCCCCTTCGGTGTTGTCGAAGAAGCGGCCCGCCGGATCGACCATCGCGTAGCTGCCGCGCATGTCTTCGTTGTCTTCGGGCACCAGGACAATGCCCTCCCTTTCCAGGGGGCGATGGCGAGCAACGAACGCGTCGAAGTCTTCCGAGGCGCAGCGCAAGGCTTCCACCTTGCCGCTGTTCTGCCCTTCGACGCTCAGGACTCGCAGCATCTTCCAGCGCTCGGGGCGAAGGCCGCGCATGAAGGACGTTTGATCCTCACCCGCGTTCAACGCCGTGACCACCGTGTTCACCTTGAGGCGCATTCCCGCGCTCCGGACCCTTCCGGCGATGGAATGGTAGTCCTCGGCCGTCAGGGCCTTTCTTCCTTGGACCGCCCGTCCCAGTGCGACATTCGTTTCGGGCGACACGCTGTCGATGCTCAGGGTGACCCAGTCCATCACCCCGCGCAGCCTGGCGACCGTGTTGGCATTGAGCCGGCTGCCATTCGTCACCAGCATCGTCGTGGCGCCCCGCGCCTTGGCGGCGGCCGCCAGCTCCGGCAGCCAGGGGCAGAGCAGTGGTTCACCGCCGGCGAAGGTGATCTTCTGGAAGCGGAGCGCCAGCAGCTCCACCACGCGCAAGGCCTCCTCTTCGGGGAGGTGTCCCTTGGGAAGCACATCCCTGCGGACGTCCTGGAACGTTGCGAAGCAGAACCGGCAACGCATGTTGCACGGCTCCCACAGGTGGAAATTGACCGACGGCGGCATCTCCCGGTGTGTGGCCGGGGAGGGGATGGAGCTGACGGCGGAAGACAGCGGGTCCATGAAGCCTCCAGAAGTGGCCCGCGTCTGCGGGCCATCTGGTGCTGCACTGTCCCCAGCGAATTAAGTGTGACCTGGAATCGTAACTCACTGACATTGCTGGAGAAATTGGTACCTTAATTCATCCCGGGCCCGCTGGACCCGCTTGCGTGCGGCGGCGTGACTGAGCCCCAGCTGGCGGGCGATCTCGGCTTCATCCAGCTCTTCGAAGTAGCGCATCCGGAGCACGTCCTGGTGCTCCTGCTTGAGCGAGCAGAGCGCCTTGCGCAGGGCGTGGTGGGACTCCTCCTCCACGTACTGGTCGTCCGGCCGGAGGAGGCACTGGGGTTCTGGCAATCCATCCAGGGGACAGGACGCCGCCACGCGGCTGAACTGCTTCTGGGAGCCGTTCCGGACCGAGCGGAGGAAGTACTGCTCGAAGTCCTCGAGCGGCAGCTTTCTGCGCAGACAGATGTTCAGGAGGATGGAATGGACCAGATCCTCGGCGTCCCCAGCACCAACGAGGAGCTGCGCGATCCGGCGGGCCCGCGCCATCATCTCCTGCTGCTGGAACGACTTGTCCAGGCACTCCCGGGTGTTGAACTCGGGAGCCGGCCCGCTCGTGGTGAAGGTTGCCACCTCCGCGTTCCCGAACCCGTCATCCGTCTCCGCGAGGACGGGCGCCCGGGTTGGAGGAGGATGGGCCGCCAGCAATGCCTGTCTGGAACACTCCCAGGACAGCGAATCGCAGCGGGAAGGCTGTGCGGCGGCCACCCTCTGGACCCGGGTGGCGAGCTCTTCCCCGAGGGCGCCGACGACCAGCGCGAGTCCCGTGGCCGCGAGCGCGGCCAGGGTGAGTATTCCGGCCCCAAAGGGCGATGCCCGTGAGATGCGCCAGGAGGTCCTGACCAGCCACACGCTCATTCGGACCATGAGCAGGCTGGCCGAGATGATCGTCCAGCTCCAGAAGGCGAGGACGAGCGCTCCGGGCAGGACGGGCAGGGTGCTCTGCTGCTCTCCCTGCGGCAGGGTCACCTGGCAGGCCAGGAACAGGAGCAGTCCAACCATCCCCCACGGCCAGCGCAGGAACAGGGGCGGTGGTCCCGTCCTCCCCGCCAGACGCCGATAGCCATTCCAGCTCGCGATGATCGCGAACACGACCAGGGCCATGCAGAACAGGATGAGGGAGAGCTGCGCGGTCCCTTCAAAGACGCCCGACGAGCTGAGCGCCCCGATGCGATCCAGCACCACCGCGGCAGCGAGGAACCCCAACAGCGCAGAGGCCACGCTGCCGAGGATGACTCCCGGGACGAGCACGTTGACCGAGAAGATGGCGAGCGCCAACGCCACCAACGCCAACTGCCAGCCCGCGGTCCGCCGTGCTTGCGGCCCTGATTCCCCCTGCTGCGCCATGCGGCCTGCCTTCGTTCAGGATGAGGTCAGCCTGCTGCTGGCGGGATGATCCCATGAACGGGTGCCTTCCTTGGCTTGGAAAGCGATCCATGGCGACCCGGCTGCTTCATTTTGTCCTGATCCTGGCCCTGCTGGTGCGTGCGCGACACCGTGAGGGGTACGCCTCGACCAGCACGGCGAGTGGCCTGGCCGGTGAGCTTTGTCTCGATGAGGCGTTCACGCGCGAGGGCGGGCATCGTGGAGCCCTCTTCGCACAGCGAGTGGGGTTCCACGAAACCGGGCCCATTTCAGCCCCCGTTGGCGGGCGTCAGCGCCTGACGCAGGTCAACCTGTCCACGCTCTGTGCCCATTGGGCCGTCGGGAGCGCGGTGCACCGCCTGGAACCGTTGAAGAGGAGGGCATTCCTGAACGGAGGGCCCACGGTTCCGCCGGTCAAACTCGGATCGTTCTCGCCCAGAACGCCGTCCTTGCAGAACAACACCAGATCCAGCCCGCCGTTGGGAAAGTCATTGCAATCGGAGGGACACGTCACCGGGTAGAGCGTCCTGCTCGTACCGCTGGCGATGGCGGACCCATCACCGAACACACAGCCATCCCCCACCAGTGCCGTCGGGGCGGACTTCATCGGCGAAGCGCCCATCGAAGCCGTTTCCCCCTGGACATCACCATCACCGCCACAGCCAGACAACGCCACGGCACCCGCCATGACCCCGCCCATCCACGCATGCTTCAAGAACGCCTTGAGAGACAAGTCGATGCTCCGTTCGTAGAGGTGACCGCTGGACTGGCCGCATTGGCGACCGTGAAGCATCCTGCCCGGCCAGGCTGACACGCCCCGCGGAGCACTTCAGCGCGGGGCGGGAGTGGGCCTGGCCTCGAGGGGGTGTCCCCGGGTGCCGGCGGCCCACTCCTCCCAGACGTTGAAGGATTGCATCTGCTGGCCCAGGTCGGTGTCCCGCACGAGCGCCTCCACCTCGGCGCGGCTCTGGCGGGGCAGCTTCTCGTCCATGGTGGCGAAGCCCCACGCGAGCGCGCCCACCACGGCGGCGTTGGCGCGCAGCGTGCGCGCGTCGCACTGTTCGAACTCGTCCGAGCGCGCGTGGTAGTTGGGCCCGTACGTGGCCGGTTCCTGATTGGCGATGAGGTTGGCCACGCCGTGCATCATGAAGTCGAAGTTGTCCGTGCCCACCACCGGCACGTCCACCTGCGTGAAGGGTCCCAGGCCCGTCACCGGCTTCAGGGCCCGCTCCACCAGCGGCACCAGCGCGGGCCGGCCGTTGGTGTAGAAGCCGGTGATGCGTCCGCAGCCGATGTCCACCGACAGCGCCAGGGTGTGCCGGTCCAGCTCCGCCGCGTGCGTGCGCGTGTAACCGGCCGAGCCGTACATGCCCTGCTCCTCGCCGTTCCACAGCGCGAAGCGCAGGGTGCGCGCGGGCTTCAGCCCCAGGCGCTGCATCTGCCGCGCGAGGTCGAGGAGCATCGCGACGTTGGCGCCGTTGTCCAGCGCGCCGCCGCCCAGGTCCCAGCTGTCCAGGTGGGCGCCCAGCACGACGACCTCGTCCGGACGCGTGGTGCCGCGCAGCTCGCCGATGACGTTGCGCGACGTGTACGGGCCGCCCGTGCGCAGGTCCAGCGCCGCGGTGAGGTTCAGGGCCGTGCCGGCGCGCAGCAGCCGCAGTGCGCGCTTCGCGCCGTCGCGCTCCATCACCATCATGGGGCGGGTGTTCCTGGGGCCCACCGAGACGCTGTGCCGGTAGAGCTGGTTGCCCGGCCGGCTGCCCATGTAGACGACGCCCGCCACGCCCGCGGTGAACGCGCGGGACTCGATGAGCGCAGCCTCGTTGTACTCGCGGAACAGTCCGTCGACGTCCTTGAGCTCGTCCGTCTCCACCAGCAGGAAGGCGCCCCGAGCCTTCGCGCCCACCCGCTTGAAGTCCGCCTCGGTGCCGCGGCCCACCTCCAGCAGCGGCGCGGTGAGGCCGCCCTTGGGCGTGGCGGTGGAGAAGGGCATCGCGGCCACGCGCGGAGCGAAGCGCACGCCCTGGCCCTGCACGGAGGCCGTGGCGCCGCGCTCCAGCCACAGCGCCGGCATGGGGAAGGGCTCCGCGCGTGCCGTCACGCCCGCGGCGCGGAAGCGCTCCAACGCCCATTCCACGGCGCGGGTGTTGGCTTCGGAG
>NZ_RAWB01000447.1 GCF_003612055.1 Corallococcus llansteffanensis
GAGGACACAGAGGCCGAGGGGGAGGGTGACGAGGGCGCGGTGCATGGGGCGCGGATATTCTCCCAACCGACGACCGGGTGGGACGGTGTTTGCTTCCCCTGGGATGACTCTCTAACCTTCGGAACGACATGAGCCTTCGCCGCTTCGCCGTCCTTTCGCTGGTCGCCGCCCTGGCGATTCCGTCCGGGGTCTTTGCCCAGGACGACGATGATCTCCTCGCGCCCGTGGACGAAAAGCCCGCGAAGTCCAAGGCGAAGTCCAAGCCGGCGAAGCCGAAGACGACGACGACGAAGCGCAAGCCCGTGCCCAAGAAGGAGCGGCTGGGCACGCGCAAGGGCAAGCCGGGCAAGACGCCCGCGGTCGCCCCCGAGCCCGAGAAGTCCCTCCTGGCCTTCAAGCTGGGCAGCAACGCGCGCGGCGCGAAGGTCACCGTGGACGACCAGGAGGTGAACCCGCAGACGCCGCTGGAGCTGGCGCCGGGCGAGCACACGGTCGTGGCCCGCAGGCTGGGCTACTCGGACTTCACCCAGCGCGTCATGGTGGCGCCGGGCGAGACGACGGACGTGACGGTGTCGCTGGAGGCGGCGACGGGGTTCGCCACCGTGACGTCGGACGTGCCGCGCGTCACGGTGCTGGTGGACGGAGTGCGCGTGGGCGTCACGCCCATCGACAACATGCCCATCAAGCCCGGGCAGCACGAAATCGAGTTCCGGGCCCCGGGGCTCAAGGACGTGAAGAACATCATCGTGCGCGCCGGCCAGCTCTACGTCGTCGAGGGCCGCCTGCGCCCCGCGGCAGTGGCCTCGGCGGAGTCGGATGTGCCGCGCACGCCGGTGCTGGAGCCGAAGGCCTCCCCCACGGAGCTGGTGGAGTCGCCGGGCCTGGCGCTGGGCACGGAGCAGCCGCCGGAGGTGAAGGAGAGCACCAGCAAGGCGTGGTACCAGCGCTGGTACGTCTGGGCGGGCGTGGGCGTGGTGGCCGCGGCGGGCGTGGGCGCCTACGCCGTGACCCAGGGCCCGGCGAAGCTCGACGCGAACAAGGACGTCTGCGGCGGGCAGTGCGACGCCGTCATTGGCGCGGGCCTGCGCACGGGGACTCCCGCGGGCGCCCTGCGCTTCTGACGCCCGGCTTGCCTGAGGTGAGGACGCGCGGGGCCGCCTACTGGCCCCGCAGGTCGTCCTCGCCGCGGCCCGCGCCCGGCTCCAGCCGCAGGAACAGCTCCGTCACCCGGCCCACGCCCCAGAAGTCCAGCGCGGTGGCGCGGAGGCGGAACGGCTCCGACTCCGGCAGCAGGCTGGTGATGTCCACCTCGTTGGGCTCGAAGGTGAAGGCGCGCCGGCCCAGGTTGTCCACCTGCTCGTTGCCGATGAAGACGCTGTCGGTGAAGCCCACCGCGGCGCGGCGCGACACCTTCCCCTTCGCGTCCAGCACCTCCAGCAGCAGGAAGTTGTCCACGGCGAAGCCCTGGGTGCACGCCTCGTCGCCGCAGAGGCGGGCCTGCGCGCCGTCCAGTCGAAGTGGCTGCGTCTCCGCGGTGGCGACGATGCGGGGCGTGCGCTCGCCCTCGCGCGTGTCCACCTCCACGTCCTCGCGCCGCTTCTCCAGGCGCGCCGTCTCCCGCTCGGGAGTGTTGGACAGCAGGCGGACCGAGCGGGGCTGGGGCGGCGCCGCGACGGTGGGCGGCGGCGCCTGCCGGGCGGCACAGGCGGACAGGAGGCTGACGGCGGCGGTGAGGGTCAACGTTCGCGGACGGAGCACCCGGAGGCTTGTAGCGAGCGGCCCTGGAGCGGGTCAATTAGCATGCCCCCCATGCGGACCCTCCCCGGATGGTGGCTGCTGTGCGTGCTCGTCGCAGTCCCTGCCGCCGCGGCCCCTCCCCCTGCGCCCGGCCCGTCACCGAGCCTGTCTCCAGAGGTCCAGCTCTGCCTCCAACACCTGAAGCCCTCGGAGCGGGAGAAAGCCGCGCGGGCGCTGGGGCCGCTGGATTCCCTGCCGCGCTACCGCGTGCAGCTGGAGGTGGAGCCGAAGGAGCGGCGCGTCCAGGGCAAGGTGCAGGTGGAGCTGGTGGCGAAGGGCCCTCAGCCTCTCACGGAGCTGTACCTGCGGCTGACGCCCAATGCCCGCTCGCGGCAGGTGACGCTCTCCGGCGCGAAGCTCAACGGGAAGGCCGTGGCGCTGGAGCCGGGGCCGGAGCCCACGTTGCAGCGCGTGGCGGTGGAGCCACCGGTGCCCCCGGGCGGCGCGGTGTCGCTGGAGGTCGCGGTGAAGGGCACGGTGCCCCGGGCGGCGCCGGGCGCGGAGTCGTTGATGGGCGGTGCGGGCAGCCTTCTGGGAGGTGGCGGCGCGAAGGGCGGCGCGGAGGACCACGGGGCCTTCTCCGCCACGGCGGACGTGGTGAGCCTGGTGGGCGTGGTGCCCCAGGTGCCGCCCCTGGATGACCGGGGCCAGCCGTGGGACGGCCCGCAGGGGATGGGGGACCTGGCGCTGTACGAGCCCGCGCACGTGCTGGCCACGCTCACCGTGCCCACGGGCTGGGCGGCGCACGCCACCGGGACGCCGCTGGGCGAGGTGCCCGAGCGCGATGGCCGCGTGCGCTACAGCTTCGCGGCCGCGGCGGTGCGCGACTTCCCGGTGCTGGTGACGCGTGGCTACCAGGTGGCCACCGCCACGGTGAACGGCGTCACGGTGGAGAGCCACTTCGCGCCCCAGGACGCGGCAGCCGGCAAGCGCGTGCTGAAGTACGCGTCGCAGGCGCTGGCGGAGTTCGAGAAGCGCCTGGGCCCGCTGCCCTACACCCACTTCCGCGTGGTGCAGGCGCCGCTGAGCGGGGGCGCGGGCGGCATGGAGTTCCCCGGGCTCGTCACGGTGGCGACGTCGCTCTACCGCGCCGGGGCGGATCCGGTGCAGGTGCTCGCGGGCATGCCCGGCATGGAGGCGCTGCAGGAGTTCCTGGGCGCGCAGGGCGCGGGGATGCTGGCGCAGGTGGGCGCGTCGCTGGAGCGCACGCTGGAGTTCACCGTGGCGCACGAGGTGGCGCACCAGTACTTCGCGGGGCTCGTGGGCTCGGACCCCATCCATGATCCGGTGGTGGACGAGTCCCTGGCCCAGTACGCCGCGCTCCTCTACATGGAGTTCACCCACGGCGTGGAGACGGCCGCGGCGCTGAAGCAGGAGGCCTTCGTGATGCCCTACCAGTTCTTCCGCATGTCGGGAGGGCAGGACGGGAGAGCGGACCGGCCCGTGGGCGACTTCACGGGCGGCGCGCTGGAGTACGGCGCGCTCGTGTACGGCAAGGCGCCGCTGCTGCACCACGCGTCGCGCCGGCTCATCGGGGACGAGGCCTTCTTCAAGGCCCTGCGCGCGTACGTGGACACGTACCGCTTCAAGTGGGCGTGCAGGACGTGCTTCACGCAGGAGCTGGTGAAGGCGAGCCCGACGCACGCGAAGGCGCTGGGGAAGCTGCGCACGCGCTGGTGGGAGGAGACCCACGGCGACGAGGACCTGGGCGCCGGGGACCTGCAGGGGCTGATGGGCGCCATGGGCGGCGGCCTGGGCGACGTGAAGCTGGACGCCCAGACGCAGCAGCTCCTGGAGGAACTCCTGCCCCAGCTCATGGGACAGTGACGGCCCTGGGGCCCGCGGTCAGTCGAACAGGGCCTGCACGAACTCGCGCGGCTCGAAGCGGCGCAGGTCGGCGATCTTCTCGCCCACGCCCACCCAGACCACCGGCAGCTTCAGCTCGTCGCAGATGCCGATGATGACGCCGCCCTTGGCGGTGCCGTCCAGCTTGGTGAGCGCGATGGCGGAGACGCCCACGGCCTCGTGGAACTGCTTGGCCTGCATGATGGCGTTCTGCCCGTTGGTGGCGTCCAGCACGAGCAGCACCTCGTGGGGTGCGCCGGGCAGCGCCTTGTCCATCACGCGCTTGACCTTCTTGAGCTCCTCCATGAGGGGCGCCTTGGTGTGCAGCCGGCCCGCGGTGTCCGCGATGATGACGCTGGCGCCTTCCGCCTGGGCCTTCTTCACCGCCTCGAAGACGACCGCGCCCGGGTCGCCGCCGTCGGTGCCCTTCACGAGCTGCGCGCCGGCGCGCTCGGCCCACACGTCGAGCTGTTCGGTGGCGGCGGCGCGGAAGGTGTCGCCCGCGGCGAGCACCACCTTCTTGCCCTGGCCGGTGAGCTGCGCGGCCAGCTTGCCGATGGTCGTCGTCTTCCCGGCGCCGTTGACGCCCACCACCATCACCACGTGCGGCGGGCCACCGCCCTCCAGCGAGCGGGGCACCGGCAGGTCCACCATCCGCGCGACCTCCTCGCGGATGACGCCCTTGATGCGCTCCGGGTCGCTCAGCTCCTTGCGCTTCAACTTCTCGCGCGCCACCTCCACCAGGTGGTTGGCGGTCTTCACTCCGATGTCGGCGGTGAAGAGGATCTCCTCCAGCTCCGCGAGCACGGACTCGTCCACCGCGCGCTGCTGGCCGAACAGGCCGTTGAGCTTCGCCATGAAGCCCTGGCTCTTCGTGCGGTCCAGGCCCTGCGCGAGCGTCCGGCCCCCTTCGGCCTCCACCTTGGCGCGCGCGGCGGCGGCCTCGGCCTGACGGGCGGCCTCCGCCCGGGCCTCCTCCTGGGCGCGCGCTTCGTCGCGCAGGCGCACGGCCTCGGCCTGCTCCCGCTTGCGGCGCTCGCGCGTCTCGTCGTCGACGGCCTTCTTGGCGCGGTACTCGACGCGCTTGGCCTCCTCCTCGCGGTCCTTGAGGGCGCGGACCTCCGACTCCAGGTGGGCGCGTTCGGCGGCGTCCTTCGTGGCGCGGGCGGTGAGCGAGGCCTGCTCACGCTGGCGGCGCAAGTCCTCGGTGCGGGCGTGGGCGTCCTCCGCCTCCCGGCGCAGGGCCAGCTCCGTGTCGGAGGGCGGCAGCTCCACGCGCAGCTCGGGGCGCTCGGCGGGAAGCTGCGGCGCCTCCGTCGGGACCTTGCGGGGGGCACCTGCGCGAGCAGTGCGTCGAGGGCGTTCGGGGTCTTCATCGCCGCTCCGCATACACCAACACGCAGTTGGATGCAGCGCCCGTGGCCGGCTAGAACGGCCCTCCGCCATGCGCCTTCCACCCCTGAACGTCCTGCTGTCCGCCACCGTCCTGCTGGGCACGTCCAGCGCCTGCATCGTGGAAGCGCCCGGAGGCGCGAGCCCCGAGGAGCGCCGCGCGGCCACCGTCACCCAGGTGCCCCCGCTGTCCATCCGCAGCGGCGCCAACCTGGGCGGGAAGGTGGAGGTGGTGGGGGCGTCGGTGCAGCCGGGCCGCATCCCCACGGGGGACCAGGCGCGCGTCACCGTCTTCTTCAAGGTGCTCCAGCCGCTGGAGGAGGACTACCTCGTCTTCGTCCACCTGGAGGACGCGGACGGTCGCATGGAGCGGCTCAACGTGGACCACAAGCCTGCGGGCGGGCTGTACCCCACGACGCAGTGGAAGGTGGGGGAGACGGTGAAGGACGAGTTCATCATCGCCCTGCCGCAGGGGGCCACGCCGCGCGCGGTGAACGTGTGGATGGGGTTGTGGGAGCCGCGCAACGACGTGCGGCTTCCCCTCACCAACCCGCAGGCGGTGCGCAACGACGGCAAGGGGCGCCTGCTGCTGGCGCAGGTCCCCGTGGGCGGATGACAGGGAAAAAAACCGGAGCGGCCCTGTAAGCCGGGTTCTGTCCCCACCCCTTTCGGGATGGGCGATGAACATTCATCTAGGGCCCTGGTTGCCCAGGGACCTCATCAGCGAGCAACCCGAACGCGTAGGACGGGCCATCCCTGTCCCCTTGCGGGGACGCGTTCCTATTGGCTCTTGCTCCAGGTGGGGTTTACCGAGCCGTCCGAGTCACCCCGGACGCGGTGCGCTCTTACCGCACCGTTTCACCCTTACCCGCCCCCTTGCGAGGACAGGCGGTCTGTTTTCTGTGGCACTTTCCTGCGAGTCGCCTCGACTGGCCGTTAGCCAGCACCCTGCCCTGTGGAGCCCGGACTTTCCTCCCGCCATCCATGCCTGCGATGGCCGGCGTTCACCCGGACCGCTCCGGCACTCAAGGGGATACAACACGCGTCCTCGCGGGTCCACTGTCGGCAAGGCAGGAAGTTCAGGGAGCGCTCGCGAGGCCAGGAGCCCTTCGCATGACCCGTCTTCTCTTCCGCTCAAGTGCCATCTTCATCCCGTGGGTCCTGAGCTGTGGTGCCGTGGGCAGCAAGGTGGTCGTGCCCGATGCGCCGACACCCGGGCACGAGGGTCCCTCCCGGGGAACGGTGTGGCTGCCTGCCGGGCGCTTTGAAATGGGGTCTCCGGCGGGGGAGTCCGGGCGTGACGTGGACGAGGGGCCTCGGACTGAGCTGGCGTTCGAGCGGTTCGAGATGGACGTCACGCCCGTCACCACCCAGGCGTTCGCGGCGCGTCAGGAGCAGGTGCGTGCGAGGGACCCTCAAGCTCGCTGGTGGACCGACGCGCAGACGCCCGGGATGTGGCTGGGCAGGTGCAACCTGTCATCTCCGCGCGTGGATCATCCGGTGAACTGCGTGGACTGGCGTGCGGCGCGCGCGTACTGCGAGCTGGTCGGTGGCGCGCTGCCCACCGAAGCGGAGTGGGAGTACGCCGCGCGAGCCTCGACCACCACGGCCTACTGGTGGGGGGCGTCATTCGACGCGGAACACGTGGTGGGCTCGGTGGCGTGTGCCACGCGGGGCTGCGGTGGGGGCACGGCCCCGGTCGTCCAGGCAGGAGCGCGATGCAATGCCTGGGGCCTCTGCGACATGGCGGGGAACGTGTGGCAGTGGACCGCGACCGCGTATCAGGAACACCTGGGGGCGGAGGGGGCGGCCGCGCCCTCCGAGGTTCCGGCGAAGCCCGTGCATCGCGGAGGCTCCTGGCTCAACCACGTACCGTCCCTGTTCCGGTCCGCCCATCGCGGGCTGTCGTATCCCCAGAACGGTCTGACCGGAGTCGGCTTCCGCTGCGTGCGCAGGCCCTGACCTCGCGCCGCCCGCCGACGCCCCCGTGTCGCGGACGCGCTCGCGCGCAATGAGTCGTGGAGGAGTGGCAACGTGAAGTTCGATGCGCTCGACGAGAAGATGCGCGTCTTCGAGACCGCGCATGACCTGTGCGTGCTGCCCGGGGTCCACATCGTGGCGCGCCTCGATGGTCGCGGCTTCACGCGGCTGACGAAGGAGGTCCACCGGTTCGAGAGCCCCTTCGACGTCCGCGTCCGGGACCTGATGGTCTCGACGACCGGGCACCTGATGGACCGCGGCTTCCGGGTGCTCTACGGCTACACCCAGAGCGATGAGATATCCCTGCTGTTCCATCCGGAGGAGGACGCGTTCGGCAGGAAGACGCGGAAGCTCAACTCCCTCCTCGCGGGCGAGGCCAGCGCGAAGTTCTCCCTCCTTCTGGGCGACCTGGCCGCGTTCGACTGCCGCATCTGCGAATTGCCGAGCGCGGAGCACGTGCGCGACTACTTCCGCTGGCGCAGCGAGGACGCGCACCGCAATGCGCTGAACTCGCACTGCTACTGGAGCCTGCGCCGCGAGGGTCAGGACGTGGAAGCGGCCACGAGCGCGTTGCGGCGCCTGTCGGCGGCGCAGAAGAAGGACCTCCTCCTCCAGCGGGGCGTGGAGTTCCACGAACTGCCGGCCTGGCAGAGGCGGGGGACGGGGCTCTCCTGGGAGATGTACGCGAAGGACGCCGCCGACCCGAGGACGGGCCAGGCCGTGGCCGCGCAGCGCCGTCGCATCAAGGTCGACTTCGAGTTGCCGGTGCAGGACGCGTACGGCGCCTTCATCCAGTCGTTCCTGGACGCTCCAGAAGGGGCGCGGTAGCGCGGGCTACATCCGCTCGTCGATGGCGCGGTTGCTCATCTCATCCGCCTCGGCGTTCTGCGCGCGCGGCACGTGGGCGAGCTTCACCTTGCCGAAGGTCGCGAGCAGCTTCTTCGCCTCCAGGAACAAGGGCTTCAGCGTGGGGCTCTTCACCTGGTAGCGCCCGTCCAACTGCCGGATGAGCAGCTCGCTGTCGGCGTACACCTCCACCTCGCGCGCGCCCAGGCTGCGCGCGTGCTGGAGGCCCAGCAGCAGCCCCATGTACTCGGCGTAGTTGTTCGTCTGCGTGCCCAGGAACCGGCCCAGGCGCGCCACCACCGCGCCCTCCGCGTCCATCAGCACCGCGCCCGCGCCGGCCGGCCCCGGGTTGCCCCGCGCCGCTCCGTCTGAATAGACGCGCACGCGGCTCAGCGCTCCGCCC
>NZ_RAWB01000448.1 GCF_003612055.1 Corallococcus llansteffanensis
CCCGCCGCCCAGCCCCAGGCCGTCGCGGCCCAGGCCCAGGCGCAGGGCACCAAAGTGCTGGCCACGCCCGTCACGCGCCGCATGGCGCGCGAGCACGGCCTGGACCTGGCGGACATCTCCGGCAGCGGTCCCCAGGGGCGGGTGACGAAGGCGGACGTGGTGGCGGCGCTGGAGGGCAACGGCGCGCCGAAGAAGAACGAGGTCACGGCCCCCGCGCCGCAGGCCACGCGTCCGGCGGTGCCGCTCTCCACGGGGCGGGGCGACGAGCGCATCGCGCTGCGCGGGCTGCGCAAGAAGATCGCCGAGAAGATGGTGCGCTCGAAGTTCACGATGCCGCACTTCGCGTTCGTGGAGGAGGTGGACGCCACGGACATGGTGGCCCTGCGCACGCGGCTCAACAGCCAGCTCGCGGCGGCCGGTGACGGCACGAAGCTCACGTACCTGCCGTTCATCGTGAAGGCGACGATCGCGGCGATGAAGAAGTTCCCGCACCTCAACGCCAACTTCGACGAGGCGTCGCAGGAGCTGGTGGTGCGCGGCGAGTACAACATCGGCATCGCGGTGGCCACGCCGGACGGCCTCACGGTGGCGGTGGTGCGCAACGCGGATCAGCTCACGCTGGGGGAGCTGGCGAAGGAGATCTCCCGCCTGAGCACCGCCGCGCGCGAGCGCAAGCTGAAGATGGAGGAGCTGACGGGCGGCACCTTCACCATCACCTCGCTGGGGCAGAGCGGCGGCCTGTTCGCCACGCCCATCCTCAACCACCCCGAGGTGGGCATCATGGGCGTTCACAAGCTGAAGAAGCGCCCGGCGGTGAAGAACGACCAGGTGGTCATCCGCGACATGATGAACCTGTCGCTCTCGTGCGATCACCGTGTCATCGACGGTGACGTGGCGGCGAGCTTCGTCTACGAGGTCATCAAGTACCTGGAGGCACCGGACCTGTTGTTCCTCGCGATGGCGTGAGGACTCGCGTCGCGGTGCACGCCCGACCGCCCTGACTCCGGGGGGCGGTGGGCGCGGGGGGTCTTCCGGAAAAGAGAAGCTGAGGCGGGCACCCGCGATGGCCGACAATCCCCGTGAATTGATCCGCGCCGCCCAGGCCGCCGAGCTTCAGGGAGACATGACGCGCGCGGCGGACTGCCTGGAGCAGGCCGCGGCGCTCTACCAGAAGTCCGGGCACACCTCGCGCGCCTCGCAGCTCCTGCGGCAGGCGCGCCAGCTCAAGAGCCGGTCGCCGGACGTGAGCCCCGCCTTCGCCGCGGCGATGGCGGCGGGCAAGGACGCTGTCGGGTTCCGCTCGCTGTCGTCACAGCCCTGGAGCGACGCCGTGTCCGCGGCGTTCAACGACAAGGCCGAAGCCGGGGCGCAGGGGGACCTGCCCCCTCTGTCCGACCCCGGGGCGGACGACCCCGCGGTGCTGCATCCCTCCGGTCGCCATGATGCCGTCGCGCCCGGGGTGAAGGTGTCCACCGAAGCGGCGGGGCTGCCACGGCTTGCCCAGCGGATCGCGGCGGTCGGTGCCGGAAGCCCGTCGCCGGCAGCCGGAGGCCCGCCGCACGCTCCCGCGAGCGAAGCGGCGCCCCGGTCCGAGCCCGAGCCCGAGGATGCCGACGACGACAGCGACGATGTCATCGTTCCTGGAGGGCTGCTGCGCCCGCTGGAAGAGGACGAGGGGCCAGCGCCCTCCGCGCCGGAGCGCGGCCGCCGCCGGGAGAAGCGCCTCATCGAGCGTGGTCCCACGCGTGCGGATCCCGCGCTGGACGCCTGGTGTTCGTTCTGCTGCCGGCCTCGCGGAGAGGTGGGGGACCTGGTGGCGGGCCCGGCGGGCGCGTTCATCTGCAAGGGCTGCCTGGGCGAATCCCAGGGGCTCCTGGGCGACGTCGTCCCGCCCCCCGTGCGCAAGCCGGTGGAGGCACACGAGCCCGCCGCGGGCGTGGAGATGGTGGGCCACGACGAGGTGCGGACGCTGCTGGAGCGCACGCTTCAGGCGGGCGCGCGCTGCATGCTCCTCGTGGGGCCGGAGGGCTGCGGCAAGAGCATCTTCCTCCAGGCGCTGGAGCGGCGGGGCCAGGGCGTGCTCACGTCGGTGGAGCTCCTGGAGTCCACGGCGGGCACGGCGCCCCTCCTGGTCGAGGACGTGGACCGGCTGGAGCCCGGCGCGCAGGCGGCGCTGGTCGCGTTCATCGCGAGCCACCCGGAGCGCGCGGTGGTGATGAGCGCGCGCGGCGCGGTGTCGTCGCTGGGGCTGTGGGTGCGAGGGGAGGGCGGCAGCCTGCCCGTCCCCACCACGGCGGGGCTGACGGAAGCGGTGCAGGGCTCCATCCCGGTGTCGCTGCTGGAGCGCGTGCAGGTGCTGTTGCCGGTGCGCCGTCCGACGGTGCCGGAGCTGGTGGAGGTGGCGCGGCGCTCCCTGGCGCTCCGCCGTCCGGTGGTGTCGCTGTCGGAGGAGGTGCTGGGCGCCTTCGCGGCCGAGGCGGTCCGCTCGCCTCGCGCGGGGCATGAGCTGCGCGCGCTGCTGTCGCGCGTGTACGCCGGCACCTGGAGCCTGGAGTCCGCGCAGACGCCCGCCGCGCCCACCCGAGGGGGGCGGAAGGGGACGCCATGAACACGCTCACCGTCTTCCGCCTGGGCCGGGTGGAGTACGAGGACGGGCTGAAGCTGATGCACCTCTTCGGCGAGGCCCGCATGCAGGGGCTCGTCGGGGACACGCTGCTGCTGCTGGAGCACCCGCCCGTCCTGACGCTGGGCCGCGCGGCGAAGCGCGAGAACATCACCGCGTCGGATGCGCGCCTCGCGGAAGAGGGCGTGGAGGTCTTCGACACCAACCGCGGCGGCGACGTCACCTACCACGGGCCGGGACAGGTGGTGGGCTACCCCATCCTCCTGCTGCCGCCGGAGCGCCAGGACGTGCGCCGCTACGTGCGCGACGTGGAGCGCGGCCTCATCCAGGCGCTCGCGGGCTTCGGCCTCACGGCCGCGCCCATCCCGAAGTGGCCGGGCGTGTGGCTGGGGCAGGAGGGCTCACCGGACGCGCGGAAGATTGGCGCCATCGGCGTGCACCTGTCGAAGTGGCTCACCACGCACGGCTTCGCGCTCAACGTGAACACCCGCCTGGAGCACTTCCAGCTCATCGTCCCGTGCGGCATCCGCGAGGCGGGCGTCACGTCCATGCAGCGCGAGCTGGGCCACGCCGTGCCCGTGCCGGACGTGGAGGAGGCGCTCGCGCGCGAGTTCAGCCAGGTGTTCGACGCCCGGCGCGTGGACGGCGCGGTGGCCCTGCGCACGGTGAGCGTCGCCGTGGTGCGGGGGCAGGGCCCGGAGGCGCGCGTGCTGCTCTTGCGCAGGACGCCGGAGCGCGGCGGCTTCTGGCAGACCGTCACCGGCCGTCTGGAGCCGGGAGAGTCCCCCGCCGACGCCGCGCGCCGCGAGGTCGCGGAGGAGACGGGCCTGCACACCGAGCCCGTGGACCTGGCCTACCGCCACGCGTTCGCGCTGGGGGACGCGCTGCCGCCAAAGCTGGTGGAGGAGCACGGCTTCGCGGTGCACGTCGCGCCCGAGGCCGGGGTGCGCCTGGGCCCGGAGCACGATGCCTTCGAGTGGGTGGACGTGCCCACCGCCCTGCGGCGGCTGCCCTTCCGGGGCCTGCGCGAGACGGTGGATAGGGCGTTCCGGCAGCGACGTCCGAGCCCGCCGACTACAGCTTGAGCACCATCGCCTCCTTCGCGGCGATGGCCTCCGGGCGCTGCTTGCGCACCTGCCGCACCAGCTTGTCCATGGCCGCGTCGTCGCGGCCCGGATCATGGTGGAAGAGCACCAGCTGCTTCACGTCGCTGGCGTCCGCCGCGCGCACCGCCGCCTCCCAGGTGGAGTGACCCCAGCCCGTGCGGCCCCGGTACTCGTCCTCCGTGTACATGGAGTCGTAGATGAGTGCGTCCGCGCCGCGCGCGAAGTCGAACAGGCCCTTGTCCAGCGCGGTGCCGTGCTCCACGTCCGTCGCGTACACCAGCGAGCGCCCACCGAAGTCCACCCGGTAGCCCACGTTGCCGCCCGGGTGGTTCAGCTCCAGCGTGCGCACCGTGGCGTCGCCCACCGGGATGTCCTCGCCCACGATGACGTCCCGGTACGCCAGGCGCGTGCGGAACACGTCCTCCGCCGTCACCGGGAAGTACGGGGGCACCATCTGCCCGGCGAGGATCTGCTTCAGCGACTTCCCGTCCCGGGGCGACCCGTACAGCGTCACGTCGTTCGCGGGGGAGAACATCGGCCCGAAGAACGGCAGGCCCTGCAGGTGGTCGTAGTGGTAGTGCGAGATGAAGATGGACGCCTTGACGGGCTTGCGCGTCGCCGCCAGCGCATCCCCCAGGCCCCTCGCACCCGAGCCCAGGTCGAAAATCAGCAGCTCGTCCCCGCAGCGGACCTCCACGCACGGCGTGTTGCCGCCGTAGCGCTTCGTCTGGGGACCGGGCGAGGGGATGGAGCCGCGCACCCCCCAGAAACGCACCTCGAAGCGCGAGGTGCTCCGCCGGGCCGGGCGCCTAGCCGGCCTTGGCTTCTGTGTCGTCGTCCTCCGCGAAGAGCTCAATCAGGTGCCCCGTACGCTCGCGCTTCGTCTTCAAATAGTCGACGTTATGCGGATTGTGCTCGGTCCGGGAAGGGATTCGGCGTCGCACCGCCACACCTTCCTCCACCAGCCCGGCGATCTTCAGCGGGTTGTTGGTGATCAGGTCCACCGAGTGTACGTCCAGCGAGCGCAACATCTCCGCCGCGACGTCATAGGAGCGCAAATCATCCGCGAAGCCGAGCTGCCGGTTGGCCTCGTAGGTGTCCAACCCCTTGGACTGGAGGGCATAGGCCTTGATCTTGTTGCCCAGGCCGATACCCCGGCCCTCCTGGCGCAGGTAGAGCACCACGCCCAGGCCGTTCTGCGTGACGAAGTCCATGGCCCGGTCCAGCTGCTCGCGGCAGTCGCACTTGAGGCTGCCAAAGACTTCGCTCGTCAGGCACTCGGAGTGGATGCGCACTGGCACCCCCTCCAGCCCCGCCGGCTCACCCACCACCAGCGCCACGTGCTCGCGCCCGTTGCGCTTGTCGCGGAACACGATGGTCCTCAGCACGCCACGGGCCGTGGGCACGTCCGCCTCCGAGTACCGCTCCAGGTGCTGGGTCGGCTTTCGGGTCGGCAGGACCTGGGGTGGGCGCTTGTCGGACATGGTGGGTCGTCTCCCAGTGGAGGGGCGGTTTTTCTCGCCCCCCCGGATGCAAGTCAAGGTGGCACTCCCCTTCTAGAGGGGACAGCGGCCATAAGTTGGACGTGGGACCTGGGCTCTTCGTTTCTCAGGCCACCCACGACAGGGGGATCAGCTCGACATGGGAGCCATCAGTCAGGCTGCTGTGCTCCCGGGGGAAGTGCAGCAGGTGCGTGGCTGCCGACGCTGAACGCAAGGCACCCGACGTTTGCGTCCCGAGGGGCTTCGCCCACAGCTCGCCCGCCCGCCAGGTGGCCATCACCCGCACGAAGTGGGCAAGCCCTGGCGCCTTCGACAGCCGGCCTTCCAGGCGTCCCGAAACCCGAGCGGGCTCCACGTCCTCCAGGCCCAGGAGGCGGCGCAGGGCGGGGCGGACGAACAGCTCGAAGGTCACCAGCGACGAGGTGGGGTTGCCGGGCAGGCCCAGGAAGAGGGCGGCGCCGCGCTGTCCCACCACCAGTGGCTTGCCGGGCTTGATGGCCACGCGCCAGAAGTGCTGCGCGACGCCCAGGGCCTCCAGGGCGTCCTTCACGAAGTCGTGGTCGCCCACGGACACGCCGGCGCTGGTGAGGACCACGTCGAAGCCGTCCGCGCGCGCCAGGGCCTCCCGGACGGCCTCGGGCGTATCCCGCGCGATGCCCAGGAGCGTGGGCACACCGCCCGCGCGCCGCACCGCCAGGGCCAGCGCGGGGGCGTTGGTGTCCACGATGCGGCCTCCGGGGGGCTCGTCCACGCGGCACAGCTCATCGCCGGTGGACAGCACCGCCACGCGGGGCCTCCGGGGCACCGGCACGGACGCCATCCCCTGCGCCCACAGCAGGCCCAGCTCCGGGATGCCCAGCGGGGTGCCCCGCCGCAACAGCACGTCGCCCTCGCGCGCGTCCTCGCCCCGGGGGCGGATGAACTGGCCCGGGCCCGGCGCCTCCAGGATGTCCACGGTGTCCGGAGCCTCGGGAACGGGGCGGGTGCGCTCGCGCATCACCACCGCGTCCGCGCCGGAGGGCAGGGGCGCCCCGGTCATGATCCGCGCGCAGGTGCCGGGGACGACCTCCCGGACGGGCAGCTTCCCCGCGAACACCGTCTCCCCGACGGTGAGCCGGATGGGCAGCGGGCCCAGGAGATCCGCCGTGCGCACCGCGTAGCCGTCCATCGCGGAGTTGTCCCAGGGGGGCAGGGTGCGCCGGGCCAGGACGTCCTCCGCCAGCGCACGACCCAGGGCGTCGTCCATGGGCACCCACTCCGGGGGCAGCGGCGTGCACAGCCCGAGGATCCGCGCGCGGGCCTCCTCCACGGGCAGCAATGCGGGAGCGTCACTCATGCCCGGATCTATAGCGGCGCGAAGGGTCCCCCAGGGACGTTTTCGCAACCAAAGTCCGAGAGAAAATCAAGTGTTAGTTTGACAGCCCAACTGATCACCGTTACAAGCAACCGTGATCGCGAGGCTCGCGTCCAACAGCAGGGGCGTCCCGCCAACCCGTTGATAGCACACGGGAAATTTTCAAGGAGACAGCGTCGATGGCCAAGCCCAAGTCCGGGGCGAAGAAGCCGACTCCCGCTGCAAAAGCCGGTGCGAAGCCTGCCGCGAAGAAGGACAACGCGGCCCGCCTGGATCTGATCAGGAACGCCTCGAAGAAGGTGGCGACGGCCGCGACGAAGGTCGTCAAGGCCGTGGCCGAGGGGGCGAAGGGAAAGGTCGCGGCGGTGAAGAAGGCGGTGGCGGAGAAGGTCCCCGCCGCGGCCAAGGCGGCGAAGGGGGCCAAGGCAGCTCCACCCGCTGCCGCTCCCGCGAAGGCCGGCAAGGCCTCGCCCGCGGCGGCTCCCGCTTCCAAGGCCGTGCCTGCCGCGGCCGGGAAGAAGGCAGGAGGCAAGGCGGGCTCCAAGGCCCAGGCCGTGCCCTCCGGTCCTCCCGTGGAGAAGCCGCGCCCGCGCGCGACGAAGCTCCCCCCCGTGGGCGAGCCGCTCACCAAGCGTGAGATGGAGCAGCTGCTGACCGCCGGCGAGGGCCGCGGCGTGATGGGAGAGGGCAGCCTCAAGGGGCGGCTCATCCTCAGCGGCGAGCTGCCCCACCTGGTGGTCGTGGGTCGGGACAAGCGCGAGCTGACGTTCCTGCTCCAGGGGCCGGATCAAGAGGTCCTCCCGGCGTACGTGGACCACAAGGTCTCCGTGAGCGGGATGATCCGCAAGACGACCAACCACAGCGGCGTGGTGGAGGTGCGCAAGTACTCCGCCAAGAAGCCGGAAGTGGAGGAGGTCGCGCCGCCGCCCACCGACTCCGAGCCCAAGCTGCGCTACCTGTCGCCCGGCGAGGTCTCCATGGCCGTCGCCGCCGGCATGGGCGCGGGCATCAAGGGCTTCGCCAGCATCCGGGGCAACCTGGAGATGATGGGTGACGACTTCGTGCTCGTCGTGTCCAACGGGGGCACGCGCCAGCAGGTGTCGTTCGCCATCGAAGGCAAGGCGGCGGTCAAGAGCCTGCGCAAGTACGTGGGGCAGACGCTCCAGGTGACGGGCGTGGTGGACAAGTCGTCCGGCTGGGGCGGTCGCATCACGGCGGAGAACGTGGAGCCGCGTCCGTCCGAGGCGCGCTCGGTGTCGCGCGACGAGATGGAGCTCGTGCACATCGAGGGTGAGGTGCCCACGTCCGTGGACGTGAAGCTCAACCACGGCCTCACCGTGCGCCTGCAGGAGCAGCCCGGCGCCACCTGGGCCATCGAGCCCACGCTGGCCAAGCGCGTGGGTCTGCGCGAGGCCAACTTCGAGCCGGGTCCCAACGGCGGCCCGGCCACCCGCGAGTTCTTCTTCACACCCCGCAACCCCGGCTCCTTCGAGATGGAGTTCTTCCTCGCCAAGGCGTTCACGCCGGGTGTGGTGGAGCGCTCCTTCAAGATCAACGTCACGGTCAGACCCTGAGGGTCTGGCCGCCCGGGCCCTCCCTGGACCGCAAGGTCAGCCGGGGAGGGCGAATGGGGCCAGGGG
>NZ_RAWB01000449.1 GCF_003612055.1 Corallococcus llansteffanensis
GGCGCGGAGCCGCCGCCCCCCGAGGAGCCGGGGGGGCCGGGCGCAACGGCTGCAAGAGCGACGTGCCGAAGAGGTCGCCCTGCCCCGGCTCCTCGGGGGGCGGCGGCTCCGCGCCCTTGCGCTTCTTCATCGCGACAGCTTCTCGACCCAGCCCTGGGCCTTGCCGTGCAGCTCGTCGTCGGGCGGCGTCATCGCGACGACGTCCCGGAACTTGGGCAGCGCGTCCTCGGGGCTGGCGTCCTTGATGGAGTAGGCCTGGAGGTACAGGTCCTTCGCCTTGCCCTTGAGGTCGTTGACGATGTTGGCCGCGCCCGTGTGGTTGGGATCCGCCTGGAGCGCGCGGCGCGCGAACTCCATCGCGCGCGACCACTGGCCCGCGGCCTTCGCGCCAGCGGCGCTCTTGTAGAAGGTCGTCGCCGCGCGGGTGCCCGCGTTCTTCGCCATCTTGCTGCCCCGGCCGTCGGTGATGTCCTTGTCGAGCGCCAGGAGCCGCGTGAGCCCCTTGGCCTCCAGGTCCTCCAGCTTCTTGTAGAGGGTCCCGAACTCCGTCATCTGCGTCATGAGCTGCTTGCACTGGGGCGTCTTGGCCGCGCACGCGTTGAGGATGGCCACCGCGCCGGAGATGTCCCCGTCGCGGAAGCGGTCCACCGCGGGCTCCCACGGCTTGGGCGTCGCGGCCTTCGGGACGTACTCGGGACGCGTCAGGTCCGCGATGATGCGCGCCGACTCGTCGTTGATGAGCTTGCCGTCGCGGTGCTCCGGGAAGGCCGCGAGCACGTCGTCGGTGATGGCCTTGGCCTTCTGCACGGACTCGAGCTGGCGGGTGGCCATCAGCGTGTTGGCCTCCTTCGTGCGCTTGTCCGCGACGTCGATCAGCCCCTTGCGCGCCGTCTTCACCTGCTCGTAGAGCTGCGTGTCGGAGCTCACCTTGGCGAGCGCCGCCTGCGCGGTGACGAGCTCGCCCTTGGCCAGCGCCGCCTGGGCCGCCGCCAGGTGACCCTGGTTGGGGATCTCCTTCTCCGCGGCCTTCAGGTAGTCCGCCACGCCGGGGTAGTCCGGGGCCTGGTTCTGGAGTTCCTCCAGCTTCGCCTTGGCCTGCTCCCACTGGCCTTCACGCACCAGGTTCTTGGCCTCCTGGAAGAGGCCACCCAGCTGCTCGCGGTACTGGCGCTGCTCCTGCTCGATGCGGATCTGCTCCTCCTGCTGGTGTCGCATGCGCGAGCGCGCGACGCCCAGGCCCGCGAAGAGCAGCACCAGCACGCCGACGCCCGCGAGCTTCATCCGCATCCGCTTGCGCTGCGACTCGGGCGTGAGCTCCGCGGCGGCGGAGGCGCGCGACGTCTGCGGGCGCGCGCGGCCCTCGCCCCGGGGACCGGGACGCACGGGGACCGCCGTGGGGCCGCGACCGCCGGCCGTGGACGGACGGGGCCGGGGGCCTGACGGCGCCTGCACCTTGGCGGTGCTGTTGGCGACGTCCTCGTAGCGCATCTCCGAGTCGCCCAGCGTGATGACGTCGCCGTTGGCCAGCAGCGTCTCGTCGGTGACGGGCTCGCCGTTGACGAGCGTGCCGTTGCCCGACTTCATGTCGCTGACCATCCAGCCCGCGGACTCACGGCGCAGCGTGATGTGCTTGCGCGAGACGGACGTGTCCTGCAGGCAGATGGGGTTGTCGGAGGCGCGACCGACAGTGTACTCCTGCTCGGCGAGGGGGAACTCCTCGCCCTCGCTGGGGCCGGCGATGACCACGAGCTTCGCGGGCTTCGCCGCGGAGGCCCCCGCGGTCGACCGGCGGACCGGCGCGCGTTGTCCGGTCCCGGATGAGGGCGTACCCGAAGTGGGCCTTCGGCGGGCTGGGGGAGGACCGTTCGACATGGCTTTCACCGCGTCCTGATGAGGGGGGCACGAACCCTAAAGCTCGTGCTCATAGGCTTTTTCCAACGCGAGATTGTGGCAGCGATGCTCGGTCGTAGGGAAGCGTCTCCGCACGTCTTCGAGGGTCGCGACCGCATCCCGTCGGCTCCGGTACTGGACGGCCCGTTGGAATTCGAGCATCAGCTGGCCACACCGGTGGTCCAGCTCCGTTGAAATCTGGGCGATCCGCTCCCGGACGTCTTCGTACAGGTCCGGCTTGTCGTCGAGCGCCTCCAGGGTGATCCACGCGGAGCGGTACTCCCGCCACGCGTTGAAGAGGTTCTCCGCGCCCACGTCCCGGAGCTCGTAGAACCGGGCGCCCGCCTTCACGGCCTCCCTCGCGGAGGCGAGCAGCTGATCGGGCGGCAGCTCGGGCACCGGGATGACCTCCAGACGCAGGTTCCAGATGCGCCAGGACTCGCGCCCGGGGGGGTTGAGGGCGTTGTCGAAGAGCAGCTGGTTGTTCTCGTTGCGGCGCAGCAGGCCCGGGGGGAGGACCTGCTCCAGCTCGCGCTCCGCCGTCTGGGCCGTGTCCGGAGGGACCCAACCCAGGGACACGCCGTTGAGCGACAGGTTGACCTCGTCCTTGGTGATGTTGCTGGCCTGGTAGTGCAGCACGGCCACCGCGCGGGTGGGCGACATGAAGCGGAAGTCGAAGGCCTTGTCGTCCACGTGGACCCAGCGAACGCCCTGCCCCAGGCCGAACGAGTCCGTCACCGGCTGGAGCCCCAGCTTGTAGGGCTCGCGCCCGGGCAGTCCGAGCGTGGTGGGAGACACCACGGACAGCACCCCGAACACGGTCACCAACAGCACGAGCCCTGCCACGGACGCGTAGCCGATGCGGCGCAGCCGGGACTGGCGCTGCCAGAAGAGGACGAACTGACCGCCCAGGGTGCGCGCGAGCCGACGCCGTCGCCGGGCCTCGTCGGCGGCGGACGAGGGCTCGACCTTCGCGACGACCGTCACCGGGCCGGAGCGCACCGGCGGTTGGGACGCGTCCGGGTCGGTGGGGCCGGACTCCGTGGTGCTCGCGTCCGCCGGGGGCTGCGCCGCCAGCAGGTCGGCTTCGCCGAGGAGCAGTCCGGGATCCAGCGCCGGAGGAGGCTCCGCCAGGACCCGCGGGTCCTGGCCCGTGAACGTCGCGGGCTCGGGCTCCAGCGGGGCGACAAGTGCGCTTGGGGGCAGAGGCGGCGCTCTGTTGGGGACAGCGCCTGGCACGTCCTTGCCCATGAACGTCGGCGGCTCGGGCGATTCGACCGGGGAAGCCGGGGGCAGGTCGTCGTCCGTTCCCACGAACGTCGCCGGCTCCTCGGAGCCAGCCGCCGCGGAGGCGACCGCCCCGGACACGCCGTGGAGCATGGGCGGAGCAACGAGCGGGCTGACGCGAGCGATGGGCCGGAGATCGAGGACGGTCCGCTCCTCGGGCTCGTCCGGGTCCGTCGGAGGCAGCGCTGGCGGTGCTTCGTGCGGCGGGCTCTCGTTGAGTGGCGGCGTGGCCAGGGCCACGGGGATCGCCATCTGCGTGCGCTCCTCCGGCTCATCCGCATCCGCGAAGGGCAGCTCCGGAGCAGCCACCGGGGGCGCCATGAAGCCAGGCTCCAGCGATTCCACCGCGGGAATCGCCATCTGCGTGCGCTCCTCCGGCTCGTCTGGATCCACCGCGGAGAGGCTCTCCGGAGGTGAGAAGGCAGGGGCCCGCGTTGCCGGCGGCGGAGGCATGAGCCCGGGAGGCGTCAGCACGGGAAGGCCGGGAGCCACGGGCGCGGGGCCCGCCGCGCCGCGCGTCGGGGCGGTCACGGGAGGCGTCAGCACCGGGGGCGCCGCGCCACGGGACGGGGACGCCGAGGGAGGCGTGAGCGCTGGAATCGGGGGTAGCAGGGGCACCGAAGCCACCGCGTTCCTGGGCGCGGGCGTCTTGCCATTCACGGACGCAGAGGCCGTGCTGGACGCAGGCGCCTTCCCATTCGCGGATGGAGAGGCCGGGTGCCCTTCCCCGTTGGGCGCGGACGGCACCGGAGCGCCAACGGCATCGCGGGCCGAGGGAGCCTTCGCCGCGGCGGCCACTCGCGCGGCGGCACCCCCGAGGGCAGGCCGATTCAGCGCGGGCGCCCCGACCCCAGGCAGGCCAGGAGCAGCCTTCTTCCGCACGGGTGCTCCAGCCCCGGAAGCGGCAGGAGCGGTGGCCTTGCCCGACGCGGATGCACCGACTTCCGGAAGACCCGAAGCGGAGATCTTGCCCGACGCGGACGCACCGACTTCCGGAAGGCCCGGAGCGGAGGTCTTGCCCGACGCGGACGCACCGACTTCCGGAAGGCCCGGAGCGGAGGTCTTGCCCGACGCGGACGCACCGACTTCCGGAAGGCCCGGAGCGGAGGTCCTGTTCGACGTGGATGCGCTGACCGCCGGAAGGCCCGGAGCAGATGTCCGGTTGGGCGTGGATGCACCGACCGCCGGAAGGCCTGGACCGGAGGCCCTGCCCGACGCGGCAGCGCCAACCGCTTGAAGGCCCGGAGCGGACGTCCTGCCCTGTGAAGCCGCACCGACCACCGGAAGGTCGGGAGCAGGGGGCGGCTTCGGCGGAGGCACCGCGGCGTCGGACACCGCCGGAGCGACAGGCTTCTTCAACGCGGGAGTCGCCGACAGCGGCATCGCGGGCGTCGCGGGTCCCTTCGCCGCGGGCCCCCCTGCTCCGGCACGCTGCGCGGGCGCGGGCGAGGCCGGCCGCGCCATCGCGGGCAGGGCCTGCTGGTAGCTCGTGGGCGCCGCTTCGATCTCCGCGAGCGAGGCCTGCTCCATGCCCTGCGGCGACACCTGCGCGTGCGGCGGCGCGAGCGCCCTGCGGATGGGCCGCGTGACGTCGTCGCCATCCTCCGGCGGCATCCAGACGAACGTGAACTCCACCGGGCCGACGGTGAGTCGGTCCCCGTCGCGCAGCTGCTTCTCGCCCCCGAGCGGCTGCCCGTTGAGCTGCGTGCCGTTGGCGCTGCCCACGTCCTCGGCGAAGTACTGCCCGCCCCGCGCCGTGATGCGCGCGTGCCGCCGGGAGACACCATGGTCGTGCAGCACCAGGTCGTTCTCCGAGGTCCGGCCGATCTTCACTTCGGCCTGCTCGAAGGCGAGCTCCCGTCCGACCTGGAGCCCCCGGGTGATGGTGAGCAGGATGGGCAGAGGACTAGCCCCCGACGTTGCCGAACATGAACTGGAACACGATGGGCCCGAAGAGCACCATGAACACCGTCGGGAAGATGCAGGCGATGAGCGGGAAGAGCATCTTCACCGGCGCCTCACCCGCGAGCTTCTCCGCGCGCTGCGTGCGGTCGATGCGCATCTGCGTGGACTGGATGCGCAGCACCTTGCCCAGGCTCGTGCCCATCTTGTCCGCCTGGATCAGCGCCGTGACGAACGTCGTCAGCGGCGGCAGGTCCACGCGCGCGATCATGCTCTTCAAGCCCTCTTCGCGCGTCTTGCCCATCTTGAGCTGCTTGAGCACCAGCTGCAGCTCCTCGCGCAGCGGCCCCTGGCGGCCCTTCTCCACCACCTTCGCCAGCGCGCCCGTGAAGTCCATGCCTGCTTCCACCGACAGCGTCAGCAGGTCCAGGTTGTACGGAAGCGCGCGGCTGATGGCCAGGTGACGGCGCTTCACCTGGTCGTTCAACCAGATGAGCGGATAGAACAGGCCCAGCAGCATCACCAGCAGCGACCAGGCCAGGTTCAGGTTCATGCCGTTGACGACGAACAGGCCCGCGAGCAGCGCCAGCACGGCGCTGACTTCCTGCAGCGCCATGATGTCCTCGGGCTTGTACTGGGACGGCTCGCCCGCCTTGATGAGCTTGCGGCGCGTCTTGGACTCGTAGCCCGGCCACATGAAGCGCCGGTTCATCGAACCGAGCTTGCGGATGGCGACAGAGCCCACGCCCTTCACGCCGCCCGCGGACTCGTCGCGCACCTCCGTGAGGAAGCGCTCGAGGACGTTGTGGTAGATGCCCACGCCCAGGAACGCCACCGCACCCGCGGTGAGCAGCGCCGAGCCGCCGATCAGGAAGGTTGTCAGGATCTCCTGCACGGTGCGCCTCGATTCAGATGTCGATGTTGACGATGCGCCGGATGATGAGGATGCCCATGATCTCCATGATGGCGATGATGGTCACCAGGACGTAGCCGAAGATGTGGTTCAGCATCGGCTCCATCAGGTCGGGGCGCATGTAGTTGAGCACCATGCCCAGCACCAACGGCATGGCCGCGACGATCCACCCCTGCAGCTTGCCCTGGGACGTCAGGGCGTCGATCTTGCCCTCCAGGCGGAAGCGCTCGCGGATCACCATGGAGATCGTTTCGAACATCTCCGCCATGTTGCCGCCCAGCTGGCGCGCGATGTTGGTGGACACCACCACCAGCTCCAGGTCGTCACTGCCCACGCGGCGGCCCATGTTGACGAGCGCCTCTTCCAGGGGGACGCCCAGCTTCACTTCCTTCACGAACAGGCCGAACTCCTGCGACAGCGGCGGCATCGCCTCGCGCGCCACGTGCTCGATGGCCTGGGGGAACGTGAGGCCCGCCTTGAACGCGTTGGCCATGGCCTGCAGCGCGTCCACCAGTTGCACGTTGAACTTCTTGATCCGGCGCTTGCGGTAGTACTTCACCATCAGCATCGGCAGGAAGAAGCCGAAGATGGTCGCCAGCACCGCCAGGATGGGGTTGAAGACGATGTAGCTGAGGATGCCCAGAAGGCACATGCAGGCGATGTTGAGGATCAACATCTGCCGCGGGTCGATGAAGAGGAACATATCGCTCAAGTCGTTCATCGACTTGGCGACGTAGCGCTCCTGGTACTGCTCATACGCCTTCGACAGGACGCTGAAGATCACCAGGCTGAAGAAGAACACCGAGCCGGTGACGAGGAGGAGGACGATACCTGCGAGCATGGGCGCGAATCCCCGAAGGATGAGGGAGGGGGGTGGCGGGCCGCTTCAACCGAAGCGGCCCAGCGCGGCGACTACGGAGAGCCGGCCGAGGCCTTCTCGCTGCTGCCGCTGCCCTTGATGATCTGGATGATCTCCCGGCGCTTCTGCTCCAGCACGCGGGTGCGCTCGCCGGACAGCAGCGTGCTGATGGTGGCGCGACCGCGCTCCTCGATGAGGTCCACGTCGTCCTCGTTGCGCAGCGACAGGGTGAGCTGTCCCAGCTCCGCCGCCAGCACCAGGATCTCCGCCTCTTCCGGCAGCACCATCAGCGACACGTTGGTGTACTCGCGCTGGTTCTCCGGGATGAGGTTGATGTTCGTGGTGCCGGTGATCTTGCCGGTGGCGACCACGATGATGTTCTGCAGCAGCGTCACGGCGACGTTCTCGTCCGTCTGCGGATCGCGGAACGTACCGATGATGTCCACGTGGTCGTTGGGGCGGATCCACCCACCGACGGCCGTCGTCGTCTTGGCCTCGATGGTGATGGCGCGCGCCTTCTTCTGCACCTTCGTCGACAGGCGCTCGGCGGCCTTCGTGGTCTCGAACTGGCTCCAGAGGATGGGGTCGCCCGCCTGCAGCGCCACCAGCACCTTCTGGTTCACGATGTAGTTGGCGGAGTCCGGCTTCACCACCGACGAGGTGACGAACTGCTCCGGGACCGAGCGCTGGGAGATCATCTCGTACGTGATGACCGTCCCTTCGGGCATGTCCTGGCCCGCCACCACCACGGGCACCAGGTTCCACCCGCGACGCACATCGGATTCCTTCTTCTTGATGGCCGAGTAGGCCACGATGCCCGCGAGCAAACCGAGCACCAGCGCGACGACGAGCGGGGTCTTACCCTTCAACATGGTTCAAGGTCCTCCAGAACGGTGGGGCGCCGTCGTGGCGGCAGGACAGCTTTGACGAGGGGGCGATGCCAGGGCGCGAACAAAAGGGGATGTTAGCCCTGCCACAGAGCAGGTGTCAAAACCACCTCTCGCGACAAAGCGGAATCCCGGGACACCCGGGGGCCACGGCGCCTGTCCACCCCCCCGGGCTGGACGGCTCGAAACGCGGCCGGATCCACCGGGGCCCGTCAGGGGAACGGCAGGTTCAGCACGAAGTAGAACGAGTCGTAATAGATCTGGTACGCCTCGAGGAACAGGTCGATGACGTTGGTCTGCCGGTCGTCGGTCCACCGGACCTTCACCGTGGCACCGATGACGAGCGCCACGAGCAGCACCCAGTTGATCACCGAGTACTCCACCATGGCCTGGCCACGACGGGCCCGGCGCGGGGAGCGCGGCGGCGACTTCCGGGGGGGGTTCACGGGGGGATGATCCACGTCCGGCC
>NZ_RAWB01000044.1 GCF_003612055.1 Corallococcus llansteffanensis
GTGGTGGAGAGCGCGAACCGCCGGGCGGCGGCGGGGGCGCTGGAGGCGCTGTCGAACGTTTCGAACATGACGGTGACGCATATAGCGACGCCGTGTGTCACGAAGGTTCAGGGCCCGTGACACTTTGACCCCGGCCGTGTCTCGATTGGGTCACGAACCGCGGGCGTTCAGAAATCCACGCGGCAGGTGCGTCACGGCTTTGTCGGAGAGAACGGCGGTGGGCGCGCCCCGGCGCCGCGTCTGCCACAGAAGGGCCACCAGCAGCGCGGTGTAGACCCACGCGAACGGCCGCGTGAGCAGCACCTGGCGCGCGAGCTCCGGGCCCAGCACCGTGTCCGACACGAGCATGCCCGTGAGCGCCACCACCGCCACCAGCGCCCCGTTGATCCGCGAACGTCCTTCCAGCGCCGCGCGGATCAGCGGCCACGCGAGCAGGTAGTTCGCGCGCCACGCCAACGGTGACAGCAGCGTCACGCCCAGGCAGCCGAACGCGAGCAGGTCCACGGGGCCGGGCCGCGCCCACAGCAACGCGACGACGAACAGCCCCATCGCCACGGCCTGCGCCAGCGGCATCGCGCCCGCGGGCGGCAGCGACTCCGGGGGCAGCACCAGCGACATCAGGAGCGTGGGCAGGCCCTGCGGGTTGTGGCCCAGCGCCCACGGCGGCGTGGTGCGCGCGAGCGTCTCCGTCCAGTCACGCAGCTGCGAGAGCGTCCCGGCCCACCCGTAGCGGCCCAGCGTGGGCAGCACCAGCACGACGCCGAAGAGGGCCGTGGTGCCCACCACGCGCCAGTGTCGGCGCCAGAGGAAGAACAGGCCCAGCAGCGCGGCGGGGGGCTTGAGCAGACACGCGACGGCGAAGGCGGCGCCGGGGCCCCAGGCACGGCCGCGCTCGGCGCCCACGGCCGCGAGCACCAGCAGCCACAGCAGCACCGCGTCCACCTGACCGTAGAAGATCTCGAAGGAGAACGCGGGCAGCAGCGCGAAGGTGGCGAGCACCGGAGCCCACGACCACGACGGCGCTTCGCCAGAACCGGACGCGGGCGCGGCGCGGCGTGTGAGGACGGACACGGCGGCCAGGGCGAGCACGGAGCCCAGGTTCCACAGCGCCACGGCGGCGCGTGGGGGCACGACGGTGAAGGGCAGGAAGAGGGGCGCGGTGACGGGCGCGTACTTGAACGGCATGGTGCCGTCCTCCGCGCGGTACAGGTCCGTGCCCTCGCGGAAGCGCTCGGCGGCGGTGAGGTAGACGCGGAAGTCCACGCCGCGCCTCGGGTGCTGGCCCACGGCGACGGCGGCCACGGCGAGTACCAGCAACAAGGCCCACTCCACCTTCAGGGACGCGCGCAGGGACGCACGGGGGAGCGGCAGGTCAGCGGTGCTCATTCACAAAAGGAGGCGGAGGGTGGGGCGCGCACCATTCCACGCGGAGGCGCCCCACCGCAATTACAGGCCGTAGGCTTCCAAGAGCCGCAGCCACACCTCGCTCATCGTCGGGTACGACGGCACCGCGTGCCACAGCGTGTCCAGCGTCACCTCGCCCGCGACGGCGATGGTGGCCGCGTGGAGCATCTCCCCCACGCCGGGGCCGGTGAACGTGGCGCCCACGATGATGCGGCGCTGCTCGTCCACCACCAGCTTGGCGGTGCCCTTGAAGCCCTCGCCCATCAGCGAGGTGCCGGCCACGTCCCCCAGCTCGTACTGCACCGTCTTCACCGGCACGCCCATCTTGCGCGCCTGCGCCTCGGTGTGGCCCACGCTGGCCACCTGCGGGTGCGTGAAGACGACCTGCGGCGTGGCCTTCGTGTCCGCCCACGCCTTCGCGGGCTTGCCCAGCAGGATGTCGCCCACCAGCCGTCCCTGGTACTTGCCCATGTGCGTGAGCAGGTTGCGGCCGTTCACGTCGCCGCACGCATAGAGCCAGCCTCCGTCCACGCCCTTCGCGCGGAGCTGATCATCCACCTCGATGGAGGCGCCGGGCTTGAGGCCCACCGTGTCCAGGCCCAGGTCATCCGTGCGCGCCGTGCGTCCCATGGCCACGAGCAACGCGTCCGCGCGCAGCGTGTCCCGGTTGGACAGCGTCACGGTGTACTCGCCCTTGCCCTCGCCCGAGCGCTGCACCTTCGTCGCCTGCGTCTCCAGGAACACGCGCACGCCGGTGTCGCGCAGCGCCTGGGCCACCTGCTCGCCCACGAAGGGCTCGAAGCGCGTGAGCAGGCGGGGACCGCGCTGCACCAGCGTCACCTCGGAGCCCAGCTCGCGCCACGCCTGCGCCAGCTCCACGGACTCCACGCCGCCGCCCAGCACCACCAGCCGGCCCGGCACCGCCTTGGAGCCCGTGCCCTCGCGGTTGTCCCACGGCCGCGAGTCCTTGAGGCCCGCGATCTCCGGCATGCGAGGCTTGCTGCCGGTGGCGATGACCACGGCCCGGCGCGCCTCCAGCTCGCGCTCCTTCCCGTCCTTGCCCGCCACGCTCACCCTGCGCGGGCCGGTGAGCTTGCCGCGGCCTCGCACCACGGTGAGCTTCGCGCCCTCCGCCCACTTCACCTGGGACTTGTCGTCGTAGCCGGACACCATCTTGTCGCGGTGCTTGAGCACGGCTTCCACCTTGAGCGGACCCTGGAGCAGCTCGCGCACGCCGGGCGTGTGCTGCGCCATCCACAGCGTCTCGCCGGGGTGGAGCAGGGCCTTGCTGGGCATGCAGGCCCAGTACGAACACTCACCGCCCAGGAGCTCGTGCTCCACCAGCGCCACCTTCAATCCACCCGCCGCGGCACGCGCCCCCGCGTTCTCCCCCGTGGGCCCCGCCCCAATCACCACCACGTCGAAAGTCTCGGCCATGAAGCCTCCCACGTCCTGCTTGCACGGGCGGCGGGGCCGCGCCAATCAGACCGGCCGCCCGAGTCGGATGGTGGAAAGAGTGGCTGGTCACCACCGGACAGCCTCCGCTCTTCCTGTCCGCTGGTGTCAGGACCCGCGGGCCCGGCGCGTCGGGCCCGCACGGTCCGCGCGGCGAGAGCGCGGCGGGAGGTGTGCCATGGGACGTGTCGCCAAGGTGGTCCTGGTTCGCTCCACGCGGTCGCGGGTCTAGCGGTACCGGCGTCGTTTCGCCGTTCGCTCCAGACGGTGTCCGCGTGGTGGCCCCTGCGTGCCCACTCCGGTCGTGTCCCTGGGTCCTCGTGATCCGGACGCGGCCGACAGGAAACCGTTTTCGTTCATGTCCTCATCCAGGTCTCGCCGTCCCCGCGCGTCGTCCCGGCGTTCGGGTTCCTCGCTGTTCCAGTCCCAGGCTCCGTCCGCGCGTCACCTGCGCGTCCAATCCACCCTCTCCGAGGAGATCTCCCTGCTCTTCCGTGGCGAGCTGTCCGACCCCGTGCTCGATGGCCTCGCGCTGACGTCCTTCGAGCTGTCCCCTGAAGGGCGCACCGCGCGCATCGGCTACACGCTGCCGCCCGACGCCACCGACCTGAACGCCGTGAAGGAGGCCCTCGCCCGCGCGGAGGGCTACGTGCGCTCGCAGCTCGCGCAGCACCTGAACCTCAAGCGCACCCCGCACCTGCGCTTCGTCCACGTGGGCACCGCCCCCTGCACGGAGCCCGACGACAGCGACTGGGACGAAGGGGAAGGGGGTGACGCATGATGCCCCGCCTCCTCGAAGTCCCACCGGGCGCGGTGCCCCTGCTCGCCTGGGCCCGCGCGGTGCCCGGCGCCGCGCTCAAGCAGCTCCAGCAGCTCACCGCGCAGCCCTATGTCGTCGAACACGTGGCGGTGATGCCGGACGTGCACCTCGCGTCCGGCGTGTCGGTGGGCACCGTCTTCGCCACCGAACACCACGTCGTCCCCGGCGCGCTGGGCAACGACCTGGGCTGCGGCGTGAGCGCGCACCGCTTCGCCTTCCCCGCCGCGTCGCTGTCGCGCGCCGACCTGGAGGGGCTGCTGTCCCAGCTCGCCCGGGTCGTGCCCGTGGGGGACGCGGTGCACCGGGGGCGGGGGCTCGCGCTGCCTCCCGGGCTGGAGTCCCCGACGCTGTCCACCCACCGGCTCACCCAGGCCTGGGCGCGACTGGCGCCGCGCCACCTGGGCACGCTCGGGGGCGGCAACCACTTCCTGGAGCTGGACCGCGACGGGGCCGGGGACCTCTGGCTGCTCATCCACTCCGGGTCGCGGGGCGTGGGGGCCGCGGTGGGCGAGCACCACCAGCGCGTGGCGAAGGCGCTGGGGGAGGGCACGCCGCCCGCCCTCCGCACCGACACCGACGCGGGCGTGGCGTGCCTCCACGACCTGGCCCTGGCGTGTCGCTTCGCCCGCGCCAACCGGGACACGCTCGCCGCCCGGGCGCTCGCCGTGATGGCGGACGTGCTGGGCGTGGCCCCGGACCCGGGCAGCACCGTGGACGTGCACCACAACCACGTCGCCGCCGAGTCGCACTTCGGCCGCACGCTCCAGGTGCACCGCAAGGGCGCGGTGGGCCTGGACACAGGGGCGCGGGGGCTCATCCCCGGCTCCATGGGCACGGGCTCCTACGTCGTCGAGGGCCGGGGCGAGCCGCGCGCCTTCCGCTCCTGCTCGCACGGCGCGGGCCGCGTGCTCACCCGCACGGAGGCCCGGGCCCGCATCCGCCCGGACGCGCTCGTCCATGCCCTGCGCCGCGTGGTGTTCGACGCGGGCCGCGCCGGGGCCCTGGTGGAGGAGGCGCCCGCCGCCTACCGGGACCTCTCCGAGGTGCTGGAGGACGAGGCGGACCTCGTGACGCCCTGCGTCCGACTCACCCCCCTGGCCGTGCTCAAGGGCTGAGCCGGGGAGCGCCTGTCGGGTGGACGACACCCCGTCCGCCCGGCCTGCCATCCCGGGGGCCCGAGTGTCGCGCGGTGGGTGATCGCCCCCCGCACTCCACGGCGAAGGGGGCCCATCGTCAGAGTGGGTTCCCGCGCCCGTGAAGATGCCGTAGTATCCGCCTGAAAGTACGCGTGCGAACCTGCTGGGGCGTCGTCTAATGGCAGGACGTCAGACTTTGACTCTGATTATCAAGGTTCGAATCCTTGCGCCCCAGCCACTCCGCTCCGGGGGGACGCGGCCAACGTCCGTCCGGAGGTAGAAGGCGGTGGGCTGATGCCGCAGAAGACGCTCCTGCTGGTCACCGTGGGCAGTCCACCGTCCACGCTCGTGAACTCCTTGCAGGAACCGCTGACGACCCACCTGGGCGTCAGCGCGGTCGTGAGCCGGACGGCGCTGTCGTCCCCTGCCTATGCCTTCAACAAGGACCGCAGCCAGTACCACTGCAACGCCATCATGCGGCGGCTGGGCACGCTGCTGGAGGACGCGCCGCAGCAGCTGGTGATGGGCGTGACGGACGCGGACCTCTTCGTGCCGGACTCGCCCTTCGTCTTCGGTGAGGCGGACCGCGAGTCCAAGGTCGCGGTGATGAGCCTCTTCCGGCTGCGCCAGGGCGCGGAGGGCGAAGCGCTGCGCCGCCGCGTGCAGGTGGAGGCGGTGCACCAGGCCGGCCACCTCATCGGCCTGTCCTACTGCGAGGACCCGCGCTGCGTGATGTTCTTCCCGCAGACGCCGCAGGACTGCGACCGCAAGCAGCTGGGCCCCTGCAACGTCTGCCGCAACGAGCTGAACCGCCTCAACCGCTGAAGGTCCAGCCCGCCGCCGGTGGGCCTCACGGGCAGGCGTAGGTGCTCGACGGTCCCACGTCGGCCAGCGTCAGCGCGCGGCACTGCATGACGGCGCCCCGGGCAGGGAACCGCTTGGAGACGTAGGCGCCCAGCGCGTTCCGGACGAGCAGCGGATCCACGAAGGTCACTCCCGTCGCGGAGCCCTGCTGCGGCCAGGCGACGTTCTCCACATACGTCTGGGGCGCGGGCGCGTAGAGCCAGAACGCGTTCCCGGTGAAGTTCACGAGGATGTTCTCCTCGTAGTAGCCGTCCTTCGGGACCTCCGAATAGGTGCAGCCGTTGGACTCCATCTTGTTCCCGCCAATCTCGATGGCGTTGTCGGACGCGCCGACGACGGTGTTCGCGACGATGCGGACCGCGTCCGCGGGCCAGTGGTAGCAGCTGGCGTCCAGCTTCCCGCTGGGGAGCATGAACGCCGGCCCCACGACTCCCTCGAAGTGGTTGTCATGGAGGAAGTGGGAGGATTCGTGGATCCGCACGCCCATCGCGTTGATGAACCAGTTGCCGTGGACGTGGGCGTGGGTCCCCATCCGCAGGACGAGCCGGTCCTGCGTGTTCCGGAACGTGTTGAAGCGGAAGACGTTGTAGTTCGTCTTGCTGGAGATCATCTCCTGGGACGGCTCGATGTTCTCGAACAGGTTCGACTCGACGAGGGTCGACAGGTCGCCCACGGTCTTGACGTCACCGATGATGCCGGAGCCCAGCTGGATGGACTCCCCGTTGTTGCTCCCGCCAGAGGACTTCTTGCCGTAGAACAGGTTGTAGGCAATCCGGTTGTCCACGTTGCCGCAGTTGGTGGCGTTGCAGGTGATGCGGATGCCCTGGGCCGGCAGGTTCTCGAAGCGGTTGCGCAGGAGGCTGTTCCGCACGCTCGAGTTCTGCAGCTTGATGCTCCCGTCCGCGACCGTGGGCTCCGGGCCCGCGTCGATGAGCGCGTTGTGCCGGAACTGACAGTCCTTGGCCCGGTTGAACGAGATGACGTTCTGCTTCCGCGCGCCCCTCCAGACGAACCCGTCCACGTTCAGCCACTCGCCGGAGATGCTCAGGGAAGACGCGCCCGTGAAGACGACCTTCCCGCGCGTCTGCGCCCGGAGCGTGATGGGCTGGGTGGCGGTGCCGTGCTGGGTGAAGTTGATGCTCGCGCCGTCGTAGGTCCCGTCGCGAACGACGATCTCCGCGCCCGGCACGGCCGCCGCGATCTGCTGGTTGATCTCCGCGACGGAGGTGGCCAGAGGGGCCACGACCGTCGAGCCTCCCCAGGCGGGTGTGGCGAAGGCGAGCAGGGCGGCCGAGGCAGCCGTGAGGCAGGAGCGGAAGGGTGTCATGAAAAACATTCAATACATGATTTTCTGGTTGAACGGGAAGTGGGGTGCAGTGAACCGGGGCGGTGAATGCCGCTGCGTGCGTTGACGTCCCAGGGCGCGCGCCCTGTAGTGTTCGGGCGGAACGTGCGGCAGGGCCGGCGGCACAGCGGGAGACTTTGATGATGAGCATGCGGCGATGGCTCGGTGCGGTGGTGGCGTTGGGCTTGTTGGGTGCGTGCGAGCCCTTCGAGGACGGAGGTGGCGGTGGCACCACGGGCGACGTCCTCTTCGACAAGGGCTTCGCCTTCGTGCGCGGCGACCGGAACATCTACGTGGTGGACGACGACGGCGACCCGAACAGCCCGCAGCGGCTGACGACGTCGGGAGGCGCGTACACCCCGTCGATCTCGCGCGACGGCACCAGCATCGTGTTCGTGCAGAAGGCGGGCACCACCACGTCCCTGCAGACGGTGCCCACCACGGGCGGCACGGTGGCCACGCTGCTCTCCAGCAACGACGCGGCGTGCGGCACGTGCACCAACTTCCGCGGACCGACCTTCAGCCCGGACGGGCGCACCATCGTGTTCGCGTTCGACCGGGGCGCGGGTTCGAACAGCTCGCTGGCGCGCATCAACGTGAACGGCAGCGGCTTCACGGAGCTGACGCCCGGCACGACCATCTCCTACGGCGCGCCGTCCTTCTTCCCCAACGGGAACACCGTGTTGGCGCCGGCGGGCAACAACACGTTCCAGTACAACCAGCTCGCCTTCGTGCCGGCGGCGGGTGGCAGCCCCACCTATGTGTCGCTGGGCAACGAGGTGCTGGCCATCGCGAACCGCGCGGTGGTGTCGCCGGATGGGCGGCAGGTGGCGCTGGACGGCCGGCTGTCGTCGGGCAGCACGCGCATCTTCGTGGGCAACGTGTCGGGCACGGGCCTCAGCGGCAACCTGCGGCGGCTGACGGACTACACCGCGAGCACCGTGCAGGAGAGCTTCCCCAGCTGGGCGAGCACCACTTCGCTGGGCTTCCTCTTCAACGACTCCGGCGGCGACCCCAGCATCTACCGCGCCCCGGTGTCCTCGACGGCCAGCTCCGTCACCCTCGCGGTGCCCGCCGCGAACGAGCCCTTTTACGGGCCCATCTAGGCAATTCCATCGGAAGGCGCATCCAGCGAACCGGAGGCGCCTTCCGGCACCACCTTCCCCAGCAGCGCCACCAGCCCGATGAGGCCGAGCAGCACGAGCACGACGCTGAAGAAGAGGGCGAGCCCCAGGGTCATCACCCCGTGGCCCTCCGGGTAGCTCCGGCGCGGGTCGTCCCGGCCGTAGAGCACCTGGACGCTGTCCCCGATGCGCAGGCGCTTCCACAGCTCCGGGGGGACGGTGTGCTGCTGCTTCAGCCGCGTGCCATCCGGCAGCGAGAAGGCGTAGTGCAGAACGTAGTCACTGTCGTCCGAGGCCGCGATGAACTCCTTGCGGAGCACCGTGCCTTGCGCGTGCGCGCCCTCGCGCACGATGCGCGTGTCCCTCCGGTACGTCATCCACGTCATCACCAGCAGCGTCAGCCCGAGCAGCACGAACGTCGCCCCCAGGAGGCGGGCCGCGAGGAGGGCCATGGGCTCAGGCCTCCTGCGCTCCAGCCGACCGCAGCAGGAGCACGATGCCCGTGACGATGGTCCCTCCGGCCAGGAGGAAGGCCAGCATGGCGAACTCCAAGGGCATCCCGCCCTCGCCCTCGGGGTAGCTGAGGCTGGGGTCCTCGCTGTCGTGGAGCACCTGGATGCTGCTGCCCGCGCGCAGCCGCTCCCACAGCTCCCGGGACACGTTGCGCTGGGCGTTCTGCCAGCCGCCCTTTCGCGGGAAGCCGTAGTGGAGCACGTAGTCCACGCCACGGGACGTCCGGCTCCGGGCGTGCTTCTCCTTGCGCACCACCCGTCCCTGCGCCCAGACGCCCTCGGTCTGGACGCGCAGGTCCCGGTGGAAGATGACGAAGACCATCACGACGACGATGACGCCCATCAGCACGAACAGCGCCCCGTCCGTGCCCGTCAGGGGCCTGCCGTTGGGCGTGAGGCTGAAGATGGACCGCGACCTGTAGAAGCGCATGTGTCCCCGGGCCTCCGGCCCCGGTTCGGGACCCGCCTGCCTGTCCAAGCGTCGAACGAAGCGGGTGAAAATGACAACCCGGTGAATCCCCGACGCGAGGGGGCTCCCTGGCATCGCGTCCGCCGAAACGCGATGCTGCCCCCCGTTGCTGGAGGTGCACACCGTGTCCCTGTTCGATGCCGTCACCGCGGGAGACCGCGCCGCCCTCGCCGCCCAGCTCGACGCGGGCGCCGACCCCAACCCCTTCGACTCGCAGGGGCGCACGCCCTTGATGGTCGCCGCGCGCGAGGGCCGCGACGACCTGGTGCGGCTGCTCCTGGAAGCCGGCGCGGAGCCCACGCTCCCCGACAAGCTGGGCGAGACGGCCTTCATCACCGCCGCCGCGTATGGCCACGTGAAGGTGTGCGCGCTGCTGGCCTCCAAGGCCACCGACGACGAGAAGGACCTGGCGCGCACGCTCCTGGCCAACCAGGGCCTCACGGAGCTGCCCTCGCGCCCCTCCGAAATCGCCCCGGACGACTTCCGCCGCAAGCTCGCCTCCGCGGGCGCCTACGTGGCCGGGAAGCTGGGGGATGGTGACACCACCAAGCGCCTGGAGCGCGTGCTGCGGTCGGAGAAGGGCGCGGACAAGGGCCGCAAGTAACCCGCGCACCGCTGGACAGGCGAAGGGCCCGGCCGCTCCCGCATCGGGGAGCCACCGGGCCCTTGTCACATCCGGACGCGCGGAACGGCTACTCCGGCTTCGCGTTCACCACCGGGCTCGGGGACACCGTGCCGCCCTTGGCGGTGGTCTCCATCGAGTCCGCGACCAGCTCCGTGATGTCCTTCACCTGGATCTGCTCACGGCCGGTGTCGTTCTTCGCGTCGTTGAGCATCGTGGAGCAGAACGGGCAGGCCACCGCGACGATGCCCTTGCCGCCCTGCTCCTTGTAGTCGCCCACCATGCCCGGCTTCTTCTTGTCCGTGGCGTCGGGGAACGGCGTGTTCGGGTCCTCCGCGTGCTTGAGCGTGAGGGCCACCTCGTTGATGCGGTTGTGGTTGATGCGCGTGCCGATGTGCTCTTCCATCCACATCCGGCCGCCACCGGCGCCGCAGCAGAAGCCCTCGCGCTTGCTGCGCTGCATCTCCACCACTTCCAGGCCCGGGATGCTGTTGAGCACCTCGCGGGGCGCGTCGTACACGCCGTTGTGCCGGCCCAGGTAGCAGGGGTCGTGGTAGGTCAGCTTGGTGCCGGTGTTCATCACCGCGGAGAGCTTGATGCGCTTCTCCTTCAGCAGCTCGTTGATGAGCTGCGTGTGGTTGATGACGCGGTACTCGCCGCCGAACTCCGGGTACTCGTTCTTGATGGTGTTGAAGCAGTGCGGGCACTGGGTGATGACCGCCTTCACGCCCATCGCGTTCCAGGACTCGACGTTCGTCTTCGCCAGCGTCTGGTACAGGTACTCGTTGCCCATGCGGCGCGCGGAGTCGCCGTTGCACATCTCCTGCTTGGACAGCGTGGCGAACGACACGTTCGCTTCGCGCAAAATCTTCACCAGCGCGCGGCTGACCTTCTTCTGCTTGTCGTCGTAGCTGCCCGCGCAGCCCACGAAGAACAGGTACTCGTACGGGCCGCCGCCATCACCCCAGGTGGGCAGCGCCAGGTCGGAGGCCCACTCGTCGCGCTGGTCCTGGCCGATGCCCCAGGGGTTGCCCTGGCGCTCCATGCCCTCGAACACGCGCTGGATTTCGGGCGGGAACTCCGCCTTCACCTGCACCTGGTAGCGGCGCATGTCGATGAGGCGCGGGACGTTCTCGATGAACACCGGGCACGCCTGCTCGCACCAGCCGCAGCTCGTGCAGGCCCACACCGTCTCCGCCTTCAGCGCGCTGCCGATGATCTCCGGCAGGGGCTCCTTCACGCCGCTGGGGCCGTAGCCCTCCTCCACCCACTTCTCGTTCTCCCAGAGCCAGTGCTTCAGGTCCTGGTTGACGCCCTTGTGCGTGAGCGGCTTGCCCGTGATGTACGTGGGACAGTGCGTCTGGCACCGGCCGCACTCGGTACAGGAGTACAGGTCCAGGCCGTTCTTCCAGGTGAGGTCCTTCACCGTGGCGGCGCCGAACTCCTCCTTCTCCAGGTTGGGCGTGGGCAGCTTGCCGGTGGAGTGCGTGCGCTGGAAGAAGACGTTGGGCAGGCCCGTGATGATGTGGAAGTGCTTGCCCAGCGGCAGGAAGTTCAGGAACGCCAGGATGATGACCAGGTGGATGAAGAAGCCCGCCACGCCCAGCACGTGCGACGCCGTGACGCCCAGGGGCATCATGGCCAGGCCCACCACGCTGGTGATGGGCTCCCACCACACGAGCGCGGACGGCGTGGACGGCACCTGCGTCGCGCCCACCTGCACCTGCTCGGCGGCGGCGTGCGCGGCCACCATGTGGCTGCCGCCGAACATGAACTCGGTGATCATCAGCCCCGCGATGAAGCCGAGGATGAGGTACGCCTCCCACGACTGGGACATGCGGTCCGGCTTCACCTTCCAGCGCGTCCACACGAAGTACGCCACGCCCAAGAGCGCCAGCCCGGCGACCAGGTCCTTGGTCAAGAGGTAGACGCGGTAGAGGAAGAGCAGCGGCGGCGCGGCGTCCCAGGCCGGGTGGCTCAGGTCGGTGAGCACCTCCAGCGCCGTGGACGAAAAGCCCATCGCGAACATCATCACGGTGCGCAGCGCCAGCACCATGAAGGCCGCGTAGATGAAGATGTGGAACAGGCCCGGCGTGAACTCCTCCGGATCCACCATGCGCTTCTGCCCCAGCCCGAAGCGCACCAGCTGCGCCACGCGATAGGGGATGTGGTCCAGCCGGTTCTCCTTCTTCATCGCGAGCAGCACGCCCGCGCGGCCGGACATCGTGATGACGAAGATGGAAAGGGCGCCTGTCAGCAGCAGGCCGGTGATGATGGGGTTCATGGAACCTCGGGAACCTCTGGGGCCGCACGGCGTGAGACGCCGGGTTGCCGCGTTGCGGCAAGGCTTGGGATGTAGTCAACCCTAACAGGGGTGATTTTCGAATCAAGCATCGTGCGGAGGGCCCTGTCCGCCAGCCGGTCCGACTGTCCTACAGGTTTGTCCAGAACCCGCCTGACCTGTCGGTCAGCAGGCGGCCGGACGTGTTCGTTGGAACGCGAAACACACTTTGGAGCCCCGAGGGCTTTACAAAGCCCGAGCCTGTTCCCAAAATGTTCGTAAATCGGTCAAGAGTCGCTTGTAAAGGGTCCGCATGGGGCGGCCCGGATGACCGACGCAGGGCGTCCAAGGGGATGCGAGCAGCTGTCAGGCCGTACACCCCGTGAATGGAGCGCCGAGGAGCCGGACATGAGCCACGACGAGAGCACGTACCTGGACGAGGGGCGGGACTACCTGGACCCGCGCGGCGAGACCGAGGGCGGCACGCTGGTCCCCATGGAGTCACAGGAGGGCCTGCGTTGGGGTCACCTGGATGAAGAGGCCTGGGGCGGCTGGAGCGTGGTGGAGTGACCTGCGAGGCCCCCGCGGCCTTTGGACTGCGCGGGGGCATTCGTTCATCGTCGACGGGAGCGTTCACTCCCGGACGGTGATGCAGTGCGCTGGACGCGGTGCTCCCCTTCGCTTCAAGGGTCGAGCCCGTCGAAGGCGGTCCGGAGCGGGCGACTTCCTCCCGGAACTTCCAAAGTAAATCCGTAAAGTGTTGAGTCCTCTTGCCGACACGCGGGTGGGTGTAGGTGACGCAGGGCGTCCTGAGGGGGCATGGGGAGCGCCCGGGGCCAGGGGGAGTCTTCGCGAGGGATTCGCGGCAAGATGGGGCCCATCCACCATGCGGGAGTGCGGATGAAGCAGACGGCCTGGGCAGTGGAGCGCGACGCGGAGAGCGGCCGCGAAGTGCTGCTGCTCGTGACGCTGGAGGCCGAAGCGGAGACGCCTCGGGCGCCGGTGGCGGTGAACCTGGTCATCGATCGCAGCGCGTCCATGCGCGGCGCGCCGCTGGCGGCGGCGGTGGAGGCGGCGCGCGCGCTGGTGGAGCGTGCGGGGCCGCGCGACTACGTGGGCCTGCTCACCTTCGACGCGGACGCGGAGCAGGTGCTGCCCGTGCGCGCGATGGAGCCCGGCGCGAAGGCGGCCTTCCTGAAGACGCTGTCGCGCCTGGAGTCCGGCGAGGGCACCGCGCTGCACGAGGCCGTGGAGCGTGGCGCGGAGGCCGTGCGGCGCGTGCTGGTGCCGGGCGCCCGGCCGCAGTTGCTGATGCTCACCGACGGCGAGCCCTCCGTGGGCCCCACCGCGCTGGGCGAGTTCAAGGTCCTGGGCACGCGGGTGACGGACTCCGGCGTGGCGCTGCACGCGCTGGGGCTGGGGCGGCACTACCTGCCGGAGATCCTGGAAGCCCTCACGGGCCCCTCCGGCACGGGCTTCACGCACGTGGACGACGCGGAAGGCCTGCCGCTGGCGGTGGGCGCGCTGGGCGCGGAGCTGTTCGGCGAGGTGGTGTCCGACGCGCGCGTGTACGTGCTGCCCACGGGCTTCGCGGACCTGCGCTGCCGCCACCGCTACCCGTCGCGCGTGGAGGGGGACGCGATGAGCGCCGCGCTGGGGGCGGTGTCGCACGCGTTCGCGCGCCGCGTCCTCTTCGCGGGGGTGCTGGAGAAGGGCGAGTGGAACCTCACCGTGACCGCCTCGTACACGGAGAACAACGACACCCGGCGCATCTCCATCCCGGTGACGCGCCTGCTGCCGGACAGTGAAGAGGGCCGCTTCGTGCGCGCGGTGTCCGCGGAGCTGGAGCTGGTGGCGTGCGAGGCCGCCGCGTGGAAGGCGCTCTCCAAGCGGCAGCAGGAAGCGGCCGAGCGGGCGCTCGAAGGCGCGGACAAGGGGCTCTACAAGCTGGCCCGCCTGGGTTCGGCGGAGGTCCCCGCGCAGCGGCACGTGGACCGGCTGGCGGACCTGCGCCGGGCCGTGGAGCGGCGGGCCGCGCAACCGTCCGCATTGGGGGTGCGCCGGGCCCAGTCGGAGGTGTCCCGCATCACCATGAGCCGCATCGGTCCGGCCGTGCCCCTGGCGCTTCCCGCCGGGGCGAATGGCGGGGCCGGGCTGCCCGCGGGCAAGGGCGAAGTGGCCATCCTCCCCTGGAAGACGGGCGAGGAGTCGTAACACCTTCTCCTCCTGGCCGTCCGTGAGTGCGCTGGGACCCGACATCGGGTTCGGCGCCCTGACGCCCTGCGTACGGGCGTGAGGAATGCCCGGCTGCCTGGAAGGTTCAGTGGGCCCTCAGGGGACGCATCCCAGGTAGCACGGCGTTCCCAGGTGGATTAACGGGAGTCGCATGACGCATCCGTGGCGCAAGAAGTCTGGAAGCCGGCTCGCGGGATTGAGCGCGGTGGGGATGTTGCTGCTGGCGGCGGTGGCCCAGGCCGCGCTGCCGGCCACCGCCGTGGGCAGCACCGCGCCCGACGAGGGAGACCCGCGGCTGGAAGGCGCGCTGCTCCTGGACGCCACGCAGGTGAAGGCGGGCGGCGACTTCCGCGTGGGCGTGCGCCTGCGCCTGGACCCGGACTGGCACGTCTACTGGAAGAACCCCGGGGACTCGGGGCTGGCGACGGAGGTGTCGTGGGACGCGCCGGGCGTCACGGTGGGCGACCTGCGCTGGCCGTTCCCGCAGACGTTCCGCACGCCGGACGGCTTCATCACCACACACGGCTACCACGACGAGGTGCTGCTGTTCGCCCCGGCGCACGTGTCCGAGTCGGCCACCGGCACGCTGACGGTGTCGGCGGCGGTGGACGCGCTCGCGTGCAAGGTGCACTGCATCCCCGCGCAGCTCGTGCTGTCGCGCACGCTGCCGGTGGGGCCGGAGACGGTGCCGGACGCGGAGTTCGCGCCGCTGTTCGACGCCGCGCAGGCCCGGGTGCCGCTGGCGTCGGTCAGTGACGGTGCGCCGCGCGTGGCGCTGGCGCTGGAGGGCGCGACGCTCACCGCGGGCAAGCCGTTCACCGGCACGCTCACCGTGACGACGGCGGACGGCAAGCCGTTCGCGGGGAGCGTGGAGGGTGACTTCTTCGTGCCCGGCCGCATCGCGGGCGTGGACACCGTGGCGCTGAAGCAGACGGGCTCGGGCCGCTTCGCGCTGACGGGGCAGGCGTCGTCGGTGGTGCCGAAGGGCGAGCCCCGGCTCACGGGCGCGCTGCGCCTGGGCACGGCGGCCACGGGCTTCACGGCGGTGGACCTGGACGCGCCGCTCGCGCCGGTGGTGGCGGCGGGCGGGGCGGTAGCGGGTGCGGCGCCGCTGAAGGTTCCGTCGATGAAGGACGCGCTGGGCAAGGTGAAGCCCGCGGCCGTGACGAGCGCGCCTGCCGCGGTGGAGTCTCCGATGGGGTTGGGGCTCGCGCTGCTGTTCGCGTTCCTGGGCGGCGCGCTGCTCAACCTGATGCCGTGCGTGTTCCCGGTGCTGGCGCTCAAGGCGTATGGCTTCACGCGGATGGTGCAGGAGGAGAAGGGCCGGGTGGCGCCGCACGCGGCGGCGTACGCGGGCGGCATCCTGGCGACGATGATGTTGCTGGCGGGCGCGGTGCTGGTGGTGCGCGCGGGCGGCAACAGCGTGGGCTGGGGCTTCCAGTTCCAGGAGCCGCTCTTCGTCTCCGGCGTGAGCGCGGTGCTGGTGGCGTTCGCGCTCAACCTCTTCGGCGTCTACAACCTGGGCACGGACGGCACGGCGCTCGCGGGCAAGGTGGATCAGAGCCACGGCCTGATGCGCAGCGCGGGCGAGGGCGTGCTGGCGGTGGTGCTGGCCACGCCGTGCTCGGCGCCGCTCTTGGGCACGGCGGTGGGCTTCGCGTTCGCGGCCGGCGCGGCCACGGTGGTAGCGGTGTTCCTGGCGCTGGGCCTGGGCCTGGCGCTGCCCTTCTGCGTGCTGGTGCTGGTGCCGGGGCTCGCGAAGAAGCTGCCGAAGCCGGGCATGTGGATGGAGCGCGGCAAGCAGTTCCTGGGCTTCGCGCTCCTGGGCACCACGGTGTGGCTGGTGTGGGTGATGGGCGGGCTTGCCGGCGTGGATGGGATGGCGCGGCTGCTCGCGTTCCTCATCGCGGTGGGCCTGGGCACGTGGCTGTATGGGCAATCGCAGGGGCTGGAGGGCGGACGCCGGGGCGTGACGGTGGCGCTGGCGGTGCTGACGCTGGTGGGCGCGGGCGCGGTGGCGCTGCGCTTCGAAGAGGCGCAGGCGTCGCTGGAGGCACGCGGGGCGGTGGCGTCGTCGCACGGCGGTTCGCAGCCGTGGGACGAGGCGGCGGTGACGGCGGCGCTGGCGGCGGGGCAGCCGGTGTTCGTGGACTTCACGGCGGACTGGTGCCTGACGTGCAAGTTCAACGAGCGCACCGTGCTGTCGCGCGAGGACGTGCGGCAGGCGTTCATGAAGCACAACGTGGCCTTCTTCGTGGCGGACTGGACGCGCCGGGATGCGCGCATCACCACGAAGCTGGCGGAGCACGGTCGCGCGGGCGTGCCGATGTACCTGGTGCTGAGCCCGGGCGCGCCGGACAAGCCCGAGGTGCTCAACGAGCTGCTCACCGCCGACAGCGTCATCCAGGCGGTGCAGCGCGCGGCGGAGTGCAAGTCGCCGCTGAAGGGCGGCTCGGTGGTGTGTGCCCGGCCCTGAATCAGGGCGGGAAGTGATGTCAGTGGTGTTGTTGCGCAGCGTTCAACTCTCTGGAGGTTCCGTCATGAAGCAGGTCTTCAAGGCACTCGCGCTCACCGTGGCTTTCGTTGGAACTCCCGTCCTGGCCGCCGACACCGCGGAGGTGGGCAAGCCCGCTCCGGCGTTCACGCTCAAGGACGAGGCCGGCAAGGCGCACTCGCTCTCTGAGTACAAGGGCAAGGTCGTGGTGCTGGAGTGGACGAACCCGGAGTGCCCGTTCGTGAAGCGGCACTACGAGGCCAAGACGATGCAGACGACGCAGAAGGGCTTCGACGCGAAGAAGGTGGTGTGGCTGACGGTGGACTCGTCCGAGTCGCACAGCGCGAAGACGGCGGCGGAGTGGAAGAAGAAGGAGGGCTTCAGCCAGCCGGTGCTGCTCGACACGGACGGCGCGGTGGGCAAGAGCTACGCCGCGAAGACGACCCCGCACATGTACGTCATCGACGGGCAGGGCGTGGTGCGCTACGCGGGCGCTATCGACGATGATCCGCGCGGCAAGGGCACGGTGAAGACCAACTACGTGAAGACCGCGGTGGACGCGCTCCTCGCCGGCCAGCAGGTGCCGACGGCGACGTCCGAGCCGTATGGCTGCTCGGTGAAGTACAAGAACAAGAGCTGAGCCGTCCCGCTCTGCGTGACGTGAGTGAGGCCCGTGTCCCCCGGTGGGACGCGGGCCTCCTTCATTTCCGGAGGTCGGCCCGGCGGGCGGTGTGTCTCGCGGCCGGCCTGGGACGCGGCGTCGCGGGTGCGGTCTTGTCGATGGGAACGAGGCGCCGGACCTTTTCCTCCAGACAGGAGACGCGACCATGGCCAGCAACAAGGGCAAACCCGTCAAGGGGACCGAGCGCACCGACACCCAGAGCGCCGAGTCGCTGGAGCGCGAGGCGAGGCACCAGCGCCCGGGCACCGAGCGGGGGGACGTGACGGACGAGGACGTGGGCGAGGACCGCATCCTCCAGAAAGGGATTGGCGGCTACGGCGCCCAGAAGGGCACGGAGCCGGCGCGCGAAGCGCCTCCGCTCAGCGACGACGGCGACCGGTAGACGTGGCCGTGCTGGGCCGCCGGCTCAGGCGCCATCCCGGTGGGCGAACTCCGGCCCGAGCCCTTCAATCCGGTAGGCATTGCCGGGGTACGTGCGGTTGAGGCTGCCCTCGATGGGAGACGGGTAGCGCTCCAGCGAGACGTAGCGCTTGACGTGCTTGCGCAGCTTGAGGGCCGCGCGCGTCAGTCCGCCGACCCAGGCGGGCGGCGGTGCGAATTGGATGGCAGGCAGCAGCCGGGGCGGCACCAGGCTGAGGCTGATGGGGGGCACCAGGGCGCGCAGGGGGCGCGGCAGCCAGCCGGCCAGGATGTCCATGGTGGCCTGGGCGACGCGGTGGCTGGCCTCGCTGGGCACGAGCTCCTTCGCTTCGTAGGCGCGGACGTAGGCGTCGAAGGCGGGCTTGTCCGCGGGGATGTCGCGCAGGCCCATGCGGCGGCCAATCTCACACCAGAAATGGAACCAGGCTTCGCGCTCGTGCGCGGTGAAGGGGCGCCAGCCGAAGTCGTCCATCCACTGGATGGGGAAGTCGATGAAGGTCCACAGCACGAAGAGGTAGTCCTCGTTCGGGATGCGGAAGAACGAGTGGATGTGATTCATCTGCTCCAGCGAGCGACGTCCGGCCTCCACGTCCCAGCCGCACTCCATGAACTGCGCGATGAGCAGCCGCGTGTCGTCGTAGCGCTTCTGGCCGCGCTTGCCGAACTCGCCGGTGCGGTCCAGCAGACGGGAGACGGAGCGGCTTCCGTAGGTGTGGAAGAGGGCGACCTCCGTCGACCGCTGCATGTCGAACGGGAACTCGTAGTTGGTCAGCAGGTGCACGATGCGCTGGCAGTCGCGCCGCGCGTCCAGGGAGGCGATCTCCCGGCGCACCTCGGGGGAGCGCGGCCGCCAGAAGGGCTTGCGGTAGATGGGGCCGGGGACGCGCGTGTCCGGGCGCGCGCCGCGGGACGTGCCGGCCCTGGCCGCGAAGGGGCAGCCCGCGGGAACGGCGTCCATCGGGGGGCTGACCTGGGATGCCGGGTCGTTCATGGGTTTGCTCCGGGAGGGAGTACGGGTGGCGGCCAGTCCCTCCAGCGTGGCACGCGGTGCCCGGTGACAACCAGGAAGGGGCACCCCGTGTTTCTCCTTTGTGATGATGGGCAGGAACAGGGGGCCGCCGGAAGGACCCCGGTTCCGCGCCAGCGGCCACGGGAGCGTTGGCCGGTGCACGCGTCGGGGCCGTGCGAGCGTGGTGGTACCCGGGTCCCATTCCCTAGAGTGCCCCCTCATGGTCTCCGCCCGCCTCCTGCGCTCCTGCTTCGTCCTGGTGCTGCTGTTCCTCGCGATGCCGTGGGTGGCGCAGGGACAGGAGGCCTCGGCGGCTGCGCCTCCTGGGGACGGGAAGGCGTGGCTCGCGGAGCACAACGCGGAGGCGGTGCGGGTGAACCGCGCGGCGATGGGCATCCTGTTCGGCTGGGCCGTGCTGAACATCGGCACGGGCGTGGCGGGCCACTTCGCGAGCGAGGGCGAGACGCGGGCCTTCTTCCAGGCGAACGCGGCCTGGAACCTGGTCAACCTGACCATCGCGGCGCTCGGGTACCACGGGCAGGCGACCGCGGACCCGGGTGCGTGGGACCTGGCGCGCAGCCTCTCCGAGGGGCAGCGCATGGAGAAGCTGCTGCTGCTCAACGCGGGCCTGGACGTGGGCTACATCGCCTTCGGCGGCCTCTTGTGGGAGCGCGGGCAGCGCAAGGACTCGGTGCGCTTGAGGGGGTGGGGCAAGAGCCTGCTCGTGCAGGGGGGATTCCTGCTCGTGTTCGACGGCGTGCTGACGTTCCTCAACGCGCGACTGAACGGGGAGCTCACGGCGCGGCTCGTGCCAGCCCCGAATGGAATCGGGTTGATGCTGACGTGGCCGTGAGCTCCCGGAGGCTGGCTATGCCGCCACGGGCTCGCGGCGGTTCCGGGCCCGGGCGGAGACGTCCTTGCGGCGTCCCTTGCGCAGCACGTCCAGGTGGAACTCTTCGTCGGTGGCGAGCGCCATCAGCCGCTGCAGGTCGTCCACGCTGCTCACCGGCCGGCTGTTGATGCCGAGCAGCAGGTCGTCGGGCTGGAGGCCGGCGTCGTCGGCCGGGGTGCCCTCCTGCACCTTCAGCACGCGCACGGCGCGGGGCTGGCCCATGTCGCGGGCGAGCGCGGGCTCCAGGTTCACCGCCGTGGCGGCGATGCCCAGGAACTTCCGGTCCACCTTGCCGCGCTGGATGAGCAGGCTCGCCACCCAGGACGCGGTGGTGGCGCTCACCGCGAAGCCGATGCCCTGCGCGAACGGCAGCACCAGCGTGTTGAGCCCCACCACGCGCCCGCGCGTGTCGAGCAGCGGCCCGCCGGAGTTGCCCGGGTTGATGGCCGCGTCCGTCTGGAGCATCCCTTCCAGGATGACGCCGTCGGGCAGGGTGATGGAGCGGTTGATGGCGCTCACCACGCCCAGCGACACCGACTGCTCCAGGCGGAAGGGATTGCCAATGGCCATCACGAGCTGGCCCACCTTCACGGTCTCCGGATCCGCGAGCGGCAGCGTGGGGAAGTCATCGCCCTCCGCGCGCACCACCGCGAGGTCGGTGGGGGCATCTCCGCCCACCAGCGTCGCCCGGCGCTCCTCGCCGTTGTGGAGCTGCACGGTGAGCCGCTTCGGCGTGCGCATCACCACGTGCCGGTTGGTGAGCACGTAGCCGTCCGGCGTCAGGAACAGGCCGGTGCCGTGGCCGCGCGCGTGCTCCACACCCACCACCGCTGGCGCTGCGCGGGCGACGAGTCCTTCCAGGTCATCGGAGAGCTGCTGCAACAGGTTCATGGTCGGCTCCTTTCACGAACGCTTGCCCACGGTGATGGGCACCTCGCGCAGCTCGCCCGCGCGCAGCACCTTCGCCTGGATGGACGCGCCCACCTTCTCGTCGCCCAGGTAGCCCAGCAGGTCCTCCACGCCGTGCAGCGACTGGCCGCCCAGGCTCACGAGCACGTCGCCCAGGAGCAGCCCGGCCTTCTGCGCGGGCCCTTCCGGATCCACCGACAGCAGGATGAGCCCGGCCTTCGTGCCGTCGATTTCACGCGGCAGGCGCACCGGGTAGGCGCCCACGCCCAGGTAGCCGCGGCGGATGCCGCCGTGCTCGCGCAGCGCGTTCGCCACGCGGGTCAGCGTGTCGCCGGGGATGATGACCGCGGCGGTGCGCGAGAAGGCCGCGGTGGGGATGCCGAGGAAGCGCCCCTGCGCGTCCACCAGCGCGCCGCCGGAGAAGCCGGGCGGCAGGTCCGCGTCCGTCTCCAGGTAGCGGTCCACCTGTCCGCCCGCGTGCGTGCGCCAGTCGCCGCCGAACGCGCTGACGATGCCGAGGGTCGCCCGCGCGGTGCGCCCCGGGCGTCCGAGCGCGAGCACCACGTGGCCCACCTTCACGCCATCGAGCGGCGTGGGGGCGAGCGGGGTGAGGCCGGTGGCGTCGGCCTTGAGGAGCGCGAGGTCGGTGCTCGGGTCGCGGCCGACGAGCTCCGCGGAGACCGAGCGGCCGTCCGCGAGGCCCACCTGGATGGAGCCTTCGTGTTCGACGGCGTGGCTGGTGGTGAGGATGTGGCCGTCGGCGTCCCAGACGATGCCGCTGGCGCCCCGGCGACGGCGGGCCTCGACGCGGACGAGGGAGGGAGCGATGCGCTCGACGACGGTGGCGATGGACTGGGAGAGGGACTGGAGGGCGTCGGTGGACATGGGGTGTTCCTTTCGAGCCTGAAACTAAGAGGCTCGAAGGCGCGCCACATCGGCGAACCGGGCAGGAGGGGGACCTGCCCATTCGGGTAGGAAGCCCCGCCATCCGGCCTGGGTCGTGCGTGGGCCCGGTGCTTCGGGCAGGGCGGCTCCGCAAGCTCAACCGCGTTCGAGCAGGGCGCCTCCAGGCCCGAAGCCCAGGGATAGGCACAGCACCTTGGGGCCCGTGACCCGAACGTCGTGCCGCGCGGATTCGGCCGCCAGCTCCGCGTCGTTGAGCACGAGCACCGGTCCTCCGGTTCGTGGCAGGCCGGCGCGGGCGAGGATGTCCGGGATGAGTGAGGCCGCGCCTTCGAAGCCGTAGGTGCAGCCACCTGGCGTCAGGTCTTCATCCAGCGGACACGGCAGCGCGAGGCAGAGCGCGTCCGGCGCGGTCCGTGCGTCCTCCGCGAGGAACGTGCTCAAGGCGCCCGCGATGAACGCCACGGTGTCCCGGATGTGGTGGCCGTCCTCGGGTCTTGGCTGCCCGATGAACAGGGGCGGCAAGGCGGACAGGTCCCGTTCGAAGACGCGCGTTGATCCGGGCCGTGCGCACTTGATGCTGGTCTGCCCCACGTCCACGCAGACGGGGGCGCTGAAGCCCAGGGCCTCCAGCAGGCGCAGGCCCGCGTGCACGGGTGCGAAGCGTGGCGTCGGTGCGAGGTACACCGGGCAGGGCAGGGGGGCTGTGGCTTGCTTCAACGCGGCCTGGAAACCATCCAGCTCCGCCAGCCCTCCGCTCAGGTACGCGGCATCCGGTGCGTGTCGCTCCACCAGGAGTTCGAGCGCCGCGGCCAGCGGTGGCATCAGGCGCTTGGTGAGCGTGGTGCCGGCGACTCCCGCGCGCCGGTCCTCCTCTACCCACGGTGAGCCCAGCAGCTCCCACAGCTCGCGGCCGAACACGGGGAGGTTCCACACCTCCAGCGGAGTGATGCCTGGCGGGTGATGCCTGCGCGGACTCCAGCGCACGGACGTCACGCGACGAGTCCGGCGATGCGTTCAGCGGCGGTCCTGGCCCCATCGTGGGCCCGGTAGGACCGGGAGATCTCCGCCACGCGCTCACGCATCGGTGACGCGGGAGCGAGGAGCCGGGCGATGGCGTCGCGACACGTCTCCACCGTGAGGCGGCGTGGATCCCTCGCGAGCCCCGCTCCGGACTTCTCCAGGAAGTGCGCCTGCACCGGCTGGTCGTTGCACACCGGCAGCAGCAACATCGGCACGCCCGCCGTCATCGCTTCCATCACCGAGTTCGCGCCGCCGTGGGAGATGAACGCAGCCGCACGCTCCAGCAGTTGCCGCTGCGGCGTGTACGGCACCGCCACCACGTCACCGGGCAGCGTGTTCGGGAAGTCCGTGTCGGCCAGCTCCCCCGCGCACAACACCAGCGTCACGCCGAGCGGTCGCGCCGCCTCCGCGATGAGGCGGAACAGCTCCGGCTGATATGAAATCTGGCTGCCGAAGGACACGTACAGCACGGGCTTGTCGCCCAGGCGCTCCCACGGGAAGGACACCTCGTCGCCTCGGGGCTCGGGTGGAATCGAGGGGCCGACGAGCAGCGTGTTCGGGGGCACTCCCGCGTCCGGGCCCAGGAAAGCCTCGGTGGCGAAGATGATGTTGAGCCGGGGCGACAGGCACTCGCAGGTGCGGAAGCGCGCGTCGAAGCCGTGGCTCCGGAACAACGCCTGCCGGTCCTCCGCGAGCGCCCGCACGTTGCGCAGCAGGGGAATCTCCGGCCGGGGCTCCAGCAGCGTGAGCGCGGAGGAGACGCCCGCCCACGGGATGCCTTCGGTGTGCGCCGCGAGCACCGCCGCGTACTGCATCCCATCCAGGGTCATGACGTCGGGACGGAAGGCGCGCACCACCTCACGCACCGGCTCCAGGAGCGCGGGGGCGGTGTCCAACAGCAGGCCCCGGATCCACTTACCCAGGGCCACGTCATCCAACACCAGCTTCGCCAGGGCTTCGCCTCCCGTCTCGATGCCTGGGGGCTCGGCTTCGCGGTGGGGCAGGTGCAGCACCTCCACGCCCAGGCCGTCGAGCTGCGGTGTGGGCTCGGGGATGCACAGCCAACCGACGGTGTGTCCCAGGCGGCGCAGCCATTGGGCCACACCGACCATCGGGTTGAGGTGGCCCTTCTCGGGCGAGGTGGCGATCAGGACTCGGGACATGATGGGGGCGCCTCGGTGTGGGCCTGGAGCATGGCCAGGGACACGAGGCGCATCAACAATCGATCCATCACCCCCGCGAGCGCGTCCTCGGGTGACAGGCGCGTGTAGCGCTCCAGCAGCTTCGACACGGCCTGGGAGTCGATGACCTGGAGCGGCTCCAGGCGCGCGGGGGACAGCCAGGCGCGGTACAGCTCCAACCAGCGCGTCCGCACCGGACTGGAGAGCGCGGTGTGTCCATACCGGGGCGTCTTGCGTGCGAGGCGCACCTCGTCGGGCACGAGGGAGCGAACGGCGTGCCGGAACAGCCACTTGCCAAACCCGTCCCGCAGCAGCACGGACTCCGGCAACGCGAGGGCCGCCTCCGCGAAGCCCGCGTCCAGGTAGGGCGTGCGGACCGTGAGGCCCTGGGCGCGGGCGCCCCTCAATTCGGGCGGGAGGATGAGCTCCCGCAGGACCCACTCCGCGTAGCGGAGCTCTTCGGAGACGGGCCCATCCTCCGGCGTCAGATCCCAGGGAGGGGGCAGCGCCGCGAGCACGGCCCCCAGGTTGTCCACAGGGGGGGAGGGCAGGGCGTGATCGCTGTTCACGCCCTCGGAAACACCCCTCAAGTTGTCCACAGGCTGCTGCGCGCCGCGCGGGCTCACGGGTTGATCGCAACCGCCGGTTTCAGAGGGGGCGGGGCCGGTTTCCCCTGCGGGTGGCACCGCGTGGGGAGCTGGCCTCTGATCGCCACCGGGGGCCCCGTGCGCAGGCGTTCCTAGGTTGTCCACAGCCCCCCTGAGGGCTCCGGCGGCTTCTTCATGATCGCGCGCGCCGCCTCGGAACGACGCCCTCAAGTTGTCCACAGCCGCTGGCGTGCCGTGTTCCGAGACGGCCTTCGTGCGCGCCTGGCCCTCGCGCTGATGGCGCGCGCCGTCCCGGGACGCCTCCCTCAGGGCATCCACGACTGCTGGCGCGTCGGGCCTCAGGACCTCCACGGCCAGGGCCCGGTCCTCATCCACACGGGCCTTCGCGGAGGTCATCGCGCCAGGCGTGCCCCGGAGCACTTCGTCCGCGCCCGCGCCGCTCAGGAGGACGGGGCCCGCGCCCAGCCGGTGGGCCTCCAGGTAGAACGCGAAGCTCGCCACGGCGCGGGCGTTGAGGATGACGGTCTGGTTGGCGATGACCGCTCGCTCGAAGAGGTCCGGGAGCACGGCGTCGGGGATGCGCACGTCCATCAACTCCGCACCCGTGACCCGTGCCATCCGCTGCGCGTTGCTCCGCTCCGTCGTGTCCGCGAAGTGAACATCCATGGTCCACGCGCGCACCTTCCCGGGCGCATGGCGCGCGGCCATCGCGCAGAGGGCCGCGCTGTCCACTCCGCCGCTCAAGCTCACGTCGTGCGTGCCCGCCTCCACGTGGGCCCGCACGGTGTCGGACCAGACGGCCAGCAGCCGCTGGGCGAGCGTGTCCTCGTCTTCATGCACGCACGCCTCCCGAACCCTTCGCGGCAGTGTCACGACGAGCCCCGATCCCAGCAGCGCGTGGGTCGCGCGTGCGTGGCACAGCAGGTCGGCCACCGCTCGGGCGGACAGGCCTCGCGCGGGCGTCCTTGCCTGGGGCGTCGCGGCGGGAGTCCGGGTCGGCATGACGGCGGCATCATAAGGGCCGACGTCACGCTCATGTAGAGTCGCGCTCCTCGGGGCAGTTCAAGCAGCCGTCTCACCGTGCAGGGGAACGCTCGTAGTGCAGCGCACGCCCAGGTGGCCGAGGGAGGCGCCGCGCGGTACTTCCAAGATGGCAACCGCGAGCGGTGGCGCGAATGCACCGACGTGATGCCGGAAGGTGCTTTCGTCGCGGGCGCAGTGGCGCGTCACGGAGTGATGCTGTTCAGCGCGGCAGGGACCACGTTTCACGTTGAGCAGGGGAGGGCGGGACATGCGGGAGGATGCGGTGGACGTCGTGTTGCGGGAGCGCTTCGGGCTGGAGTCCTTCCGGCCCGGACAGCGCGAGGTGCTCACGGCGCTGTTGAAGCCCGAAGGCTCCGCGCTCGCGGTGTTCCCCACCGGCGGCGGCAAGTCGCTGTGCTACCAGCTCCCCGCGCTGCTCCTCGACGGACTCACCGTGGTGGTGTCACCGCTCATCGCGTTGATGAAGGATCAGATCGACGCCCTCGGCCGCAAGGGCATCCGCGCGGCGCGGCTGGATTCGTCGCTGTCGCTGGAGGAGTCGCGCGCGGTGACGGAGTCCCTGCGGGACGGGACGCTCAAGCTGCTCTACGTCGCCCCGGAGCGCTTCAACAACGAGCGCTTCATGGGCCTGCTGCGCGAGCTGCGGATCTCCCTGTTCGCGGTGGATGAAGCGCACTGCGTCTCCGAGTGGGGCCACAACTTCCGGCCGGACTACCTCAAGCTCGCGCAGGCGGCGCGGACGCTGGAGGCCGAGCGCATCCTGGCGCTCACCGCCACCGCGACGCCGCAGGTCGTGCACGACATCTGCGAGGGCTTCAACATCCCGGAAGAGAACGCGGTCGTCACCGGCTTCTACCGCGGCAACCTCACGCTGGAGACGACGCCCACGGGCGTGGAGATGCGCGACGCGCTGCTGGTGGAGCGGCTGAAGTCACGGCCCCCCGGCTCCACCATCGTCTACGTCACGCTGCAGAAGACCGCCGAGCGCATCGCGGCGCTCCTGTCCGCCGAAGGGCTGCCCGCGAGCGCCTACCACGCAGGCCTGGAGTCAGAGGACCGCGCGCGGGTGCAGGAAGCGTGGACGGCCTCCGCGAAGGACATCGTCGTGGCGACCATCGCGTTCGGGATGGGCATCGACAAGGCGGACGTGCGCGCGGTGTACCACTACAACCTGCCCAAGGGCCTGGAGAGCTACAGCCAGGAGATCGGCCGAGCGGGACGGGACGGCAAGCTGTCGGTGGTGGAGCTGCTGGTGTGCCCGGACGACGTGCCCACGCTGGAGAACTTCGCGCTCGGGGACACGCCGCTGCCGGAGGCGCTGGAGGGCCTGGTGACGGGGCTGCTGTCCGCCGGGCCCGAACTGCACCTGGACCTGTACGCACTGGGCAACCGTCACGACCTGCGGTCATTGGTGCTGCGCACGGCGCTGACCTACCTGGAACTGGAGGGCGTGCTGCGCCAGGGCACGCCGTTCTACGCGGGCTACAAGGTTCAGCCGACAGCGTCGCTGGAAGCGCTCATCGGGAAGTTCCAGGGCGAGCGCGCCCAGTTCGTGAAGGACCTGTTCGCGCACGCGAAGAAGGGACGCACCTGGTACACGTTCGACCCGGAAGAAGTGTCCAAGGCGCTGGGCCAGCCGCGGGACCGGGTGATCAAGGCGCTCGACTACTTCCAGGAGCAGGGCTACGCGGAGACGCAAGTGGCCGAGCCCCGCCAGCGCTACACGCGGCTGCGCGAGCGCGAGGACGCGAAGGCGCTCGTGGCCCTGTTGCAGGAGCGCTTCCAGAAACGCGAGGCGCAGGAGGTGGCGCGGGTGCGGGAGGTGCTCCAACTCGTCACGCATGACGGCTGTCAGAGCAATGCGCTGGTGGCCCACTTCGGTGAGCACCGGGACAAGCCGTGCGGACACTGCACGTTCTGCCGCACCGGCGTGGCCCGCGTGCTGCCGCCCCCGCATCCCCGTCCGGACCTGCGCGAACAGTTGGACGCGGCCACGTTCCGCTCCCTCGTCACGAAGCACCCGGAGGCGCTGGGACATCCGAGGCAGGCGGCGCGGTTCCTCTGCGGCCTGAGCAGCCCCGCGCTGTCGAAGGCGAAGCTCAGCGGGCACAAGCTCTTCGGCACCCTGACCGAGTGGCCCTTCGCGGAGGTGCTCGCGTTCTGTGAAGAGCGCCCCGGGCGCTAGGATGCACCCCGTGCGCTACGAGCTTCACGACAGCCGCGTCCTCACCTGGTCCCTGGAGGCGCACGTCACCACGCATTGCAACCTGCGCTGCGTTCAGTGCTGTCCGCTGTCGCCGCACCTTCCCGCGTGGGCCGTGGCTCCGGAGGCACTCGGCGAGGACCTACGGCGGCTGGCCCTCGTGCTCAAGCCCAACGTCTTCAAGCTCACCGGCGGCGAGCCCTTCCTCCACCCGGACCTGCCCGCCGTGCTCGACACCGTGCGCGCCTCCGGCATCTCCGAACAGGTGTCCATCACCACCAACGGCTTCCTCGCCCAGAGCGCTCCCGACGCCGTCTATGAGCGGCTCGACCGGATGACCCTGTCCGTCTACACCTCCGCGCCCCTGCCCGAGCGCTCCATCACCCGCATCACCGAGCGCTGTGAACGACACGGTGTCCACCTCACCGTGAAGCACATCGACGCCTTCCAGCGCATCACCCCGGACGCACCCCTCGCCTCCGACGCCGACGTGCAGGACGTCTTCGCGAAGTGCTGGCTCAAGCAGCGCTGCCACCTCGTCTACAGGGGCCGCTTCTTCACCTGCACC
>NZ_RAWB01000450.1 GCF_003612055.1 Corallococcus llansteffanensis
GCGCCCCACAGCCGGGGCAGGAGCCCCGCCGGCACGCCCACGGGCCCCACGCGCTGCTGGAGCTTGCGGCGCAGGAGCGTCGTCTCCACCCAGGCCACGATGCCGCTCGACAGGGTGAGGAAGGCCGCGCCCAATTCGCGCGGCAGCCCCAGCCGCTCCGGCAGCCACAGGGCCAGGAAGTACGCCTTCACGGTGCCCAGCGACACGCGCACCACGGCGTAGCGCAGGGGCGTCTTCGGGTCCTTGAGGGCGTAGAAGGCGGAGGCGTAGAGGCGGCCCACGGTGGAGGCCACGAGGCCCACCGCCGCGCCCATCAGCAGGTACCAGAGGTAGCGCGAGTCCGCCGCGCCGAACTTGCCCGTCTGCAGCAGCGCGCCGCTCACCAGGTCGCCCAGGAACAGCAGCGCCGCCGCGGACGGCACCACCCAGAAGGCGATGCGGCGCGAGCCCGCGTCGATGCGGGTGCGCAGCTTCGCGTGCGCGTCCGCCTCCCCTTCCCCCGTGGCGCGCGCCATCTCCGGCAGTTCGGCGGCGGACACCGCCATGCCAAAGAGGCTCACCGGGATGAGGTAGATGGTCTGCGCGTAGAGCAGTGAGGAGAGCGCGCGGTTGGAGATGAGGGACGCGAACGCGGTGTCCACCCACGCGCTGAACTGCACCACCCCACGCCCCAGCACCACCGGGCCGAAGTTCTTCAGCACCTGGCGCACGGAGGCGCTCGCCAGCGACAAGGCCGGACGGAAGCGCCCCAGGAGGCGCAGCACCGTGGGCACCTGCACCGCGAACTGGAGGAAGCTGCCCGCCACGACGCCCCAGGCCAGCCACTCCGTCAGGGCCTCCTCCGCGGCGCGGCCCCCCTGGGAATACCGGCCACCCACCGCGAGCAGCGTGGCGATGATGACGACGTTCCACACCACCGGCGCCAGGTAGGACAGCAGGAAGCGCCGGTGGCTGTTGAGGATGCCCAGGCACCACGCGCTCAGCACGAGGAAGCCCGTGCCGGGGAACAGGATGCGAACGAGCCGCACGGCCAGGTCGCGCTCACCGCCCTCGAAGCCCGGGGCGATGACGTCCACGAACATGGGCGTGGCCAGCATGCCCAGCGCCACCATCACGCCGGTGGCGAGTGTCAGGAGGCCGAACACCGCCCCCGCCACCCGGTCCGACTCCTCCGCGTCCTTCTTGCCCAGCAGCTGGGCGTACACGGGGATGAAGGAGCCCGACAGGACGCCTTCGCCGAAGAGGTTCTGGAGGAAGTTGGGGATGCGCAGCGCGGCCTTGAAGACGGCGGCGGCCTCCGCGTTGCCCAGGTAGTGCGCGAAGACCCGCTCCCGCACGAGCCCCATCAGCCGCGAGGCCAGGATGCCGATGCCCACCAGCATCGCGCCCCGCCCTCCCGCGCGCTCGGGTGCGGCTGGAGGGGTGGCGGCCGGGGAAGCAGGCTTCGGAGGCGACGCGGGAGCAGGGGCGGTCACGAAGGGGCGGACTCTACGTCCGGCGTCTTTCGACGTGCAGCAGGAAACCCGCCGACCGCTGTTTCACTTGACGGTGCCCCCACGGGTTGCCAGGGTCCGCCTCAATGGCCGGAAAGTCCGACACCGAGCGGTCCGACGTCGCGCGCATCCGCGCCGTGCTGGCACGTGAGCTCGAAACGATCAACGAGTACGAAGCCTTCGCGGAGGACTCCTCCAACCCGGAGGTCCGCGCCTTCTTCCTCCACCTGGCGGCGGAGGAGAAGGAGCACGTGTCCGAGGCCACGCACATGCTCCGGCTGCTCGACAAGGGCCAGGACACGTTCTTCGCCAAACCCTTCGTCGCCGGCCACTTCCAGCCGGCCGGGACCGCGGCCGGCGTCCCCGCCGAACCGCTCGCCCCGGAAGCCCCGGCCATCGTGGGTCATGTACCGCCTGCCGTGGGGCGCATGACGGCCGAGCCGCTCACGTCCCTGCCGCCCCAGCGCCTCATCTACGGCATCCCCGCGCCGCCGCCGTCCGCCAACAGCCACCCCCTCACCGTGGGCACCCTGCGCCGCGGCGGTGGTGGTGGCGGCGGCTCCGGTGGCGGCCGCTGAAGCCCCTTCCTCCTTCTGCTTCCCCCCTCCTCTCCCGCTCCCGTCACGGAGACACCGATGCCTGACTTCCTTGGACATGCCGAGAACCCACTGCGCGAAGAGGAGTGGGCGCGCCTCAACGAGACGGTGATCCAGGTGGCGCGGCGGTCGCTGGTGGGCCGCCGCATCCTGGACATCTACGGACCGCTGGGCGCCGGCGTGCAGACCGTGGCCTACGACGAGTTCCAGGGCGTGTCCCCGGGCGCGGTGGACATCGTCGGCGAGCAGGAGACCGCGATGGTCTTCACCGACGTGCGCAAGTTCAAGACGATCCCGATCATCTACAAGGACTTCCTGCTGCACTGGCGGGACATCGAGGCGGCGCGCACGCACAACATGCCGCTGGACGTGTCCGCCGCCGCCGGGGCCGCCGCCCTGTGCGCGCAGCAGGAGGACGAGCTCATCTTCTACGGGGATCAGCGCCTGGGGTACGAGGGCCTGATGACGGCCAACGGCCGCCTCACCGCCACGCTGGGCGACTGGACCGCGCCGGGCGGCGGCTTCCAGACCATCGTGGAGGCCACGCGCAAGCTCAACGAGGCCGGCCACTTCGGGCCCTACGCCGTGGTGCTGTCACCCCGGCTGTACTCGCAGCTGCACCGCATCTACGAGAAGACGGGCGTGCTGGAGATTGAAACCATCCGGCAGCTCGCCTCCGACGGCGTCTACCAGTCCAACCGCCTGCGCGGCGAGTCGGGCGTGGTGGTGTCCACCGGCCGCGAGAACATGGACCTGGCCGTGGCCATGGACATGGTCGCCGCCTACCTGGGCGCCAGCAAGATGAACCACCCCTTCCGCGTGCTGGAGTCGCTGCTCTTGCGCATCAAGCACCCGGACGCCATCTGCACGCTCGAAGGCGCCCTCCCCGCTGCCCCCCCGGCGCGCCGATAGCCCTCCCAGCGCGGGTCCCCATGGCGAAGGTCCTGGTCATCGACGATGAGACGAACCTGCGCAAGGTGCTGGCCGCCCTGCTGCGCCGCGACGGGTTCGACGTCACCGTGGCGGAGAACGGGGAGCAGGGCCTCGCCGAGTTCCACAAGAACGGCGCCGACATCGTCGTCACCGACCTGGTGATGCCGAAGCTGGGCGGCATGGAGGTGCTCGCCGCCGTGCGCACCGCCAACCCGGACGTGCCGGTGATCATCATCACCGCGCACGGCACCGTGGACTCCGCCGTGGAGGCCATCAAGGCGGGCGCGTTCGACTACATCACCAAGCCCTTCGACCAGGCGGAGCTGTCCTCCGTCGTGGCCAAGGCCGCCAAGACGAACGAGAGCGCCAAGCGCTCCGTGCGGGCGGATCACAAGGCCCGCTCCGCCATCATCGGCGAGTCTCCGCAGATCCAGGACGTCTACAAGATCATCGACAAGGTCGCGGACACGCCCTCCACGGTCCTCATCACCGGCGAGAGCGGCACGGGCAAGGAGCTCATCGCCACCGCGCTGCACGGCGCGTCCAGCCGCCGCGACAAGCCGTTCATCAAGATCAACTGCGCCGCCATCCCCGCGACGCTCATCGAGTCCGAGCTGTTCGGCTACGAGAAGGGCGCCTTCACCGGCGCCGTCACCTCCAAGCCGGGCCGCTTCGAGCTGGCCGACGAGGGCACCCTCTTCCTCGACGAGATTGGTGAAATCCCGGTCGAGATGCAGGTGAAGCTGCTGCGCGCGCTCCAGGAAGGCGAGTTCGAGCGCGTGGGCGGCATCAAGACGACGCGCGTGAACGTGCGCCTCGTGGCGGCCACCAACCGCGACCTCCAGGCGGAGATCGAAGCGGGCCGCTTCCGCAAGGACCTGTACTACCGGCTGGCCGTGGTGCCCATCGTGTTGCCCGCGCTGCGCGAGCGCCGCAGCGACATCCCGATGCTCGCCCTGCACTTCGTGGACAAGTACAACCGGCGCCTCAACAAGAAGATCGAAGGCATCGCCGACGACGCGATGGTGCTGCTCCAGGCGTACGCGTGGCCGGGCAACATCCGCGAGTTGGAGAACCTCATCGAGCGCGTGCTGCTCTTCGCGGACGGCCCCCACATCACCGCGAAGGACCTCCCGGAGCCGGTGCGCGGGGGAGCGGGCGTGCAGGCAGGGGCCACGGTGGCCGGCTCGCTGGGCACGCTGGATGTTCCGGTGGGCGAGGTGGGCCTCAAGGACATCGTGCGGATGAAGGCCGCGGAGTTGGAGCGGGACCTCATCGTGAAGAAGCTGGATGAGACGGGCGGCAACGTGACCCGCGCCGCGCGCCTCCTGCAGATCAGCCGCAAGTCGCTCCAGACGAAGATGAAGGAGTTCGGCCTGCGCGACACCACCCCGGACGGGCAGGACGACGGCCCGGACGAGTAGCCCCGGGCGGCCGAAATATCGCCGTTCCGTCGGCGGTTTCGGGCCCGCGTACCTTCTCACCCTCAGGGAGCTTGAATGCGGCCGAATCTTCCCACCCTCGGTGGACCACCGAAGCGCAATCCCTTCGGACCGGTGGTTGCCGTCTCCGTCATCCTCGGCGCGGCCGCGGGTGGCGTGTGGTGGTGGAAACAGCGCATGGCGGATGTCCCCATGGACGTCGCCTCCCAGTCCGCGCTCACCGTGGACGCGGGCACGCTGGCGCAGGCCCCCGTCGCGCCCCCGCTGCCCACCGACCCGGTGAAGGCCGCGGGCATGGAGCGCGCGTCCATCCGCATCGAGGGTCCGCTGGAGACGGCGCTCGTCCAGGCCGCGGGCCCGGAGGTGGGCCCCGCCCTGGCCCAGGTCGTGACGCGCACGCTGGTGTGGTGGGTGCGCGTCCCCGGGGAGATCCTCCGGGGCGACACGCTGGACGTGCTCTACCAGCGCCGGCCCAACGAGGAGCCGCTGGTGTACGCGGTGCGCTTCGTCTCCGGCAAGACGGGCCAGACGCACCGCGCCTACCGCTTCCAGCCCACGGGTGAGACGAACGCGCGCTACTACCTGCCGGGCGGCGACGAGCTGGAGCTGAGGATGGAGCACTCGCCCATCGACAGCTACGAGCAGATCACGTCCCTGCTGCGCGACGGCCGGGGCCACAAGGGCGTGGACTTCCGCGCCCCGGTGGGCACCACCATCCGGGCGCCCTTCGCGGGCGTCATCAAGCGCAAGAACTGGAACTTCGGCAGCAACGGCAACTGCATCGAGCTGGTGGAGTCCGGGGGCAAGGGCCGCCGCGCCCTCTTCCTGCACCTGGCGGAGCTGCCCCGCACGGTCCAGGCCGGGATGCGGGTGTCCGCGGGCCAGGTCCTGGCGCAGAGCGGCAACACCGGCCACTCCTTCGCCCCCCACCTGCACTACCAGCTGATGCTGGGGGAGAACCGGGTCCTGGACCCCTTCGACCAGCACAAGACCTTCCGGGCGGCCCTGGCGGCCCCCCAGAAGGCGTCCTTCGAGACCGAGGTGCAGCGGCTGGACGGACTGCTCGGCACGTCCGTGGCGGGCAAGTAACGCCCACCCATTTCTTGACACTCCTCTGACGGCACGGCTAGCTGGCAGGCTCCTGGGCCGTGGGTCGTCGGAGGTTGTGGATGCACAGGTTTCGCGCCGTCATCGCCGCGCTGACGTTGGGCGCGCCGCTCGCCGCCAGCGCGGCGGACATCACCCGGATCGCCTCGTCGTTCGACGATGACGATCCGTTTGACCTCTTCTTCGACGTCGGGTTCGAGCGCACGCAGACGCGCGCGAAGATCGTGCGCGAGCAGCTCTCGGCGAATGCCGCGTCCGACGCCTCGGAGGTCCGGGAGGTCAACGAGGTCTGGTACAAGGGCGTGGACGCGCGGCTGAACCTGGCGCTCGCGTTCGGCCTGTGGAAGGACCTGGAGTTCTCCTTCAAGCTGCCCGTCGTCTTCCAGCAGAACGAGAGCTGGGAGTTCGTGTCGGGCACCAACTCCGGCAACTCCACCATCGACAACAGCTGCTTCAACCCGGACGGCTCGCCGTACTCCTCGGAGGGCTGCGTGGGCCGGCTCTTCCGGGTCCCGCAGGAGAGCTACCGGGGCGGCCTGGGCAACATCCACTTCGGGCTGGCGTACGCCTTCTTCAACCAGGAGAAGGACGACACCAAGCCTACGTGGATCGTCGGCATCGACTACGAGGCGCCCACCGCCAAGCTGCGCAACCCGAGCGTGGACACCAGCGACCCGGATGGGGACCGCGGCAACGTGGGCGACCGCGTCCACAAGTACCAGCTCTACACGTCCTTCTCGCGGCGCATGGGCGCGGCGGACCCGTACTTCAAGGCCTACCACACCATCCCGGTGCGCGGCCCCAAGGCCTACTCCAACTGCGACCAGGCCGGTGCGAACCCGGCCACCCTGGGCGCCCCGGGCAACTGCTTCAACGGCCCGTGGGATCGCAAGGAGACGGGCATCCAGGCCCCCTCGCAGACGGGCCTCCTCTTCGGCATGGAGCTGGTGCCGTTCGAGAACAAGGCCCGGTCCCAGAAGTTCGCGGTGGACCTGCGCCTGATGGGCAACTACGTGGGCCGCGGCCGGTACTACAACGAGCTGAGCTCCGCGCTGCGCAAGCTGCTCACGTCGGAAGACTACCTGCAGGTGGGTGGCCAGTTCGGCGTCACCGCCCGCGCCGCCGAGGCCTTCACCATCCGCGCCTCCGGCAACTTCCTCTACAACACGGACCACCTGCTCACGACCGAGGCCGTGGGCCAGGACCTGAACGGCGACGGCTCCGTGGACGCCAACCCCGGTTCGCCGGAGCTGAACCCCACGTTCGACTGGCGCTACGACCTGGTGTCCCGCCGCTTCCGGGCCATCCAGAGCACCACGTTCCGCTTCGACCTGGGCGCGAGCTTCAGCTTCTAGCAGCGGCGCCCCTGAGGCAGCGGTTCGTCCCTACCGCTGCTTCAGCCCGAGGCCCATCCGGTACACCTCCTGGCCGGGCCACCCCGCGCGGCGGGCCAGCTCGGTGCTCAGCGGCTTGAGCTTCTCGCCGCGCTCCAGGCCGGACTCCAGCGCGCGGCGGACCTCGTCCTCGCTCCAGCGCTGCTCTCCGGTGCGCCCCTCCACCAGCACCACCACCTCGCCCCGGGTCTCCTCGGCGGCGTAGCGCGCGACCAGGGCCGACAGCGGGCCCCGGACGAACTCCTCGTGCAGCTTGGTCAGCTCCCGCGCCACGCACGCGCGCCGGTCCCCCCAGGCCTCCTGAAGGTCGGCCAGCGTCTCTCCCAGGCGGCGCGGGGACTCGTAGAGCACGCAGGTGGCGGACAGGGGCGCCACCTCGTCCAGCATGGCCCGGCGCTCCGGCCCCTTGCGCGGCAGGAAGCCCAGGAAGTGGAAGCGGCCCGTGGGCAGCCCGGACGCGCTCAGCGCCGCCACCAGCGCCGTCGCCCCGGGCACCGGCTCCACCTTCAGGCCGCGCTCCAGTGCCTCCGCCACCAGCTTCTCGCCCGGGTCGCTGATGCCGGGGCTGCCCGCGTCGGTGATGAGCGCGCAGTCGTCCCCTGCTTCGATGCGGTCCAGGATGCGCCCGGCACGCTGCCCTTCGGCGAAGGCGGGCAGGCTCACCAGGTCCTTGCCGCCAATGCCGAAGTGGTCCAACAGGATGCGCGAGTGCCGGGTGTCCTCGCACGCGAGGAAGCCAGCGGTGCGCAGCGTCTCCAGGGCCCGGGCGGTGACATCCCCCAGGTTCCCGATGGGCGTGGCCACGAGGTAGAGCGTTCCAGCCAAGGACAGGTCCTCACATGCCGGCGTCGAAGGCGGCGGGGATGTGTTCCACCTGGGCGTGCTCGCCCCGGCCCACGACGGAGATGACGTCGAAGCGCACCATGCGCCCGTCGATGCCGTTCTGGAAGAGATAGTGCAGCGCGGCCTTCACCACCCGCCGCTGCTTGGCGAAGGACACGGTGTGCGCCGGGTCTCCCCACACCGACGAGGAGCGCATCCGCACCTCCACGAAGCACACCACCTCTTCGCGCTCCGCCACGATGTCCAGCTCGCCGTAGCGGCACGTCCAGTTGCGCGCCATCACCCGGAAGCCTTGCGACTCCAGCAGGCGCACGCCCTCCGCCTCCGCTTCATCCCCCGACTCCCGCCGCGTCCCCATCC
>NZ_RAWB01000451.1 GCF_003612055.1 Corallococcus llansteffanensis
GCCGGGCAACGCGGCGTCGGGCGAGGGGCGGGGCATCTTCTACCAGCGGCCCAGCCTCCAGGCGGAGGACGCGGAGCGCGTGCGCGGGACGCCCCGGCGGCGGTTCGACCCGCGCCGGCTGCCGCTGGGATTGACGCAGGTGGTGGGCCACACGCGCGACAAGCGGGTGCGGGAGCTGGTGTCCCCGGGCCCCGTGCGCGACGGCGTGCTGCGCCACCTGGTGACGGACGGGACGCGCGTAGACTACGCGCACGGACCGCCCCCGGAGACGGGGGCGGGTGAGGCGGTGATGGTCTTCACCGACGGGGCCATGCGCGAGGGCCGGGCCGAGGACTTCGAGCTGTTCGACCTGGACGCCCGGCGCGCGGTGCCGCTCGAAGGGCGCTGAAGGTGCGCGTCGCTACGGCGCCGCGGCCGGGGCCTTGAGGGCGGCGAGCCGCTTCTCCAGGGCCTCCATCCGGCTCGCCGACACCTGGGACGCGGGCAGTGTCTTCGAGAACGAGATCGCATCCTCCAAGGTCTTCACCATGCCCGCTTCGTCCTTCCGGGCCACGTAGATGTCCGCACGGACGCCGAGGACGGACAGCCTCCGGGCGCCCTGCACGCGCGCGAGGGCCCGGTCGTTCGCGGCGAGCGCCTTGTCCAGCTGCTTCGTCTGGAGGTAGAGCATCGCGAGCCGCGCGGGCGGGTTGTAGTCCTGGGGCAGGTCTCGCTCGCTCTGCTCCAGCGCGGGGATGGCCCGTTCGGGCTGATTCAGCGCCATCGCCGCGAGCATGCGGTGCGAGTCGAACACGGTGCGCGCCTCCGGGTTGGGCGCCTTCGCGGCCTCGCCCTCCAGGAACGTGATCCACTCCCGGGCGACGCGCTTCGCGACCGCGGTATCCCCCTCCTTGGTGCGTGCCTGCACGAGCACCTCGTAGATGCCGGAGCGGTCATCCGCCTCCATCGCGATGGCGGGCGGCGCGAGCACCTCGAGCGCCTTCGCCTCCAGCGCGTAGCGCAGGCTGGCGGTCTCGTGCGTGTTCTCGGGGATGGCCAGCGCGCAGGTGAGGCCGTTGAGGACGCCGTTGACGAGGTTGAGCGAGCGCGGCACCTTCGGCAGCTCCGCCACCGCCTTCTGCGCGCACGGCACGTACTGCTTCGCGCCGTACTGGGCCATCAGCAGGGACTCCAGCGCGCGGCCCCGGCGGGACCAGTCGGCGGGGGCCTCGGCGAGCGCGAGCGACAGGGCCTCGGCGGCCTCCGCGGGCTTGCCCTCTCCGTAGAGGGCGTCGCCCCGGGCGAGCAGCGCGTCCGCGCCGGTGGCGCCGCCCTTGTAGGCCAGCTCGCCGTCCTCGAAGAGGCGCTCCAGCTGCGGCACCGTGGCGCTGCCGGCGAAGCGCAGCAGGGCCTTCTCCTCGCGCGGGTCGATGATGAAGAAGGTGGGCCAGAACTCCACCGGGTACTTCTCCTGGAAGGCCGCGTTCCCGGTCAGGTCGGTGTTGAGCTCCAGCCACACGAAGCGGTCCGCGTGCTTCGCCAGGGCCTTGTCCGTGAAGACGTAGGCGCGCATGGAGCGACAGGTGTGGCACCACGGCGCCCACGTGTCGACGAACAGGGGCACGCCCTTCGCCTTCGCCTCGGCGAGCGCGCGGGCGTAGTCGTCCGCGATGAAGGGCAGCGGGCCTTGCGCATGCGCGTCGGATGCGGGCGCGTCGGGTGCGGGCGCGTTGGCGTGCGTGGCCGTGCAGGCGATGGACCCCGACAGGAGCAGGCAGGCAAGAAGGAGGCGCATGCGGCGCACCCTAGCGCGCCTCATGGGGGGTGTCCCCGGTGGACAGAGCGCATACACATTCCTGGGCACCGCCGTGCGTGCGTGCTGTCTTGCGCGCGGCCCATGCCCATGAAGCACTCCCACGCCCTGCGCACCGCCCTCGCGTCCGCCCTGGAGGCCCTGCCTCCTTCCGAGCGCTTCCCCGAAGGAGGCGACGCCGACGTGGCCCGCCGTCTGGCCGAACGCCTGCGCCGCGACCTGCTGCCCCGCCTGGGCTCCGGCCCGGACGACATGCCGCTCTTGCTCGTGGCCATCGCCGGGCCCAACAACGTCGGGAAGTCCACGCTCTTCAACGCGCTGGCGAAGGCGTCCCTGTCCCCCGCGCGTCCCGAAGGCGGCCTGACGAAGCAGTGCCTGGCGGCGGCGCACCCGGAGACGTGGACCGGCGAGCTGAAGGACGTGCTGACCCAGCGCTACGACATCGTCCCGGTGGTGGAGGGCACGGTGGCGCCGGTGGACGCGCCCGGACCCGCGGGCCGGCTGTACCTGGTGCTGGCGGACGCGGTGCCACGGGGCCTGCTGGTGATGGACACGCCGGACTTCGACAGCGTGTACCGCGACAACCGCGAGCGGGCCGAGGCGCTGCTCGTCACGGTGGACGTGCTGGTGTTCGTGGTGAGCCGGCAGACGTACCAGAACGCGGCGCTGGTGGACTTCCTGCGCGCGGCGGTGGGCCACGGGCGGCCGTACCTGCTCGTCTACAACGAGGCCACGCGCGAGGACGTGGCCCGGGGACACCTGGACAAGCTGGCCCAGGACGTGGGCCACCCACCCATCGCGCGCTATCTCGCGCCGCACCAGCCGGACGTGGAGGCGGGCCTGAAGCCGCTCGCCACGGAGGCGCTGGATGGACGGCCTCCGCTCGCCGCGCTGCTGGGACAGGCCGAACATGCGCGGGAGCTGAAGGCCCGGGCGCTGGAGGCGTCGCTGTCGGATGCGCGCTCGGAGCTGGACGCGGTGGCTCGGGCCGCCACGCGCGCGGCGCGGGAGCCGGAGCGCCTGCGGCAGCGGCTGCGGCACGACCTGCTGGGCATTGGCGCGCAGGCCGCATTGAAGGCCGTGCCCGCGGACGTGCTCGTGGATGCGTTCCGGGACGAGCTGGATGCGCGCAGCACCTTCCACCGGCTCGTGCGACTGCCGTTCCGGGGGCTGGCCACGGCGCTCACGTTCGTGAGCCGCAAGGTGCGCGAGTCCTTCACCGGGCCCCGGCCCCACGAGGCGCTGCCCACGCAGGCGGTGGACGACTCGCTGAAGGACGGGCTGCGGCGGCTGGTGGACGCGTTCGCGCCGGAGGTGGCCGCGTGGCGCGGGGACGCGGAGACGAAGCAGAAGCTGGCGGAGGCCTTCGGGCCCGCGATGCTCGGCCGGTTGGATGCGCCGCTGGAGTTGGGTGCGCTGCACGCGCACGCGACGGACCGGGTGACGCTGTATGACTTCTGCCGCGAGCTGGTGGGCCGCGAGCTGCAGGGCGGCATGCGCGAGGAGATGCTCCAGACGCTCACCACGCTGGTGTACTCGGTGCCATCGGGAGCGGCGGCGGTGGTGACGGTGGCCACCGGCGGCCTGGGGCATGACGCGGTGGTGTGGGCGGGCACGCTCTTGTCCACGCCGCTGCTGGAGCGCTTCGTGGACCTGCTGGGGGCCCAGGTGCGCGCGACGGTGACGCGCCGGTGGGCGGACTCCCACGGGGCCACGCTGGCGCAGGCGATGGAGACGCGCTTCTTCACGGACCTGCTGTCCCACCTGGACGCCCAGGCCGACGGCTGGCTGCGCACCGCGGCCACGCTGGAGGCGGCGCGAGCGGCGACGGAGTAGGCGGCCGCTCCCGGACAAGCCTCCGGCCTTCCGAGCGGCGGGGTGAGTTCGTCCGTGCCACGTCGCCACCGATGCGTCATGCTCGGCAGTGCCATGACCGGTCCGGGCCCGGAGGCGGGTTCCCCTCTCATCCTGTCGTTCCGACACCTGCTGACCGAGTCCGTCGGGGTGTTCCTCGACGAGGCGGACATGACGTGCGCGCAGACGGCGGACGCGCTCAGTGAGCTGCTGGTGACGCTGTCGCGCTACCGCGAGGAGGGCGCGCTGCTGTTCCCCACCGCGTTCCTGGGCGACGACCTGGGCGCGATGCTGGAGCTGCTGGGTGGGCACGACCCGATTCCCATCGGTTCGGGGCCGCGCACCCGGGCCACCATCCAGCGGGCGCTCAAGCAGTGCGCGCCGCTGGGGCAGGGGCGCTGGTGGGCGCTGTACCTGCTGCGCGAGGCGGAGGGCCTCACCTACGGCATCTTCCGGACGGATCCGTTCCCCCTGGCGGAGACGCCGCTGGAGCGCCTGCGCAACGCGCCGGAGCGGGGCGTGCGCGTGGTGGGCGTGTTGCAGCTCGCGGACAACATCATCGAGCTGCGCGCGGGCGGCGGGCTGGTGCGGCACGTGTACCTGTCCGGTGCGCGCATCGACCTGGAGCCGCCCTCGGTGGTCCTGGATTCGCTGGCGAGCGCGGTGACCGAGCAGGTCCTGCCCTCCAGCCGCGAGCACGCGCGAGGCTTCTTCCGGCGGGTGCTGTTCGAGGTGATGCAGTCCTCGCACGGCACGCTGGTGGCGGTGCTGCCCCGGGAGCGCGCGGGGTCGGCGCTGTTCGTGGATGGCATCCTCTTGCCCCGGCCGATGGACGTGGTGGCGCTGCTGGACCGGCACCACGCGACGCCGGATGGCAGCGCCGCGTCGGCGGTGCGGGCGACCGCGCAGCTCTTGCGCGGCATGATGTCCACCGATGGCATCACCGTGCTGCGCGCGGATGGGTGCATCCTCGGGTACAACGTCTTCGTGCGTCACCCGGAGACGCTGGCCCGGCAGCCGGCGTTCTTCGGCGGGGCCCGGCGGCGCACCTTCGAGGTGCTGTGCGCGGCCCTGGGCGGAGAGCTCGCCGCGGCCTTCATCCGCTCCCAGGATGGGGATGTCGCGTGCCGCCGCGCGTGAGTCGCGGGACGCCGTGACGATTTCCAGTTTTGCCTGCTGTACGGGGTGAGTTTGATTTCGTTCCCGGCGGACGTCGTTCGAGTGGCGGAGGACCCTGGAGGTCCTCTCGACGCACGGGGACGCGTGACGTGGGGAAGGAAGTTGAGAACGTCAAGCAAATCTGGGAGGCTGCCCGCCGCCGTGCGACCCTCTCCCCTCCCCTTCCGCGCGTGTGCCGCGCTGTCCCTGCTCGCTGTGTGCCTCGCGAGCGCGCCTGCCGTGGCCGCCAAGCAGCCGGAGGTCGTCGTCACGGGAGACCCCATCGCTCCATCGCCTGGAGAGATTGGAACCGGCCTCTGCATCGCATCGAGCGTGTCCACGAACCCGGCGGGTGACTTCCCGCAGAGCGAGGCTACGTTCAACGGCGGCATCAACTCCTTCATGGAGGCCAACAGGTCGAGCCGGGTGACGTCGGTCCTGAGGACCCCGTTCGACCTGTCGAACAACAACACCGGTGGCCTCAGGCAGAGCTACGGCGATTTCATTGATGTCGTGTCGGGATGTCCAAGCGGAGGCTGCGGCTTCTTCATCAATGACACGACCACGTCTTTCGCATCACGTCTGCGCGGGTTCATCAACGTCACGCCGGACATGATCGGAGTCGGGCTGCATTTTGGCTTCTACGCGGACGACGCGGTCAGCCTCGTCATCTACGACCGCGCTCAGACTGCGTATCCGGTCATCAACCGCCCACCCACGCTCGGGTTCGCGACCTGGCGCACCACCAACACCGTCAGGTTTTCCAAGACGGGCCTCTACCCTGTCGAAATCCTGTATGCAGAGATCGGTGACCACGCGGCATTGGAGCTGTCTGTCAACGCCGGTGCGTTCACTGACTTCGAGCGCTCCGCCAATCAGGCGCCCTTCGTCAACCTGAGCACCTCTGGTTTCAGCCTGGTCCCGGCCGAGAAGTTCTTCCAGACGGACAATGGCCGCCCGTCGTTCCCGGCCAACCTGAACCAGTGTGATCAGTGCAACCGCCAGTTCGCCAACCTCCCCGGCAACGGCGGCTGTGGCTCGTCCTACTACTGCAACGCCGCGGCCCTCTGCGCGCCCTGCGACTCGGCGCTCTTCTGCGGCGACACCTGCTCACCTTGCGGTCAGTCCACGCCCCACTGCGCCAACGTCAACAGTCGCTACTCCTGTGTCCAGTGCACCGCGGATGCGGACTGCGTCACCGGCCGCTGCGACCTGACCGACAACACCTGCAAGGGCTGCGTCAACGATTCCCAGTGCGCTTCCGGTCAGGTCTGTGACGAACCCAGCTTCACCTGCGTCCAGTGCACGGGCGACGAGAACTGCCCCAACGGCCAGGTCTGCGACCCCACCTCGAACACCTGCGCCGAGTGCAACCAGGACACCGACTGCGACCGCGGGCTACGCTGCTCCAACCACGCCTGCGTCCTCTGTGACTCCAACGACGCCTGCGCCGGCAACTCCTGCAACTGCTGCCCCAATGGCACCCAGTGCGCCGCACCCACCCCCGGCGCTCCGCCCTCCTGCGTCGAGTGCACCACCGACAGCCAGTGCTCCAACGGCCAGCGCTGCGACACCGTGAACGGCGCCTGCGTCGACGCCGTCCCGGAGTGCAACACCGCCGACCGCTGCGGCCCCGGCTGCTCCAAGTGCCCCGGCGAGCGCCCCTTCTGTCTCGACGGCGAGGTCTGCGTCCAGTGCCGCACCGACCTCGAGTGCGGCGACGGCCAGTTCTGCTTGAGCGGCGAATGCAGCGCCTGCACCACCGACAAGCGCTGCGGCGACCGCTGCGATGCCTGTGACGCCGCCACCCCGTTCTGCCTCACCGACGGCTCCGTGCAGAACAGCGTCTGCGTGGGCTGCGTCAACGACTCCGACTGCGGCAGCGGCACCTGCGACCCCACCACACGCACCTGCGACAACACCAACGCCTGCGCCGTGACATGCGAAGAAGGCCTCGTGTGCGACGGCGCCACGTGCGTCGAGTGCTTCGCCGATGCCCACTGCCCCTGCGGCGGCACCTGCGACACCACGTCCAACACCTGCGACATCTCCTGCGCCGACAGCGGCGACTGCCTGGGCGTCGAGTTCTGCTCCGCCGAGACCCAGCAGTGCGAGCGCGGCCGCCGCAAGCCCGGCACCGAACCGCAGGGCGGCGCCTTCTGCTGCGGCACCACCGCCGAGGACACCCCCACCGGCAGCACCGCCATCCTCGTCACCCTCGCCCTGGGCTTCCTCTTCCTGCGCTCCTCCCGCCGCGTCCGATGAAGCCTTCCCGCACGTCGCTCCTCCCGCTGCTCGTGGCCCTGGGTCTGTCCACCGCCGCCAGCGCCGCGCCGGATGCGCGCTTCAACCTCCAGCTCTTCCGTCCCTCCGGCGCGCCGCAGGACCTGGTGATGGTCACCCAGTCCCGGCCCCTGTCCCACCTGTCCGTCTCCGCCGGGCCCTACCTCAGCTACTCCATCAACCCCCTGTCCCTCGTCCCCAAGGACGGCGACGTGGGCTCCATCAGCCTCGTGGGCAACCGGCTCCAGCTGGATGTCATGGCCACCGTGGGCCTCTTCGACTGGGCCGAAGTGGGCGTGGACCTGCCACTCGTCATGCTCCAGGGCGGCCAGAACCTGGAGGTCATCGGCTCGGAAGGACCCGTGGAGAGCTTCGCGCTCGGCGACCTGCGCCTCACCGGCAAGGTGGCCCTCCCCGGCCTGCGCCGCTCCGCGGAAGGCCACGGCTGGGGCAGCGCGCTCACCTTCAACGTCAGCTTCCCCACCGGCGTGCAGGAGGCCTTCGCGGGCGACGGCGAGCTCACCTGGGCGCCGGGCGTCGTCGTCGACTACCGCTTCGAGTCCGGCATCCTCCTGGCCCTCAACGGCGGCTTCTGGAAGCGGCCGGACCTCGTGTTCAGCGGCGTCAACATGGGCGACATGGCGCCCTTCGGCCTGGGCACCGAGGTGCCCCTCCTGCGCGGCAGCGGCATCACCGCGCTCGGCATGGTGCACGGCGCGGTGGGCCTGGAGAAGGAGCCCGACCAGCCCCGCCAGATTCCCGCGGAGCTGCTCATCGGCCTGCGCTGGTACAGCTCCACCGGCGTCACCTTCACCTTCGGCGGCGGCCTGGGCTGCGGCTGTTCCCTGGCGTCCCCCAACCTGAGCTTCTTCACGTCCATCATCTGGGTGCCCGCCAAGACGCGCGAGTGGGAGGCCATCGAGCGCTTCAAGGAGCCGCCCGAGCTGCGCTACCTGCGCACGCAGGGGCAGAACCTTCCGCTGAACTACACGGTGCTGGACGCGGACGGGCGCCGGATGATGGACGCACGGCTGAGGTGGACCAGCTCCGCGCCGGACG
>NZ_RAWB01000452.1 GCF_003612055.1 Corallococcus llansteffanensis
CCATGAACGACTCCCCTTCCCCCGTGGTTCCCATCCCCGCGGATGACCCCAAGCGGCTCCGCTCGGAGCTGCGACGGGCGCTGCCGCCCGAAGCCTTCGAGCGGCAGCCCCTGCGCGGCCTCGTCGCGCTCGGCCTCGTGCCCGTGATGGCGGCCCTCATCTATGTCCTCGGGACCCGGTCCCTGCCGGACTGGGCCTGCCTCCTCATCGCGCTCGTCCTCGGGCAGCTCATCACCGCCGTGGGCCTCGCCGCGCACGAAGCGCTGCACCACTCGGTGTTCCACAGCCGGGCGATGGAGGACCTGATTGGCTGGGTCGGCTTCGCGCCCTTCCTGGTGACCCCTGGCAACTGGCGGGCGTGGCACGTCCAGGCGCACCACAGCGCCGCCAACGTCCTCGTCCGCGACCCGGACGTCCTGCCCCGTCAGACGGACTGGCACACCCAGGGGTTCGCGAAGCTGTTCCACGCGATGTCCCCGGGGTCGGGGCACTGGCTCAGCTTCATCAGCTTCAGCGTCTTCTTCACCGCCCAGGGGCAGGCCTTCCTGTGGCACCACTGCCGGCTGCCCGCGTTCCAGCACGTGCACCTGCACCGCGCGCGGGAGCGGGTGCTCACGCTGCTCCTCGCGGCGGGCTGGGGCGCGCTGGGCTGGGTGCTGGGGCCCCGGGCCGCGTTCTACGCGCTCGTGCTCCCGCTCTTCATCGGCAACATCTCGCTGATGATCTACATCGCCACCAACCACTGGATGCAGCCGGCGTCGGAGGAGACGGACAACCCCTTCGTGAACACCGCCAGCGTGGAGACGCACCCGGTGCTGAACTGGCTGCACTTCAACTTCAGCTACCACCAGGAGCACCACATCTTCCCCGCGCAGAGCCCGAAGTACGCCCCGCTCCTGCGCAAGCACCTGCGCCAACTGAACCCCAGGGCCTCCATCGTCTACCCCCACCGCCACGCCCTGCGCATGCTCTTCCGGCGCCCGGCGCTCTACTCCGCGGATGGACAGACCCTGCTGGGCCGGGACGGCACCCCGGTGATGAGCACCCGCGAATTGCGCCAGCAACTGGAAGCTCCCGCGCCGTGAGCCCCCGCTGAAAAAGACCCAGGGCCCGGAACCTCGCGATTCCGGGCCCTGCGGACTCAACTCAAGACGGAGCTACCGGCCCGGCCAGTTCAACGCACCCCGGCTCGTCACCGTGCCGGCGGGCACGCCGAGCGCCTGGGCGACATCCGCGGGCAGCGGCTTGCCGCTGTTGTACGCCACGCTGGAGGGGCGCACGACGTAGTTGCGCAGCGACTGGTTCACGAAGAACGGGTCACCGCCCGACGCCAGGTCGTGGCCGTGCGTCTCCCAGCCCCGGTCGACGCGGACCGCGGCCAGCGACGTGTAGTTCACGCCGCCCGTGTCCACCCAGTTGACCAGCGACTTCCCACTGCCGCCGGAGCGGTAGTAGCTGTTGTAGTCCAGCCCGGAGAAGAAGGTGTTCGGGCCGGTGTTGGTGAAGTTGCTGTCGGAGCGCGAGGCCTTGAGGGTCGTGATGTTCCCGCCCGACATGATGTTGTTCGACACGTCCACGTTCGCCGTGTCCGGCCCGATGTCGGAGCCGCGCCGGTCCTGCTCGTTGCGCGAGTCGTCGTAGATCCAGATGCTGATGGCCGCGTTGTCCACCAGGGTGTTGTTGTAGATCTTCGTGTTCGCCGAGCACGTCTGGATGCCCGCGTACGTGTTGTCGTAGATGAGGTTGGACGCGATGATGCCGGTGTCGGACACCTCGTAGAAGATGCCGATCTTGTTGTTGCGGGAGATGTTGCCGACCATCACGCCGCCGCGGCAGTCCTCGTCGCACCAGAAGCCCGCGCCGTTCAGGTTGTATTCAAAGACGTTGTTGCGCACCGTGAAGCCATTCATGTGGGCAATCTTCACGCCCGCCTGCGCACAGGAGCGCGAGCAGTTGGTGCCGAAGCGCTCTGTGTTGTTGGCGTTGACGATGTTCTCCTCCAGCAGCAGCCCGTCCGGGACGACCGGGTTGGAGTTGGTGGAGCCGTTCGAGCCAATGGCCGTGAAGCCGTTGCTGGCGAAGACGGAGCGGCGCACCACACCGCCCTGGGGCTTCAAGCTGAGCGAGCCCGCCGCCATCTGGGTGAAGACGCAGTTCTCCACGAACCCGTTCGTCGCGCCGATGTAGACGGCCGCGCTCGTGGTGCCGCTGTACTCGTTCGTCGCGTAGCGCTTGAAGCCCAGGCCCTTCAGGGAATAGCCGGTGCCGCCCAGGACGAGCGCGATGGGGCGCGCGGCCACCTCCACGGTGTGCCCCGTGGGGTTGGTGGCGAGGTAGATGCGGCGGTTGGTCCAGTCATAGAAGAAGTTGCCCGGCGTGGCCTCCGCGAGCGTCTTCACCTCGTGCACGTACGTCCCGTCGATGAAGACCATCTGCGGGTCGCCCGCGGCGGGGTTCGCCGGGTCGCCGTACATGTCGAAGTGGCTGCACGGCCCCGTGTTCGTCGTCGGCTGGGCGTCGTACTTGTAGTTGTAGTAGCCGCCGTTGCAGAAGGACGGCGTGCTCCAGTCCATGTACCAGTGGCCGGCACCATCGGCCGTCCACGCCGAGGCGGGCTTCAGGTCCGTGCCGTCGAACCAGGGCTGCTCGTGCGGATACGCCTGGAGCGTCATCGGCTTGGTCGCGACCTTGTAGTTGCCCGCGCCGTTGTTGTACCAGTCGCGGTAGGTGCCACCGCGCACCACGATGGTCCCGCCCGACGGCACCAGCGCGATGGCGCGGTTGAGCGTGGCCACCGGGGCCGCCTGCGTCCCCGCGTTGCTGTCATTGCCATTCGTCGCCAGGAAGATGGCGCCCGCCGGGATGGCGTAATTCGTGTCCGGGATCGTCTTGCCCGTGTTGTCCAGGCCGGTGAGGCCGGGGTTGCCCGGCTGCTGCGCCGTGGCGGGGAAGAGCTGGTCCACGGGGATGATCTGCTTGGGCTGGCTCGCGGACGACCAGGACAGCTTCGCGACGGAGCTGTTGGTGCTGTCGTAGTACTCCAGCTGGAGGTCGTACTTCTGGTTGGCCGTCAGCGTGACGGTGCCGCTGTTCTCCACGGAGCCGTGGTCGGTCCAGTTGTTCACCAACTGCTGGCCGTTGACCCACAGGCGCACGCCGTCGTCGCTCTGGGTGAAGAAGGTATAGGTCTGCGAGTACAGCGGCATCACCTGGCCGGTCCACCGCACGCTGAAGCCATCCGCCGGCAGCCCGGACACGGGCGCGTTCGTGCCCCAGTCGAAGTTCACCGTCGGGTCCGTGCGCTCCACGGTGAGGGCCTGGAAGTTCGCGCCGGTGAAGTACTGGCCCAGCAGGCCCGTGCCGCCGCTGGACGTGGGCAGCGCGTAGGTCACCGTCAGCTTCGGGCGGTTGACCAGCGTGGCGGACTCCGACGAGTCCAGCTCCAGCCCGTCCATGTTGGTGGGGGCATCCACCACGAAGCCGTGGTTGGTGCCCGCGTTCTGCACCCAGCCCTGCACCGCCGCGACGCCCTCCGCGTTGAGGTCCACGCCGTAGCTGCCCGTCGCGCCCGGAAGGAGCGTGGCGAAGGACGTGGCGCCCCGGTCCGCGGCGCCGCTCGCGCCGCCCGAGGCCCAGGTGGTGGTGCTCGTCGCGTTCGTCCAGGTTGCCTGCGCTTCGGTCCAGGGACGGCCCGCGGCGTGGACGAAGTAGCCCTCCCCCGTCGTCGCGTTCTTCACGAACACGGTCAGCCGGACCGACTGCACCGTCGCGTTCGCGGGGATGGCGCTCAGGTCGAAGCGCAGGAGGCCGTTGCTCACCTGCCCGGAGCTGGTGGGGTAGTCACGGTCCATGCGGATCGTCGTGTCCGCGCCGCTGTTGATGCCGGGGGTGCTCTCCAGGAGCGTCGTGTCCGACGCGCCGGTGTACGTCGCCGAGGGCGACACCTGCTCCTGGAAGGCCACGGTGACAGGGGTGCCGAGCGCGGACTCCTCGGTGCCCAACGACTCAAGGGAAGGAGCTTCGCCGCAGGCCACGGACAGCAGCACGGGCAGCAGGACCCGCGCACGGCGCCAGTCCATTCGGGGGAAGGGGGAGTTCATCAGGGATGCTCTTCCGTTCATGGGGGGAGAGAGGGTCGACAACGACCCAGTTCTGTCATGAAGCAGGACATTCTCGATAAACCCGGAAATTAGTTGCGGTCCCCTGAACATCACGACGCATGTGGTCATCCCCGCCCGGGGAGCCACTGGACGCGGGTCCTAGCGTCTTGGCGCCAGCGGACACGGTGCATGTCAGGCGGCCGACCAGACGGTGGCCGGAGGTGCGGGCCCTGACTCCCCAGTCGGAGGGCCCTTCCCCACCATTGCCGCAACGGAGTTCGGAGGCTCGAGATGACGATGGGGAAGGAGTCGCTCCACGAGGCGAAGGTGGAGCGGATCACACGCCAGCTGCGGCTGAGGACGAGCACGCGCCCCGTGTCCTTCCGCAAGAAGACGCCGCCGCACCAGGTGCCCAAGCGCAACGACCGGCGACGCAGCGACGAGAAGATCGACCTGGGGGACCTGGATGAAATCCTCGACATCGACCCGGTGGGGATGACGTGCACGGCCGAGCCCGCGGTCACCTTCGACCAGGTGGTCCAGGCGACGCTGCGCCACGGGCTCGCGCCCATCATCGTCCCCGAACATAAGACCATCACGCTCGGCGGCGCCGTCGCGGGGTGCTCCATCGAGTCCATGTCGTTCCGGCACGGCGGCTTCCACGACACCTGCCTCGAGTACGAGATCATCACCGCCAAGGGCGAGGTGCTGCACTGCTCGCCCCAGCACCACCCGCTGGTGTTCCAGATGATCCACGGCTCGTTCGGGACGCTGGGCGTCCTCTCCAAGCTGCGCTTCAAGCTCGTCCGCGTCGCGCCCTACGTGCACGTGACGTATGAGACCTACGCCACGCTGGAAGCGTTCCAGCAGGGCATCTGGCGCCACTTCAAGGCCCAGGACGTGGACTACCTGGACGGGCAGATCTTCTCCCCCACGAAGCACGTGCTGTGCGTGGGCCGCTTCGTGGAGCGCGCGCCGCATGTGAGCCGGTATGACTGGCTCAAGGCGTACTGCGAGAGCATCCCGCGCCTGTCCGAGGACTACCTCACGACCTACGACTACCTCTTCCGCTACAACCGGGGCGTCACCCACGTCCGCCCGCGAAGCCTCCTGGCCCGGGCGCTGTTCGGCAAGCTGGTGCACTCGGACAGCGTGCTGAGGGCGGCGGACCGCTTCCACCGCTTCCTGCCGGACAAGAACCCCAACGTCATCGTGGACGTGTTCGTGCCCTTCTCGCGCACGGCCGAGTTCATGGACTGGTACCACCGCGAGATGCACTTCTACCCGGTGTGGTGCGTGCCCTTCCGCCGGACGCGGGACTACGAATGGCTGACGCCCCAGTGGTGGGGCGGCGTGCATGATCCGCTGTTCCTCGACCTGGCCGTCTACGGCCTCCCGCAGCCGGAGGGCCGCAACCTCTACAAGGAGTTCGAGGACGAGCTGCAGCGGGTCAACGGCACCAAGACGCTCATCTCCTACAACTACTACGACGAAGAGACCTTCTGGAGCCTCTGGAACAAGGAGACCTACCAGGCCGTGAAGCAGCGCACGGACCCCGACAACGTCTTCCGGGACCTCTACACCAAGACGTGTCGGGCGGCGCTCGGGCTGTAGGCCGCCAGGGCCTTGGGTGCGCTCTCACGCACCCGCTGCACGGTGGACTCCCAGAGCACCCGGCGGGCTTCGGCATCGTTGTCGAAGTCGCCCCGGCGGATCCTCGCCGCGAACTCACGGTTCAGCTCCGCCAGCGTGCCTTCCGTCCCGAGCAGGTCCGCCAGCGCCTGCTGTTCTTCCCGCTGGGGGCCTTCACCATTGCGCAGCTGGCGCTCGGCGATGCCCATGGCATTGGCCACCATCAGCGCCGCATAGGCCTTGTCCCCGGGCAGCAGGGGCAGCAGCTCCTTGCGCAGCACCTCGCGGGCAATCACAAGCAACGCGATACCGTCGGGGCACTCACGCATGCCGGCCCCCGGTCATGCGCAGGACTTCCAGCTCCAGCTCCGGCACGACATGCGCCGTCAGCGCCAGCTCCAGGGATGGCTCCTGCCCGGAGACATGCCGCTCGCCCTGCTGCAGGGCAATCACCGCCCACCGCACATGGGCCAGCACCTCCCAATAGGACACGGCCTCACGCTCGGGACGCCGGCCACTCACGCGCTCATAGCCACGGAACAGCGCCTCGCGGGAGCCAATGCCTCCCGCTTCCTTGTCGAACTGGCCGAAGCGCCAGCAGCGCGCGCAGAACCAGCCGAGGTCCTCCAGCGGATCCGACCAGGCCGCGAACTCCCAATCCAACACGGCCGTGAGGCCCGTCTCATCCACCATGTAGTTCCCCGTCCGGAAATCACGATGCGTCAGCACCAGCGCCGGTGTGGCCGGTGCGTGCTGCTCCAGCCAGCGCAGGCCCCACTCCAGCGCCGGGAACGCCGCGCGGTGGCCGTCCAGGAACTCACGGGAGTCCTTCACGCACTGGAGCGCGGGCGGCAGCGTCGGAGTCCGGAGGAAGGACAGGCCATCCACCGGCGGGCGGATGGCATGCAGCCGCGCCAGCTCCTCCCCCAGGCGCTCCGTCAGCGCTTCCCGGTCACCTCCCAGGCCCGGCTCCTTCACGAGGCGATAACCGGAGGCCGTGCCCTTCGCCTTCCGCATCACGAAGAAGTCACGACCGAACACCGAGGCGTCTCCGAGCCACAGGGGCTCGGGCACCGTCACGCCGGCGCGGAAGGCCACCTGCAACAGGGCGAACTCCTGCGCACGGCTGTGTGACACGGCGACGGCCGAGGGCGCGTCGGAGCGCAGCACGCACTCCAGCACGCCCTCATGCCGGCCGCCTGTCACGGTGGCGGACAGCGACCAGTTCTCCTGGATGGCGCCTCCGGAGAGCAGCCGCGCCTCGTGGATCCGCACCTCGTTTGCGCCAGCCCTCGCGGCCAGGAAGTGCTCCAGCGCCGTCCTCTGTTCCTCCCGCATGCATCCACCTTTCAGGAAGCGGAGGACACGCCCCACTTGAAGAACTCCGGACCTTCGGACAAGTAGGCGCGCGACAGCACCATCTTGTGGATCTCGCTCGCGCCGTCGACCAGCCGTGCCTGCCGTGCGTAGCGGTAGATCCATTCGACCATCGTGTCCTTGGAATAGCCGCGGGCCCCCATCAACTGGATGGCCGTGTCGGCGGCTTTGTGCAGGGTGTCCGCCACATGCATCTTCGCGATGGAGATGTCGGCGCGCGCGAAGTCGCCCTGGTCCAGCTTCCAGGCAGCGCTCATCGTGAGCAGCCGGCCGATATGAATGTCCTTCGCGGCGTCGCCCAGCATCCACTGCACGCCCTCATGCTTTGCCAGGGTCTCCCCGAAGCTCATGCGCCGCGAGACATAGCCCCCCGCTTCTTCCAGGCAGCGCTTGGAGAGCCCCAGCCAGCGCATGCAGTGCGTGAGGCGGGCGGTGCCGAGCCGGATCTGCGTGACCTTGAGCCCATCGCCAACGCCCAGCAGGCGGTGCGCGTCCGGAATGCGCAGCCCTTCGAAGACGAGCTCGCAATGACCGCCATGCTCTTCCGGGCCCATGATGGGGATGCGGCGCTCGATGCGCCAGCCGGGCTGGCTCGCATCGAAGAGGAAGGCGGTGAGCCCCTTGCGCTCATCCTCCGAAGTGCGAGCAATCAGGATGAAGTGCTGGGCCCCCTGGGCGCCGGTGATGAACCACTTACGGCCGGTGATGACCCACTCGTCGCCCTGCCTCTCCGCCCGGGTATAGGTCAGCGAGGGGTCGGAGCCGCAGCCGTCGGGCTCCGTCATGGCGAAGGCCGACCGCACCCGGCCGTCGATGATGGGCTGAAGCCAACGCTGCTTCAGTGCCTCCGTCGCGAGCACCTTCTCCAGCACGATCATGTTGCCGTCATCGGGAGGCGCGGCGTTGAACATCACCGGACCGAAGGGCGAACGGGCGGCTTCTTCGTAGCAGGCCGCCATGCCGACCACGCCCATCCCC
>NZ_RAWB01000453.1 GCF_003612055.1 Corallococcus llansteffanensis
GGACATCCCCGCCCGGAAACCCCGTTCTGCTGATTTCCAGGGTCAACGGTTTGTTCCAGGCTCACTCCTTCTCTAGAGTCCCGGGGCCACCCACGCCGGAGCCCCATGCCGCTCATCTTTCGAGGTCAGGACGTGACCGCCATCCTGGGCAACCCGCTCACGGCGGCCAACAGCCTCTACGGCATCCTGAGCGTGGCGGAGCCGACGCTGCTCACGGGGCTGGCGGACCACTGGAACCAGCACCGCGACCGCACGCCCACGGTGGACGGCACGGCGTACCGGCCCGCGCTGGGGGCCTTCTCGGCCATCTCCTCGTTCTGGGGCAACACGTACAGCGACCAGCGGCTGGCGGGCGTGCTGTACGGGCCGCCCTTCGCCGCGAACACCGCCGCCGTCACCGGGGCGAACACGGCCGCGGGGTTCCTGCGCGACTTCGAGGCCGCGCGCGACGAGGCCTTCTACGTCTTCCTGCAGGGCCAGTCCGTCAACGAGCTGGCGCAGGTGTCGTTCCTCTCCACGTACTACCACCACGACGTGTCGGAGCTGTTCGTCCAGCGGCCGCACAGCCGCATGCGGGCCATCGTGTCCCGCCGGGTCATCGAGACCGCGCAGGTCATGCTGCGCATCCTCTACGGCAACATGAGCATGGGCTGGGGCACCCTCTACAGCACGCGCACGCTGGCGACGACGCTGCTGCTGGCGCAGATGCACAACCGGCTGCTCGCGCCGTACCGCAGCCGCGTCACGGAGCGGCCTGTCTACAACCAGAGCTCCGTCGCCTTCACGCTGCTGACGTTCTCCTACGTCGTCGCGCAGTCGTGGGTCGACGCGCGCTACGAGTTCGACCAGGGGCGCTGGTATTACTTCTGGAAGCTGCTGGGCTCGCTGCTCGGCATCGACAGCCGCCTCATCGCGGACAACCACGCCGAGGCGGGGGACCTCTGGCGCCGCTTCTTCCAGGCCGGCGAGTGCCGGGGCGGAAACGGCGTCCCGTACGCCACGAACCTCGAGGAGGACCGCATCGACGCGGGCCTGGTCGCGGGCTACCACTTCGCGCCGGAAGCCAACCTGCTCCAGTGGGTGCCGGCCTTCATCGTCACGCAGCTGCGCAACGCGCCCCGCTGGTATCGGTACTTCCGGCGCTGAAGCGGCCGGAGCGGATCAGCTTCCGTGCGCGAGCAGGTCCTGGCGACTACAGTCGCGCCATGCGCATCACCCGCCTCCGCCTTGAAAACTGGCGAAACTTCCATGAGTCCGACGCTCCGCTTGAGCAGCGCGTCTTCCTCGTGGGCCCCAACGCCGCGGGCAAATCCAACTTCCTCGATGCCATTCGCTTCCTGCGCGACGTGGCGGATCCGCAAGGCGGGTTTCAACGCGCAGTGGGCACCCGTGGAGGGGTGGCGCAGATACGCTCCCTGCATGGGCACCGACCTCCGCATGTCGCGCTCGAAGTCGAAGTCGATCTTGGCGACGGCGCCCCCTGGAAGTACCGGCTGGAATTCACCCGGGACTCCCAGCGTCGCCCCATCGTCAAGACGGAGGTGGTCACGCATGGAGGGAAGTTACTCCGGGAGCGTCCCAACAAAGCTGACAAGAACGATCCTGACCTTTTGAGCCAGACGCATCTGGAGCAGGTCAATACCAACCGCCCCTTTCGGGAACTCGCCGACTTCTTTTCCAGGATCCGCTATCTCCACCTCGTTCCACAGCTGGTCCGGGAGCCGGACCGCTCCAAGGGGCGGGTCGATGATCCCTTTGGAGGTGACTTCCTGAAGCAACTGGCCCGTGTGCCACCCAAGACGCGCAACTCGCGCCTGAAGCGCATCACGAGCGCGCTCCGGGTCGCGGTTCCCCAGCTCCAGGAACTGAACCTGAAGCGTGACGAACAGGGCGTACCCCATCTCAGGGTCAGACACCGGCATTGGCGCCCCGGCGCAGTCGCGCAGAACGAGACGCAGCTTTCAGATGGAACGCTCCGGCTCCTGGGACTGCTTTGGGCGCTCCTGGATGGAACCGCTCCGCTGCTGCTGGAGGAGCCGGAGCTCTCAGTCCATACGGCGATCGTTCGTCACATCCCTCAAATGCTGGCGCGGCTGAACCACAAGAACAACCGTCAGGTCATCATCAGCACCCACAGCGCGGAACTCCTGGCGGACGAGGGCATTGGCGGTGAAGAAGTGCTCGTCCTGACACCTCACAAGGCAGGAACCCAGGTCGAGGTCGCAGGAGCCATCGAGCCCATCCGGGCCCTTCTTGACGGAGGGCTCACGGTCGCGGACGCCGTGATTCCACGGACGGCGCCCCGGGGCTCGAAGCAGCTCACCTGGCTTGGGGGACCGCTATGATTCCCGTGAGCGTCACGGTGGAGGGCCCAACCGACACGGCCATCGCCACCCGACTTCTCCGCCATGCGGGCCTCCCTGCGGGCACCGTCTATCCAATGGGCGGAAAGGCGAAACTCGACGAAAAACTGTCTGGATTCAATAACGCCGCCCGGAACGCGCCCTGGTTCGTGCTGCGCGACCTGGATCAGGATGCGGCCTGCGCACCCGCGCTCGTGCAGCGCCTTCTTCCAGCGCCCGCGCGGGGAATGCACCTGCGCATCTCGGTCCATCAGGGCGAGAGTTGGCTGCTCGCGGACACGGAGCGCATCGCGACCTTCCTCGGCGTTCCCGTCAGCCTGGTCCCCCTTGAGCCCGACACCCTCCTCAATGCGAAGCAGGCGCTTATCAACCTGGCGCGCCGCTCCCCTTCCCGCGACGTCAGGGCCGCCCTCGTTCCATCCGAGGGCTCGACCGCATTGGTGGGCAAGCAGTACACGTCGGTGATCGCGCATTTCACGGAAGGCGACTGGCGCCCCGGTGTGGCCGCCAGACGGAGCGACAGCCTTGCTCGCTGCATCCGCGCACTCCAGACCCTCAGGCCCTGATCACCGCTCCACCGTCACGCCCTTCCAGAAGGCCACGTGGTCCCGGATGTTGGCCGCGGCGGACTTCGGCTCCGGGTAGAACCAGGCGGCGTCGGGGTTCGCCTTCCCGTCCACCTCCACCGTGTAGTAGCTCGCCTCGCCCTTCCACGGGCAGGACGTGTGCGTGGTGCTGGGCTTGAAGTGCTCACGGCGGAGGCTGTCGGGCGGGAAGTAGATGTTGCCCTCCACCGTCTCGAAGCGCTCGCTCTGCGCGAGCACGACCCCGTTCCATTTCGCGACTGGCATTGAAGAAACCCTCCTGGGCCTTGCGGTAACCGTGCGTCACCCGGTGTGCGCGGTGTTCGTGGATGCATGCTCCGTGAGGAAGGGAGCAAGCTCCGCGTTCACCAGCGCCGGCTCCTCCACCGTGGAGGAGTGCCCGCCGCGCGACAGGCGCACCAGCTTCGAGCCCGGGATGAGCGAGTGGATGCGCTCCGCCTTCGCGGGCACCGTGGCGCGGTCCTCCTCGCCCACGATAACGAGCGTGGGCGTGCGGATGCGCGGCAGCTCGTCCGCGATGCTCTTGCGCTTGATGACGCCGTTGACCGCGCGCCAGATGTCGCGGCGGTTCTGGCGCAGGCGCGCGGCCCACAGCGCCCGTTCGGCCGCTCGGCCCGGGTCGGTGAGGAACGACGTGCCGAACATGATGCGCATCACCACCCCGGTGACGGGCGCCAGGCCCACGTAGCGGGCAATGAGGTTGAGCGCCGTGTACTTGGGCACGTTCGCGGCGGGCTCGGGGTCGGAGGAGGTCTCCAGCAGCACCAGCGAGCGCAAGAGGTCCGGCCGGCGGGTCGCGAGCCGCATGCCCACGAAGCCGCCCATGGACAGGCCCACGAAGTGGACGGGGCCCACGCCCAGCGACTCGATGAGCGCCACCGCGTCCGCGTACACCGTCTCCAGGTCGATGACCGCGTCGGGCGGCACCGCGCTCTGCCCCTGACCCCGGTGGTCGTACGCGATGCAGCGGAAGCGGCCGCGCAGCGCCTCCACCTGCGGGTCGAACAGGCGCGTGCTCCAGAGGAGGCCGTGGCTGAAGAGGACCACGTCCCCCGCCCCGCCGGTGTCCTCGTAGTACAGCCGGGTTCCGTTCACGGACCGCATGGGCATGGGAAGGCCTCCCGGGGTAGGTGCTGGCGACTGGCTCCTGGCTGCCGGAACCCTAGTCCAGCGCTCCCCGGGACCGCAGCCCTTCCTGGGAGCGCGGTGTCCACTGGAGGAGAAGGGCTGCCCGGGCTCACTCGGAGGGCCGCTTGTGCCGCCCGACCGTCCGGGGGAGCATGGACGCACCTCCGGATGCGCCCTTCTCGCCCTGTCCTCGTCTCCCTCGCGGTGGTCGCCGTCCTCGTCGTGGGGCTCGCTTTCGCCCTGCGCCCGGCGTCGTCCTCCGCGCCCGTGGTTGCCTCGTCCCCGGTCACGACCCGGCCTCCCGTGGATGCGGGAAGCCCTGCCGCGCCCGTGCTGGTGAAGACAGCGGAGGCGCCCCTTGAGGCTCCGGCGACGGCTCCGGCGAAGCCGAACCGGTTCGTGGGCTCCGAGGTGTGCGCGGACTGCCACGAGGAGCAGCACACGGGCTGGAAGCACGACTGGCACGCGCGGGCGCTGTCACCGGCGACGAAGCAGTACGTGGTGGGCACGTTCACGGGCGCGGGCACGCACTTCAAGGGCGAGTCCAGCGAGGCGTGGGTGCGCCGCGATGCCGGCAAGTACCTGATGCGCACCAAGGGCGCGGACGGGAACCTGGGCGAGTGGCCGGTGCAGTGGTTGGTGGGCGGCAAGCGGATGCAGGACCCCATCACGCTCTTGCCGGACGGGCGCTGGCAGGTGTTGCCGGTGTACTTCCACGTCACGGGCAAGGGCGAGTGGGTGGACTACTCGGAGAAGAAGCAGGGCCCGCTGGCGCCGGACCACCCGTTCTTCTGGGCGAACTTCCGCCGCAGCGCGCAGCACGCGTGTCTGGACTGCCACGTCACGGGGTTGGACGCGCGCTATGACCGGGCGAGCCACCAGTGGGAGACGAAGTTCGCGGACGCGGGCGTCGCGTGCGAGTCCTGCCACGGGCCCGGCGGGCGGCACGCGGACTCGCAGGTGGCGGCGGACATCGTCCAGCCGGCGAAGCTCTCCGCGGAGGCCGGCTTCGCGGTGTGCGCGCAGTGCCACGGGCCGCGCCGCACGCTGTTCCCGATGCTGGACGCGGCGCACCGCTACCAGCCCGGCCAGCGCTACGACGCGAACTACCAGCCCATGGTGCTGCTGGTGGGCAACGAGCGCTCCGGCGACTTCTTCAACGACGGGCGTCCCAGCACCTCCAGCTTCGAGTACCAGGCGCTCATCCAGTCGCGCTGCCACCAGCAGGGCGGGGCCACGTGCCTGACGTGCCACACGGCGCCGCATGATCCGCATGCGCCCAACGAGGTGAAGAAGCCGAAGGTGACGACGGCGCGCACGTCCGCGAACGCGGCGACGTGCCAGGGCTGTCACGCGGAGGTGGTGGCGCAGGGGGAGAAGCACACGCACCACAAGGCCGCGGCGGCGCAGGACTGCATCGCGTGTCACATGCCGCCGGTGGTGTCGGGCGTGTTGGATCACTTCGCGGACCACGCGCTGGACGTGCCGGTGCCGAAGAACACGGCGCTCCACGAGGTGCCCAACGCGTGCAACAGCTGCCACACGAAGGAGACGCCGGACGCGATGGACGCGGCGCTGACGAAGTGGTGGCCGAAGGCGGAGGCGCGCCAGCAGCGGCGGCTGCGCCTGGCGGACGCGTTCGACGAGAAGACGGCGGCGCAAAGCCGGGGGCCGCTGGAGGCGGTGCTGGCGGACACGACGGAGGCGGGGACGCTCCGGGGCGCGGCGGCGAAGTTCCTGGCGCGGCGGTTCAAGCGCGACGTGGTGCCGGCGCTGCGGGCGTCGCTGAAGGGCACGACGGACAGCACGTTGCGCTCGGACCTCATCGACGCGCTGGGCAGCGTGAACGCGCGCGAGGCGGCGGAGGACCTGGTGCCGCTCTTGAATGACGGCTCGCTGTGGGTGCGGCAGGGCGCGGCGCTGACGCTGGCGTCGTTCGGGGACGCGCGGGCGATGCCGGCGCTGCAGGCGCTGGCGACGCAGCCGGAGACGAGCGGGCTGGTGCAGCCGCACGTGATGCTGGGGCAATTGGCGATGCGCCGGAAGGACGTGGCCACGGCGACGCGCGAGTTCGAGCGGGCGCTGGACCTGCAGCCCTACAACGCGGACGTGCTGGTGCGGCTGGCGGACCTGTACGTGGTGCAGGGCAACGTGGCGAAGGGCCGCGAGCGGCTGGAGGAGGCGCTGAGGTTTGATCCGCAGAGCCGCTCGGCGAAGCAGCGGTTGTCCATGCTGCCGGCACCGTGAGGACGGGCCACGGGGCAAGGCTTCCGGGATGGCTGAGCCTGGGCCTCGTGCTGGCATGCGCGCAGCCTGCCGCGACCCCTGGAGTCATTCAGAGCAACTCGCGTGACGTCCCCGAGCGCATCCCGGGCCCCATGCCGGGCTTTGGACCTTTCGACACGTATTCGGATGCGCTCATCTCGGCCTGCTCGATACTGTTGAAGCAGCCGCATGCCACCGCAGGACGCCGCTCGGACATGAACTTCCGGCTGCGCTGGGACCTCTCACGGGAATACTGCGCCTGGGTCTATTACACGCCCGATGAGCGGTTCGAGATGAGCATGATGTCCGTGACGCCGATTCAGGACGCCCGTGGCAAACGGACCTGCCGCCTGCCGCCCTCCGTGGACGATGCCCGGTATCCTCCCGAGAGCATTGGCTACGTGTATCTCCTCCACACCCGTCCGTATGAAGGAGAGCTCACGGAGCAGGACATCCGGTACATCGTCGCCATGGGACTGGCCCATGGCTGGGAGGTGAAGACGAAAGCGGGAATGCTTCGGCTGTCCCTGGTGGCGTTCTTCTCTGCCTCGAATGACTTCGCGAATCCCACCTGCGACGGCTTCTTCCAGTACACGCCCACGACTGGTGACCTGTCCAAGTGGACGCTGGAGCGGAATCAGTGGAGTCGCCAACCCCTTGGCACCGTGGTCTGGACCGACGAGCAGACCTATCGGATCGACCGCCACTAGGCGCACGGTCAAGGCATCGACGAAGAGGGCCCATGGCGACAAAGCGCTTCATTCTTCCGGCAGCCTTGCTGTTGGCGGGCTGCCTGCGGAACCCGTCCACGCGCGATGCGCTGGTGGGTGACACCTCCATCGACTTCCCAGCCTTCTTCGAGCATCCCGCCGTGGAGGCAGGTGCCGACGGAGGACCTGTCGAGCTCACCGGCACCGTCCTGCGCGCCGTCGAACTCGCCGCTGCTGACTTCCTCGGGCCGCAGCGTGCCGACACGCCCTGCCCCGACCGACCCGAGGCGCACCGGTACAGGGTCATTCAGCGGCAGGGCATCATCTTCATCCGGATTGATGAGGATCCCCGGTTCTGCGGCCTCGCCGTTCCAGGGCTGCACTCGGGAGCCCAGTATGCGGTGGGCAGCGACGGCAGGATCCTCCGGCGGCTCCGGGATGGAGAACCGGGCTCATCGCTGACGCCAACGGACGCGGGACCTGGCATTCCGGTTCCCACATCCGAAGTCGGCCGGTCGTTTGATCCGCCGGATGGATCCGTTCCCCTGCCGTTCCTCATCGGCCCCGGCCGGGATGCAGGCACCGCCACATCTCCGTCCGAGGGTTCGTTCATGGCAGCGCCGCCGTGACCTGCTGAACACCGCACCGCCCTTCAAGACAGACGCCCCTGCCGCACCTGGGATGCACGTTGGTTCCTCTCTCCTGGAGCCCGGACCTCCCATGCCCTTCCGAATGCCCGGCGTCCTTCCGCCGTGCTGTCATTGAGCGCCACTCCGACACGGATTGTCATCCCCGCCCTCCGGTCCAGCCCGCGCGCTCCGTCCATTCACTGTCAGGCACTCCGGTGCCTGTCTGTGTTTTCCATCGGAGCGGCGGGGACCCGCACCCATGGCGGCGGATGGGCTTCGCCCCTAACTGGGGAGCACCCTCTATGAACGCCCTCCTGTTCGCAGCCCTGCTTGCCCAGGCCAGTGCCACCGGCGCGGCCCCCGCACCCGCAGGCCCCGAACACC
>NZ_RAWB01000454.1 GCF_003612055.1 Corallococcus llansteffanensis
GCCAGGTCCTGCACCGTCCGGGTGATGCCGGCGATCTTCTCCGTGTACGCCGCGAGCCCCTGGATGCGCTCGGAGAGGTCCTCCACCTGCGCGCGGATGTCCGCCAGGCCCTCCACGCTCCGGGCAATGGCGTCCTCCACCGCGGCGCCCACGTCCCCCGCCTCCTCCGTCGAACGGAGCACCCGCGCGGCCTGTTCCGAGGCGGCGAGCGACGTCTGGCGGATCTGCTCCGCCGTCACCTGCGTCTCTTGCAGCGCCCGGGCCTGACGGGCCAGGTCCTCGTGCTGGTCCTTCGTGGACCCGGTCAGCGTCAGCACGGAGTCACGCAGCGCGGCCACGGAGCCCACCAGCGGCTGGACGACCCGCGCCTCCACCGCCTCCCGCGACAGCTCCAGCTGCGCCTCCCGCTCCGCCGCCGCCCGCAGGTCGCGCCGCGCCTGCACGCAGGAGACGATGAGGAAGAGGTCTTCGAACACCACCCAGGCCACGTGCTCCAACCACCGCCAGGTCTCATGCGCCTGCGTGCCGAAGATGGACTCCGGCCAGAAGGCGCCCCGCAGCAGGTGGTCCGCCGCCACCACGCCGCTGAAGGTGAGCAGCACCCGCCAGTCCCGGTACATGGCCAGCAGCGCCAACGAGCCGAAGATGTGGAAGTGCGTCTCGACGCGGCCTCCCATCAGGTGGATGAGCAGCCCGGACATCAGCGCCTGTCCCACCGCGATGACGTGCCGGGTGGACGCCCGCCCGGGGTGCGTCAGCATGAGCACCACTGGCAGGCCGCCGAAGAGCAGCCCCAGCCCCACCGCGGCCCAGACGTGGAAGTGCACCGCGCTCTGCAAGCCCGCCCACGCCCGGGGCGACAGGAACACCGCCGCCGCGATGCCCCCCAGCCACTGCAGCACCATCAGGACGAGGAAGGTCCGGTCCGTGCGCAGGCTCGAGGACAGGGACTGGGCCTGGAAGAGCTGGCGCGACCGCTCCGCCACCTCGGTGTCGGGGAGGTGGATTCTCATGGCGGGGGTTCACCGGACGCAGGCGTGGGTGTTTCCAGGGCACAGCCAAACACGGACGACGCGGAGGCCCCTGGCGCTTCCGCGTCCACGAGCGCTCGGATGGCGAGGCTGCCCGTGCTGTCACCTTCGTGGCCGCGCGCGGGGGTGATGCCGCCGCTGAAGCGCTCCACCCCGTCCGGCGCGAACAGGACCACCTGGCCGGATGTCCGCGCGCCCACTTCGCGCGCCGCCTGTCCGTCCACGTCCACCACCACCTCCACGCCAGGCAACGCCCGGGCGCGCGTCTCCAGCTCCGAGTGGACGAAGCCCGGAGGCGCCTGGCGCGGCGCCCAGAGGAACACGCGCGTGGCGAGCCGACCGCCCGCGTGCTCCGTGAGCTTCGCCAGCTCCGCGAGCGTCGCGCGTGAGCACGCGCACTGGGGATGGAGGAAGACGAGCAGCGACCACGCCCCGGGACCGCGCACGGGCGCGAGCGCTGGCGGCAGGCGGGACGGCGGCGTGGCTCCTGCTCCGGCCGCGCTCGCGTGGGACCACACCCACCCGGTGCCCAGCGCCGAGGCCACGACCCAGAGACCGATGATCCACGGCAGTGCCCGGCGCTGGAGCGCAGCGTGTTTCAGCCCCTCATCACGTGATACCCGGGCCGGGGCATCCAGGGGGCCTTGGGCGACTGCCGGGGCGGCCATTCCCGCGCATGCTGGAGAGTTCCCGCGACCTTGGCAATACGCATCCAGGCAAGCGAGTACAGCCCATACACCTTCTTGGAGGGCTCCAAATCAAGACAGATTCTTGAGCCATGAGAAATGTTCTGAGCCCTTCCGGGAGAGCCTGGGCGCCTGCCCACGAATCCAGCTTATGTCCGTTCCCAGAGGCGGATCTCGGTCCCCGCGCGGCGCACCAGCAGCGGGCTGCGGGCGCCGTCGACGGGCTCGATGCGGCCCGGAAGTATCGCGGAGTGGAGGGCCCTCCAGCCACGCTCAGCGAGCGCCGCGTGTACCTGCCCGCCGAAGCCCCCTCCGTAGGACGTGAGCAGGTGGGAGGCGCGCAGCCGGTCCAACAGGTCGCGGCTGGCGTCGTCGGACAGGTAGTAGAGCACCTCGGCCAGCAGCACGAGGTCCGCCTCCAGGGCCACGTCCTCCGCGGAGGCCTCCACGATGCGCACGCGCGCGTTTCCGCCCAACCGCTCGCGCAGGCGCGCGACGAAGCGCGGCTCGGACTCCACGGCCTGGATGGTGGCCTGGGGAAAGAGTGACAGGAGGTGCTCGGTCATCATCCCCTCGCACGCGCCCACGTCCACCACGCGCCGGGGGGAAGGGGTGGCGTGGCGCAGCGGCTCCAGCACCTTCGCGGTGAGGGCGAAGCGCTCCCCTTCGTAGGTGGACCCGGCGAAGCCCCAGGGGTCCGCGAGCTCGGAGAAGATCTCCGGCTTGGTGAGGGACAGGGCGCGCACCACGTCGCCGGAGCGCACCTCGGTGAAGGCCTCGAGCCCCGGCCCGTCCCGCAGCGGATCCGTGCACGCGCCGCCCTGGGCTCCGTCGGGGCGCTCCCGGTAGAGCGCGTTGAGCAGGCCGAGCTTCCGCTGGAAGGCCGCGTCGTCCAGCACCGTGCAGACCGACGGCCGCGCGCCCGTGGCGGGCACCCACAGCCGTTCGAAGACGCGGCTGACGAGGAGCGCCACCTCGCGGTGCAGCGGCGCGTCCTCCTGCGGGCTGTGCGTGAAGACGCGCAGGTCGCCCCTGGCGCGCCGCTCCCGGCACCACGGCCCCACCTCCGAGGGAGACAGGAGCAGGTGCGTGCCTCGCGCGCCCAGGGCCCTGCCCACCGCCTCCAGCTCCCGGCCCGCGCCCCCGTCCTCCGTCACCACCGCGAGCTCCGCGCCTTCGGCCACGCTGCTGAAGAGGCGGACCACGTCCTCCGGGTGGGCCACCACGATGAGCGTCGCGGCCTTCGCATTCTCAGCCATGTCGGGCACTCCAGTCGGGATTCGCGGCCGCTTCGGGGGCCGGGAATCGGATGAGGGGAAGCAACTGCTCGCGGATGAGCGGCTCCCAGGCCATCCGCTCCGCCAGGGCCCGGCCCGTCTCCAGCAGGAGGCGCCCCTCGTGCGCGTCGCGCGGGAGGCGGCGGAGCACCTCCTCCGCCACGCGCTCCGCGGTGCGCAGTTCCTGCTCGCGCAGCACCTCCGGGGCCAGCGCCTTCCAGCCCGCCACCGTGTGCGCGAGGCCTGCCTCCCGGGCGTCCGCCACGGGGTCCGCCACCACGAGGTTCGGATGCGCGCACTCCGACAGGCCCGCCGCCGCGCACAGCGCCTGCAGCGTGCGCCGGGCTCCGCTCACGCCGGAGATGACGCAGATGGCACCGCAGCCCAGGGCCTCCAGCTGCGCCAGCCCATGGGACTCATACAGCGACTGGCCCAGGGACACGTCCGTGGCGCGGTGCAGGTCGTCCCGCGTGAAGTCCAGCCCCGCGGGCCACGTGGGCTGGTTCACCAGCGCGATGTGCAGGCCGGTGTCGCGCGCGTTGAAGGCCTCCACCCGCGCCTTCACCTTGCGAAGATTGTCGGACGGCTCCGCCTCGCTCCACTCGGACACCATCACGAGCAGCGCGGGCCGCCGCTCCGGGGGCAGGCGCTCCGCCAATCGCTCGCACACGTCCACGTCGCGCCAGAGCCCCTTGCAGACCTCGTCCCGGGAGATGTGCGTGAGCAGCAGGCGGAAGTCCCGCCCCCACCGCGCCCGCGCGTGGCGCAGCACCCGCGCGCGCGCGGCCTCCTTCGCGTCCCAGTCCGTCGCGATGGCGCGATGCCCGTGGGGCACCACCGTCAGCGGCTGGCGCGCGTACCGCGGGTCGAGGAAGCGAAGCTCGTCCGCGACGGATGCGCTCACCGCGCCCACGCGATCACACCGGTGGCCGTTGCGGAGGATCTGGAAGCCCGGCCAGGGGGCGACGGGATACACCTCCTCCAGCGTCCGGCCCTGCTCCAGGCCCAGGCGCTGCACGTTGTAGAAGCGCGCATCGGACGCGCCCTGCCCCGCCTCGCCGTACTCCACGAGCACCCGGGGCGTGCGCACCTCGCCCGCGTAGTAGACGGTGCGGCACCAGTCGCGCCCATCGAGCAGCGCCTTGTACGCGAGCGGCAGCGACAGGTGCTCCTGCGCGAGGACGACGGCCCCCGCGCCGTCCGGGGAGCGCAGCCGCGCCACCGCGTCGAACACGGGCTCCGCCAACGTGATGGCCAGCATCGCGTCGTGGTCCAAGGGTGGCGCGTCCACGAGGCCGTGGCGCACCGCGCGCCGGAACAGATGGTTCACCCACGGCGCCGCGCCCAGCCGCGTTCCAAAGAGGCCGCGCCACACGCGGGAGAGGGCACGCCACGGCGCCGGGCGCCTGCCCCGACAGTCGAACGGGAGGTCCACGCCGAGCAGCGTGCGCAGCCGTTCGAGGAACAGCCGCAGCGTGCCCAGCCGGACCCGGTAGCCCCGGAGCACATCGGTGAGGTCCACCAGCAGCACCTCCACCGGCCCGCCCGGAGCGTCGCGCCGCCCGTAGACGAACGACACGTCGTGCCGCGCCTCCACGGGCTGGAAGACGCGCGCCCACCGGGCCGGGTTGTGGCGGCGCAGGCCGCTGTAGAGCACCTCGCCGTGCGCCTCCAGGTCGCGCGCGAGCGACTCCTCCGGCGCGTAGCTGCCCAGGCCGCACGGGCGCACCGTGGGACTCACGAGCAGCGTGCGCGGAAAGGCCTCGCGGTACCCGGGCGCGCCCAGCAGGTGCTCCAGCACCACGCCCATCCCGCCCAGCGTGCGCGTGGCTTCGTAGGACAGGTGCACCAGCAGGGCGCCGCTCGCGTCGGGCTCCCGCACGCTCACGAGGCCACCGTCCAGACGCGCTCGCACAGCTTGCGCCCCGCCCCCAGCCGACGTGCGTGCGCCTCCACCGCGGGCAGCGTCTTCGGTTCGAGCTGGCTTGCGTAGAAGGACAGCCCGCGCAGCTTCGCGCTCCACTGTGCCGTCACATCCAGACACCGGGGCGACAGCCCGAGCGCCCACGCGTAGTCCACGATCTCGTCGTCGGGATGGTGCGCGGAGTACGGCAGGTCCTCGTAGTAGACGATGCGGCCCCGGTCCCCGCGCAGCGCCCGCACCGCGTCGCGCACGAGCAGGTGGTCCACGTGGCTGGAGATGCCCAGCGGCACGTAGCAGACCGCGTCGTCGGAGGCGTGGGCCAGCACGTCGCCGAGCGCCTCCCGGACGCGCACGGCCAGGGCCGCCGTGGCCGCCTCGGGCTCCGAAGGGCCTCCCGGGGGGGCGCGCAGGCTGGTGTCGCGGAAGCCCAGGTGCACGAGGTTCGCGCCGTGCGCCCGGGCGAACCGCCGGTCCTCGCCCATCCGCAGGGAGGTCACCGCGAGCGCCCGCGCCGGATCCACCGGGAGCACGAACTCCCAGCAGCTCTGCGAGAAGACCGTGACGAGCGTGGGGACGATGTCCCTGGGCACGTTCAGCAGGCTCGCGTACGCGCCGAGCGCCACGTCGTCCGGATGGGGCGAGAAGAAGATGTGCTCGGGACTCCCCTCTTCCTTCCGCGCGCGCTCAGCCACGGGAGCCTCCCGCGCGCACGGATTCCGTCCGCCCGGACGCGAGCGGCGGCGCGGGCCACGCGTCGAGCGGCAGGTCGTGCAGGTCGCCCTCGGGCGTCACGAAGCCCAGCACGACGACGCGCTCGCCGTCGTTGACCACCGTGTGCCGGAACGCCCGCACCGGCGTGTCCAGCTCACGCGTCAGCCCTTCGGAGAACCGGCCGGAGGTGATGAGCCAGTGCCCCGCGTCGTTGGGCATCAGGCGGGGCACGTTCCCGTCCAGCCACACGAGGCCCGGCCGGGACTCCCCCAGGTTGAAGGTGAAGAAGCTCTTGTCCGCGTGCGGCTCCGACGCGTGCGCCACCACCTCCCGGCGCCTCCGGGCCACGCTGGGCGCGTGGTACTTCACGAACCGCACCGCCCCCTCCGTGCGGCGACGGAACAGGCGCGTGAGGCCCCCGGCGCGCAGGCCATACCCCTGCTCCAGCGCCTCCAGCAGCACGCTGCCCACGGCGTGGCAGGCCCGGTAGGCGTCCTCCGAGGCCTCCAGCAGCTCCCGCACCGGCTCCGGCACGAGGCGGCGACGGAACTCGCTCCACGTCGCGGGCTTGGCCATGAAGGCCTCGATGGCCTGCCGCACCACCGTCGACTCCGGGTACCACGTGGCGTTGTAGCCCGTCTTGAACACCGAGGACGCGGGCATCAGCTCGTGCAGGTAGGGGTGCGCCAGGAGCGCGTGCTGCCAGGTGGCCTCGTAGCGCTCGAACTGGCCGTCCAGGTCGTGTCGCGCGAGGAGCGACGCGGGCCGCTCCAGGTAGAAGAAGCCGCGCTCGGACAGGTGCGCGACCAGCGTTTGGGCGAAGGCCTCCCGCCGCCGGGGCGACCCCGACAGGTAGTCCTCCAACCGCAGCGGGCGGATGTCCGTGAAGCGGGGAGCCTGGCTCCGGATGAGGCCATCCCCTCCCGGGGCGAAGGGCCTTCCAGGGGGGTGAGACGACGAAGTCCGGGGCGCGGTGTCGGGCATGGGATGTCGGGTCGTCATGGGTGGGTTTCGGGCTGGAATGCGTCCCAGAGTAGGGCCCGCATCTGACATTCCCGGATCAGGAAGGACTCCGTCCGGAGCCCAATCCCTCTCAATCCCTGTCACCTCCCGGGTTGCTTGCGCGCCCGCGCGGAGGCCCCTCCCGGTCGGGTGGTTCGTCCACGGCGGTGTGCCCGGGTTTCACTCGGGGGACACGACCTGGGCCGGTGGATCCGAAGGGCTCCGCCAGGGATGGGGCACGTCCGGGCGCGGGCGCGCAATCCCTGTCATGGCCGCGTCGCCCTGGGGTTAGCGCAGGCTCAGGCGCTCTTGCGCCGCCGCATCATCGCTTCGTACGAGCGGCCCACGCTCTGGGACAGGATGAGCAGCTCGCCCACGTCCGGCGGGGTGAGCTGATCCGGCCCGTTGTCCACGTACAGCAGGTGCACCACCTTGCCGCGCACCAGCAGCGGCAGGATGACCGCCGTCGTGGGGAAGCCGCCGCCCAGCAGGCGGTAGAACATGCCCATGGCCGCGTCCCGTCGCACCGGGCCCACGTAATGGGAGCGCGTGTCGCGCACGAGGCGGAAGGTGCTCTGGTCGCGCAACGGCACGCCGATGCGGCGCACCGCTTCGTCGCGCACGCCCCGCCCCATGCCGTGCCAGCCCGTGACCAGGCTGCCCTGCACCGACAGCAGCAGGCACCGGCGCCACTTGCCCGATGCGAAGCGCAGCACCGTGCGCGCCACGTCCTCGCGGTCCGAGCTGCGCGCCAGCTCCGCCTGGGCCTCCGGGAACGTCAGCGGCGTCGGAGGCGGCTCCGGCGCGCGGGCTGGCGCCTGGGGGCGTCCGGCGTCCGCGGATGTCGGTGCCGCCGGCTGCGTGGCCTGGGGCGGGCCCGCCATGCCACCCACGGGAGGCGCTGCCTGCGCGGACACTCCCGGTGCACCTCCGGCCTGCGCCGCAACATGCGCGGACACTCCCGGCGCGCCGCCGGCCTGCGCCGCAACATGCGCGGGCACTCCCGGGGCGCCGCCGACCTGCGTCGCCTGCGCGGGCACTCCCGGCGCACCACCGACTTGAGGCCCAGCGTGCGCAGTCATTCCTGGCGCGCCACCGACTTGAGCCCCAGCGTGCGCGGGCATTCCCGGCGCACCGCTGACTTGAGCCCCAGCGTGCGCGTGCACTCCCGGCGCGCCGCCGGCCTGCGCCGCAACATGCGCGGGCACTCCCGGCGCGCCGCCGACTTGAGGCCCGACGTGCGCGGGCATTCCTGGCGCACCACCCGACGGCCCCGCGATGTGGGCGGGCACTGCTTGCGCGCCACCGGGCTGACCCGCCGTACTCGCGGACCAACCCGCCGTGGCCGCATGTGCTGGCACTCCCGGAGCCAAGGGGGCCACGTGCGCGGGGATGTCCACGCGCGGCTGCGCTCCCGGCGACACCGGCCGCTGGGGCGCGGGGGGCACGGG
>NZ_RAWB01000455.1 GCF_003612055.1 Corallococcus llansteffanensis
GGGGGGGGCTGCGGCACGGCGCGCTGGGCGTTGTTGGTGGGCCGGCGCACCGCGCGCATGTTCATGCGGGTGGACTCCGCGCGGATGCCCTGCAGGTCCTCCTCGTCGGCGCCTTCGGGGGCCAGCGCGGAGCCGCCCTTGTTGCGCTGCTTGCGCACGGAGTCGATGGACACGATGCGCGTGCTGTTGGCGCCGTCCTCCGCGGGCGCTTCGTCCTCGCCGGTGGGCGCGTCCTCCTGGGCGAGCGCGAATACGAACGTGACCGGTCCCAGCGTCACCGTGTCCCCGTCCACGAGCGCCTGTTTCTGCACCGCCGCGCCGTTGACGAGCGTGCCGTTGGCGCTCTTCTGGTCCTCCACCGCGTAGCCCTCTTCCTGCTGGAAGATGCGGCAGTGGCGGCGCGAGACACCGGGGTCGTACAGCACCACGTCACACTCGGAGGTGCGACCGATGAGCACGGAGTCCTGGTCGAAGACGAACTCCTTGCCGGCGTCTTTTCCCTCGGAGATCGTCAGTTGGAAAGCCATGTCGTCCTAGGAGCCTAGCGAGGCATGCACGGCTCGGGCAACGGCGGCGCGAGCGCTCGCCGGCTCCAAGACCTCCGCCTCTCCGCCGAAGGATAGCACCCACTGCGTGAGCCAGCGCTCACTGTCTCCGGCCACCCGCACCTCCACCCCTCCATCCGCGAGCGGGCGAGCGTCCTGGCCGAACCGCTCCTTCACGTAGGGGGCGGCCGTGGGAGTGAAGCGCACCCGGACGGAGGCCTCCGTGCTGCCGCGCACCGGGTTGGGCACGTCCGCGCGGGCGTCCGCCGGGGGCTGGAAGGCGGTCTCGGTGACGGCCAGGTCCTCCATCCTGTCCAACCGGAACAGGCGCGCGTCCTGGCGGGTGTGGCAGAAGCCCTGGAGGTACCACTGGCCCCGGTTGCTGAGCAGCTCGTAGGGGCTCACCCGGCGCGGCTCCGGCGGGCGGCCGGGGCTGGCGTAGCCGAACGTCACCTCCCGGCGCTCCAGGATGGCCTGGGTGAGCGGTCCCAGCGCGAGGGGTGCCTCCGCGGTGGCGTCGATCTTCCGGTACATGTCCCGGAAGCGCTCGCGCGCGGCGGGCGGGATGATGCCCTCCAGCTTGGAGACGGCGCTCTGGAGCGCGTCGCCGGTGGCCGGGCGCAGCAACTCCGCCGCGGCGGCCAGGGCCGCGGCCTCGCCCGCCGTCAGCCGGGGCGGCGCGAACAGGCGCTGGTCCAGGTCCACGTAGACGCGGTCGTTGTCCACGTAGATGTCGATGTAGTCGTCCGGGTTGAAGGGGGGCCGGCCCACGCAGGTGAGCAGGTCCAGCTCCTCCAGCAGGTCCTCCCGGCTGATGGTGAGGGCCTTCGCCAGGGCCTCCACCGTGACGCCCGGGTGCTTGGACACGTAGGGGACGAGGAACAGCAGGCGCCGCAGCCGCTCGTGGACGTTGCTCATGCGCTCACCCGCTGTCCGTCTCCGTCCACCACCGCGTGCTTCTCCAGGATGCGCGCCGCCATCTGCTCCAGCCGCTCGCGCGCCTCCGCGGGGCCCTCCACCCGGCAGTCCGCGCCGAGCGACAGGACGAACCGCACCAGCCCATCCACGAACGTCACCGGGAAGCGCGCCCGCGTCACGCCCTCCTCCGCCGGCTCCAGCACCGCGCCGGGGAACAGCGAGCCCGCGCGCGAGGCCAGCGGCCCCGACAGCCTCAACGTCACCTCCATGGGCGCGTGGAAGCGGTACTGCCACGGGAAGTACGCCACGTGCGCGTCGAGGGAGAAGTCGGCGGGCACCTCGAAGTCCGGCGTGCGCGGCCGGGCGGTGTTCACCTTCAGCTCGCGGATGCGGTGCACGTGGAAGGTGCGCAGCCCCTGGCGCAGGTGGCAGTAGCCCACCAGCGTCCACACGCCGCGCCGGAGCGCCAGGCCGTAGGGGTCCACGCGCCGCTCCGTCGGTCCGGACTGCTTGGGGCTGCCGTAGACGATGTGCACCCACTTGTGGGTGGAGCACGCATCCCAGAGCTGCTCCAGGCGGGCGGAGACCTCCTTCTCCTGGCCCTCCTGGCCGGTACCCAGCTCCATGCGCACGCGCGGGGTGGGCAGCGATTCGCCGGCGAAGAAGCCAATTTTGCGCAGCGCGTGCGCCAGGTCGTCGCGGCCCGGGAAGGCGCCCGAGGCCAGCGCGGCGGACCCGGCGGCGTAGAGCACCGCCAGCTCCTCCTTCGTGAGGTCGGCCTCCGGCAGGTAGTAGACGTCGCGGTCGACGAGGTAGCCGTCGCGCCGCTCGTCGTCGCCCTGCACGTAGCTCAGGGGGAAGCCCAGTTCGACGAGCTCCGCCTTGTCGCGCTCGAACTTGCGCTCGGCGGCGTCATCCGAGCCGCCGTAGTCGGCGGGGAAGTGCTCGCGCAGCTCAGCCCACGAGATGGGTTCCCGCGCGTCGAGCAGCAGTGCCACGAGATCAAGGATGCGTTCCGTGCGGTCCATTCAGAAGATCGGTGACGATGGCGGACAGGACCCGGGAGATCAAGCGACCCGGGACATCCAAGGTGGAAGAGCGCTGGCCAGGGGGACAGGAAGAGAACAGCGGAGGCGGCCGCGCCCGTCCAGGGGGGATAGCCGCACCCACCTGAACAGGCAAGCAGGTATCATCATGGACCCCCTGTTTCGTCCGCCAGCCAGCAGACAACCGGGGGCGTGGGGCTCGCACTCGGGGCGCGTCTGGGTTATTCCTTGGGAATTGTCGAAATGAGTGCGAAGCGTCAGCGGCTCCACCCGGGTCCGTTGGCTGCCGTGGGGCCGACGCGGCGGACGGATGCTTTGACGAGGGCTCAACCATGGACCGCACCTCCCTGCTGAAGACATGGCTTCCCGGGCTGGCGTTGGTGCTGCTGGCCTTCGTCTCCACGCCCGCGCAGGCGCGCTCCGAGCCGCTCTACTTCGCCCTGGAGGTCCGGCGCGACGGCCGCCTCATCGCCCAGCCCAAGCTGCTCGGGGAAGCGGGCCGCACCCTGCGCGCCGAGCGCCGCCGTCCGGGCGCCCTGGTGCCGGACTACCGGCTGGTGCTGACGCCGCGCGGTGAGGGGGACTCGTTCCAGTTGGAGCTGGACCTGTCGCTCCCGGAGGGTCAGGGCCACTCGCAGCTCGCCCTGCTGCACGGCCAGGAGCGCAAGCTCCAGCTCGGCCGCGTGCCGGGGGAGCTGGAAGTGTCCCTGCTCCTGATGAAGGTCGACTCGCCGGAGTTCCGCGCGCTGATGCAGCTCACGGACGAGGCGCCTGGCACGGTGCAGTCCGTCTCCAGCTCCATGTAGGCGGCGCTGCCTGCGGCCACCCCGCCCAGCGCTACAGCACCGCCAGGTCGTCGCGGTGCACGGCTTCGTCCAGGTAGCGGTAGCCCAGCACCGCCTCAATGTCCGCGCTGCGCCTGCCGGTGATGCGCCGCAGCTCGTTGGCGTCATAGGTGGACAGGCCCCGGGCGAACACCAACCCGGAGGCATCCGCCAGGTCCACCGGGTCCCCCCGGCTGAACTCCCCCTCCACGCCCGTCACGCCGCTGGGCAGCAAGCTGCGCTTGCCGGTGACGATGGCCTCCCTCGCGCCCGCGTCCACCACCAGCCGGCCCCGGGGCCTGAGGGCGTGGGCGATCCACGCGGTGCGGGCGCTGCGGCGGCTGCCGGCGGGCTCGAAGAGCGTGCCCAGGGGTTCGCCTTGCAGCACGCCCCTCAGGCGGCCGGGCACCGCGCCGGAGGTGATGACGCACGGGATGCCCAGCTCCGCGGCGCGCGCGGCGGCGCGGACCTTGGACGCCATGCCGCCGGTGCCCACGTCGCTGACGGTGTCCCCCGCCAGGGCCAGGACCTCCGGGGTGACGCTCGGAACGGAGGTCATCAGGCGGGCGTCCGCGTCGCGGCGCGGGTCGGCGGTGTACAGGCCCTCCACGTCGGACAGGAGCACCAGCGCGTCGGCCTCCACCACGCCGGCCACGAGGCTCGCGAGCGTGTCGTTGTCGCCGAACTTGAGCTCGTCCACCGACACGGTGTCGTTCTCGTTGATGACCGGCACCACGCCCGCGGCCAGCAGCCGGTCCAGGGTGTGCTTCACGTTGAGGTAGCGGCGGCGCTCCTGCACGTCCTCGTGGGTGAGCAGCACCTGCGCCACCGTGCGGGCCGCGTGGCCGAAGGCCTCCTCGTACGCCTGCATCAGCCGGCTCTGCCCCACCGCCGCGCACGCCTGCTTGCCCGGGATGTCCCGGGGGCGCGCGGGCAGCCCCAGCCGCTCCATGCCCAGCGCGATGGCGCCGCTCGACACCACCACCAATTCCCGCCCCTCGGCGGCCCACAGGAGGTCCTGGCCCAGGGCATCGAAGTGGGGGCGGTTGAAGCGGCCCGTGGCGCTCGTCAGCGCGTTGGTTCCAATCTTCACCACCACGCGGCGGGCCCCGCGCAGGGCGTTGCGTGCGGAATCAGTCACGGCGGGCAGCGTAGGCCGGAAATGGAAAGGACGCGCGAGGCCCGGGTGTTCACCTGTATTCGCGGCGGTACCCACAACGGTGGCTTTGTCATGAAACCCGAAGGCCCCAAGTCCATCCCATGCATTGGAAACGGTGCGGGCCTGTCGTCCGTGCCAGGAGAAACGGTTTGAAGGAAATCTTCGGCAATACCCTGGGTCTCAAGTCGAGCGAGCAGCAGCGGCTGCGCAACACCTTCCGCCGCCGCGTGGACCCGCACGAGATTGTCTCCGCGGAGCTCGCCCGTCACCTCACCGAGCTGTCGCACGAGCTCAACCGGCAGGTGGGCGTCCTCATCAACCGCAAGGGCGACATCGAGCACGTGGTGGTGGGCAACGCGCACAAGCTGGAGCTGCCGGACATCGGCCGCGCGCGCGCCGGGCAGATCCGTCTGCGTGGCCTGCGCCTGGTCCACACGCACCTGAAGAGCGAACCCCTGACGAAGGACGACCTCACGGACCTCGCGCTCCTGCGCCTGGACTGCGTGGCCGCCGTGGGCGTGGGCAACGAGGGCCTGCCCGGAGTGCTGCACTACGCCCACCTGGTGCCGGAGAACGGCACCGGTGAGTTCTGGCAGATCTACAAGCTGCCCAACGTGCACGGCGAGCAGCCGGACCTGCTGGCGACGCTGGACGCGCTGGAGGAGGAGCTCAACCGCAAGGCGGCCGCGCGCACGGTGTCCGGACGCGAGCGGGCCATCCTGGTGGCGGTGTGCCTGGACGGCGACCGCGCGCGGGCGGAGTCCTCGCTGGCGGAGCTGAAGGAGCTGGCGCGCACGGCGGGCGTGGAGGTGATGGACAGCGTGCTCCAGGTGCGGCGGGAAGCGGATCCGCGCTACCTCATCGGCCGGGGCAAGCTGGACGACCTGAACCTGCGCTCCATGCAGTCCATGGTGGACCTGCTCATCTTCGACAAGGACCTCACCCCGTCGCAGGGGCGCCACATCGGCGAGGCGACGAGCCTCAAGGTGTTGGATCGCACGCAGCTCATCCTGGACATCTTCGCCCAGCGGGCCCAGACGGCGGAGGGCAAGCTCCAGGTGGAGCTGGCGCAGCAGAAGTACCGGCTGCCCCGGCTGGTGCAGGGTGACGACTCGCTCAGCCGGCTCATGGGCGGTGGCGTGGGCGGACGAGGCCCCGGCGAGACGAAGCTCGAGATCGACCGTCGCCGCGTGCGCGAGCGCATCACGAATCTGGAGAAGCGCATCGACCTCATCAGCCGCGAGCGCAGCGTGCGCCGGGCCCAGCGCAACCGGCGCGAGGTGCCGGTCATCTCCATCGTGGGCTACACGAACGCGGGCAAGTCCACGCTGCTCAACGCCATCACCAACGCGGAGGTGCTGGCGGAGGACAAGCTGTTCGCCACGTTGGATCCCACCAGTCGCCGCCTGCGCTTCCCGCGCGAGCGCGAGGTCATCATCACCGACACAGTGGGCTTCATCCGGGACCTGCCCAAGGACCTGGTGGCCGCCTTCCGCGCCACGCTGGAGGAGCTCTACGACGCAAGCCTCCTCCTGCACGTGGTGGACGCGGGCGACCCCGCGCGCGACGACCAGGTGGAGGCGGTGGAGAAGATCCTCAACTCGCTCGGCCTGATGGAGAAGCCACGCCTGATGGTCTGGAACAAGGCGGACCTGCTGCCGGCGGACGAGGTGGAGACGCTCCTGCGCACCCGGGGCGGCGTGGCCATCAGCGCGGCGAAGCGCGAGGGGCTGGCGACGCTGCTCGCCAAGGCGGACACCACCCTGTTCGCCGAGGGGGCGTCCGAGTCCATTGGCGTCGTGTAGGCGCCGGAGGGGATGGCGGGTTGCCGGCGCGGGGGGCTCCCCGTAGAGTCGGGGGGCCTTGGCTCCCGCGCTGAACCAGCTCATCCCCTCGTTGATGGCCCAGATCGAAGGCCTGCCCGGACAGGACTCCGGGCCGGACTACGAGCGGCCCGTCTCATCCATCACCACCGGCTACATCGAGCTGCTCGAGAAGAACAGCCACATCGTCTACCCGGTCATCGCCGTGGTGACGCTGCTGCTCATCGCCTGGGGCATCCTCTCCGCGTGGCGGACGCAGGACCTGGACGGCCTGCAGAAGAACGAGTTCAAGCGCGCCATCATCAACGAGCTGCGGCGCCAGCTGAGCGGCATGCCCGGCGACCTGCTGGGCAAGACCATCGGGCTGGACCGGCTCAAGACGAACCGCCTGCTGGAGGAGATGCAGACGGAGGGGCTGGTGATGAGCCACACCAACTCCGAGCGGCTCACCGTGTGGCGCGTGCGCGGCGCCGCCCCTGAAGCCAAGCCGCGCCGCTACTAGGAGCGCGCGCGGCCCGGCAGGCCGGGGGCCTTCAGACGCCCGACAGCTCCGACTTCGGCTGGCGCGTCATCAGGTCCACCACCGCGCTCTTCGCGTTCTTGCCCTCGTAGGCAATCAGGTAGACCTGATGGCAGATGGGCAGCTCCACGCCCGTCTTGAGCGACAGGTCGCGCGCGCTCTTGGCCGTCTTCACGCCCTCGGCGACCTCCTTCATCTCCGCGAGGATGTCCGGCAGCTTGCGGCCCTTGCCCAGCTCCATGCCCACGTGGCGGTTGCGGCTGAGCTCGCCCGTGCACGTGAGCACCAGGTCGCCCATGCCGGACAGGCCGGAGAGCGTCAGCGGGTTGGCGCCCTTCCTCACCGCGAGCCGGGTGATCTCCGCGAGCCCGCGCGTGATGATGGCCGCGCGCGCGTTGTGGCCCATGCCCAAACCGTCCGCCATGCCCGCGGCGATGGCGATGACGTTCTTGAGCGCGCCGCCGTACTGCACGCCCACGACGTCCGTGGAGGTGTACGAGCGGAAGGTGTCCGTCTGCAGCGCCTTCTGGCAGCGCTGCGCCACCTTGTCCCAGTGCGAAGCGATGGTCACCACCGTGGGCATGCGCCGCGCCAGCTCCTTGGCGAAGCTGGGGCCGGAGAGCACCGCGACGTACGGGTGGAACTCCTCCGGCAGACAGTCCTCCAGGAGCTCCGTCATGGTGAGGAGCGATTCGTTCTCGATGCCCTTGGACACGGTGATGAGGGGCACGCCCTTGGGCAGGAACGCCTTCGCGCGCGCGAGCACCTCGCGGGTGGCGTGGCTGGGCGTGGCGAGCACCACCATCTCCGCGCCCGTCAGCGCCTCTTCCAGGTCCGTGGTGGCGCGCACGCGCTCGGAGATGGGGATGCCCTTGAGGTAGGTGGGGTTCTCATGGAGGGTGTTGATGGCCTCCACGGTGCCGGGCTCACGGCCCCACAGCCGGACCTCCTCGCAGTTGACCGCGAGCACGTTTGCAAGCGCCGTACCGAACGAGCCTGAACCGATGACACTGCCGCGCATGGATGACCTCGGGTCGAGAGGGAGGGGGTTCTAGAACAACGTGGACACCACGCCCATGGACAGCGTGGGCATGACCTCCGCGTCCGTGGCACGACTGCGGAAGTCGGCGCCGAGCGAGACAGCGTAGGACGTCTTTTCACCGACCGGAATCTCCGCGCCCAGCCGCACGAGCACGGCCGCGTCCAGCTTCCACGCGGGCGGCAGGCCGCCCAGGGGGCTGGGC
>NZ_RAWB01000456.1 GCF_003612055.1 Corallococcus llansteffanensis
GGGAGGGCTCCTCCGCGACCGAGGCGCGGGAGCGCCGGGGACTGACGGAGGGTTCGGTACCGCCAGGCGGTTCCTTCCGGTCCGGAGGGCTGCTTTCGGTGGGCCTCTGCCACAGCCGTCGCAGCGCGTTGGTGAGACGCCTGAACATCAAGCGATGTTACCCAAGCGCCTGCTGGAGGGGAGCCCCCATCACGGGGCTTTCTCGCTCGCTCACAAGGCAGGCTTGCAGCCGGAGCGGGCCGTGCCATCGTCCCCGTCCCATGACGAACCCGAGCCCGAAGCCCGTGCCGCCCTCCACGCCGGAAGTCGTGTTCGCCAGCTTGCTGAAGCACCTGGGAGAGGCGGGCCGGGCGCCGTCGGCAGCGCCCGCCTCGCCGAAGACGCCCGAGGTGCTGGCGGCGGCCCTCTTCGAAGTCGCGGCGGGCACGGGCGCGGCGCTGTTCTCCGTGTGGGCGGCGGAGGACCCCGACGAGGACGGTGACGAGGCCGGGGACGGTGACGAAGCCGACACGGAGGGGCCAGGGACGCGGATCAACGCGGGCATCACGTTCTTCTTCATCGCGGAGGATGGGCCGGACCGGGTGGGGTTGCTCGGCGCGGAGCGGGTGCCGGTGCGGCAGCCCATGTCCTACGCGTTGTATCGGCCGTTGGGGCAGGCGTTGGCGGCGCATGCGAAGCGGGGTGCGGATCCGAAGTTGCCCCTGCGAGGCAACGTGTCGTTCCCGGCGGGCGCGGCGGATCCGGACCTCGTGTTCCGGGTGAGCTTCCGGGACGATGACCTGGGCACCTGGACCACGGCGCTGGCGAGGAACCGTGAGACGCGGAAGGCGTTCCCGAGCATCGCGAGCCTGCCGCTCGCCGCGGACGCGGGGTCGTTCCTGGAGACGTACTTCCGGGAGTTGAACAAGGCGCTGTTCAGCGGCCAGTTGGTGCTGCTCACGGGAGCGGCTGGAACGGGCCGCAGCACGACCCTGCGGGCCCTGATGGACGCGCTGCCCGACAACGTGCACGCGCTGGCGGCGGTGGAGGAGCCGAAGGGGGGCACGGGTGGTGCCATCGGTATGGTGCGGGTGGGCAAGGAGCTGACCGTGGCGCAAGCGATGCGGTCGTTCCTGCGGCAGGACCCGGACCTCCTCTTCGCGGACGAGGCGCGCACGCTGGAAGACGTGCGGATCCTGTGCAACGGAGCGCTCACGGGCCACGGCACGGCCTGCGTCCTGGATGCGAAGACCCCCGAGGACGGCTACGCCTGGCTGACGGAAGCGATGCCGGGACTGCCCCTGATGCCGCTCATCGTGCACCACACGCGAGACGCGGCGACGGGCACGTTCGCGATGACGCTCCACGAGACGAAGCCCACGGAAGACGGCACCGCGCAGCAAGTCGTGCCGTGGGCTCCTGCTGGGGGAGCCGGGGTGGGGACGGCGCCACGGTGACGAAGCAGGCGGAGAAGTGGTCCCCACGCCACACGTGAAGGAGGCCGGAGTGAAGGGCGTGCGCCCTGCGAACCCGGACGAACTGCCATGACCTCGCATCGGTCGTCAGATGGATTGGATCTGCTTCATCGCCTACAGGATTGGTACGTTGCTGAATGCAACGGCGACTGGGAGCACTCCTTCGGCGTCAAGATAGAAACACTCGATAACCCAGGGTGGATGGTTACGATTGATCTGTTGGAGACGCGCTGGAGCGATCTTGAACTGCCGCGTCAGGTTGTGGAACGTGCTGAACGAGACTGGGTGCAGACTGAAGTCACCAAGTCCCAGTTCATCGGTTGCGGCGGTCCACGAAACCTGGACGAGATTCTCCAGGTGTTCTTTTCAATCATCGATGACCGAGGTCGACAAGGAACGTCGTAAGGCCCGGAGCGCACAACCTCACCTTCCGCCCCACTCACCCTCCCCGAGGGCTCAGCCCGCCTGAACCGGGCCAAGGTTGTGCTCCAGCGCCCAGGTCCTGGTGAGTGTCCGCCGGGGCACGTGCAGGGCCTGGGCGCTCTCCCTCCAGCTGACGTCAGTGCGTCATCGGCTTGAGCCTGCATCCTGGTCAGTCGTAGGCAGCAGCGTCGCTGTCAACTGACGCATGCCCCACCGGCAGGGCACGGTGCCATCCGCACGTCGCAGCGGCTCCACGGCCTGGAGGAACGCGGCTTCGAGCGAAGCCTGTGACGATGGAGACAGGCGGTCCGCGTCATACGTCGTGCGGACGGAATCCCAGACCGAACGAGGCTCCCCATCGCTCTGGACCACAAGAGACTGGACCGCGACGTCCGTGAACCCATCGCGGAAGAGTTCCTTCAGTCCCTCTTCCGAGCGGACACGCGGGTCGCCCAGCTTCATTGGCGGCTGGGCCTCCGCGGCCAGCAGGGGCTTCAAGAGTCCCAGGAACAACTCGAACGCCTCGCCCCGCACGAGGTCTCCACCGACGACCACGGACACCGTTCCCCCGGGCTTCAGCACGCGCCGGATCTCCGCGAGCACGGTCTCCACGTCATCCATCAGCATGAGCGCCAGGTGGCTCAGCACGACGTCAACACTGGCGTCCTCGATGGGAAGCGACTGGGCCCGCGCGTGATGCAGCGTTGCCGCGCCCCGCAGTCGGGCCTGGGCCACCGCGAGCTCGTGCTCACTCATGTCGAGCCCCAGCAACGAAAGCCCCGGCTGCTGCCGCTTCGCGAGCAGCTCCAGCAGATACCCGTCACCACACGCAAGATCGAGCACGACCCGCGACCGCGCATCCCGAGGCACGGTCTCCACCAGCAGCGCGTAGGTAGAGGGAAAAGTCTCTCCACCTCGTTGCACGGGCGCGTCCGCGAACCAGCGCGAGGTCACCCCCGCGAGGCGACCATGGAAGTCGAGCAGGTACGACTCAGCGCTGGAGCGGGAGGACATGGGCGAGGAGCCTGCCGGAGCGAAGGAATCAGCGCTTGGGCTTCTTCTTCTGTCCCGCATTCGTGGCATCGGCGGTGAGGCACAGCACGGAGTACAGGTTCATCGTGTAGACGCTGTTCTCCGGCTCCAGGTCCGCGGCCTTCTGGAAGAACGCGGAGGCGCGGGTGTAGTCGCGCTGGTGGTTCAGGACGATCATCCCCATGCGGTTGTAGAGCGGCGCGGGCTGGGGCAGCAGCGCGATGCTGCGCTCCAGCAGGTCCAGCGCCTCCGCCATCTTCCCCGCGCGCTCCAGTCGGACGACGCGCTGAAGCACCTCCTCGCGAGCATCCTCCGAGCGGGGCGGCGCGGCCGGTGCCGCCAGCGCTCCGCCCAGCGTCACCGACGGCACCGGCCCCTGCGGCCGCACCGTTGACGCGAGGGCGCCGGAGGCCGGTGCCCGCCCTACCTGGGCGGTCGGCGCCGGAGCAACGGGTGCAGGCTCGGGGACACGCGACCCCTCATAGGAACCCCCGACCAGCACCGCCTCCGCGGAGGCCAGCGTGCCCACCAGCTTCGTCACCCCGCGCTCCGACAGCGACTCGAACAGCGCGCGCAGCTCCACCTCCGTGACCTGCGTGATGAGCGCCATCTCCGCGAGCGTCGTCCGCCCGTCCACGAACGACAGCACGTACGCCTCGAACGGACTGAGCGGCTGGTTCGCGAGTCCCAGGCCCGCCGTGATGACCGGCCGCACCGGCGGCCCCCCGGTCTTGGCCTTCGCCTGGAACGACACCACCCGCGTCGCCTCCTGCTGCGGAGGCCGGGGCGTCCCGCGCGCCCCTGTCTGTTCCGGCTGCGTCAGCAGCGCCCGCACCAGCGACACGTTGTCCCGGGGCGGCAGGTCCTCCACGCTCCGCACGAGCAGCAGCTCGCAGCGCGCGCACTGGAAGTCCCCCGGCTTGCTCGTCGCGCCGCAGTGCGGACACAGGTGGTCCTCCGGCGGGTGCTCGAAGGCCTGCGGGTCCGCGTAGTAGTGCTTGCGGATGGCGGCCCGGATGGACCTGCGCAGCGCCACGAACGGCAACACCTGCGCGACCCCCACCGTCCACGCGATCTCCTCCAGCGCCCGCTGACGCTGCGGCTCGGAGATGGCCACGTACAACACGTCCTGCGCCAGCCGCAGCGGCATGAAGTCGAAGCCCTCCGCCAGCCGCACCGGCACCCGCTCCACCAGCGCGGGGTCCACCTTCGCCTGCGCCAGCTTCTCCGTGGACACGAAGCGCGTCTTCAACTCCTGCGCGAGCAGCCGCAACACTGGCGTCTCGTCCACCCCCAGCCGCACCAGGCACTCGCCCAGCTTCTGACCCGTCTCCTGCTGCCGCGCGAGCGCCCGGGACAACAGCTCCGGCGTCAACACCCCGTCCAGGACCAACTGCTCCCCGAGTTTGCGCGTCATGCCCCCGATTCAAGGACGCCCGCGACCGCCCGTCCACCCACATCCGAGCGGTGAACCCCGATTCCACATTCCGTGTTGCAAAAGTGTACGAACGACACCAAGATGGTGTCATAAATACACGAACAGGACGCAGCGAGGGGGAGCACCGATGTTCTTCGGATACATGAAGTCGACGCCGACCACGTACGTGATGCAGTACCGGGACGGGGAGGTGGTCCGCGAGGGGGCGGGCCTGTCCTTCCTGTACTGGAAGCCGGCGACGACGCTGGTGTCGGTGCCGCTGTCGAGCGCGGACGTGCCGTTCGCGTTCAACGAAGTCACCCGCGACTTCCAGCCGGTGACGCTCCAGGGACAGCTCACCTACCGGGTCGAGGAGCCGCGCAAGCTGGCGGGGCTCCTGGACTACTCGGTGACGCCGTCGGGGCGCTACCGCTCGGAGGACCCGGAGAAGCTCGCGGACCGGCTGGTGCAGGCCGCCCAGGTGCGGGCCCGCGCGGTGGTGCAGTCGCTGGGGCTGCGCGAGGTGCTGGTGCACTCGGACGCGCTGGAGTCCAAGGTGCTGGCCGCGCTGGCGGACGCCGAAGCCGTGAAGGCGCTGGGTGTGCAGGTGATGGCCTTCTCCGTGCTCTCCATCCAGCCCACGCCGGAGATGGCCCGAGCCCTGGAGGCCGCCGCGCGCGAGGGACTCCAGCGGGAAGCGGACGAGGCCATCTATGCCCGGCGCAACGCGGCCGTGGAGCAGGAGCGGCGCATCAAGGAGAGCGAGCTGGCCACGGAGCTGGTGGTGGAGGAGCGCCAGCGCCAGATTCGCGAGGCGAAGATGTCCGCGGACATCGCGGTGGAGCAGCAGCGCTCGGCCCTCATGGAGCGCTGGGCCGAGAACGAGCGCCAGGCCGCGGACGCGCGCGCGTACACCCTGGAGAAGACGCTCGCGCCCGTGAAGGGCATGGACTGGAAGACGCTGCTGGCCACGTCCGTGAACGGCGGCGACCCCGCGCTCAACATCGCCCTGGCCTTCCGCGAGATGGGGGAGAACGCCGAGCGCATCGGCGAGCTCAACGTGTCCCCGGACCTGCTGCGCTCGCTCCTGTCCAGCTCGAACTCCAACGCCAAGCGCTGAACCCCTGAACCGAGGAGAGGCACGCCATGTTCGAGAAGGTGGTGCTCGTCACGCGCAAGACGCGGCTGTCGGAGCTGGTGGTGCGCTTCAACACGAAGAAGCAGGCGAAGTTCTACGTGGAGCGCGCCGGCCAGGACTTCACGGGCTTCGAGGCGGAGGACGACACCTACCGCCGCGCGGTGGACGCCCTGCGCGCGCAACTGGACGTGGGCCTGCCGGTGCAGCAGGTGGACCGCTCGCTCGTGCCCACCTTCCTCTTCACCGGCAAGGAGCTGGTGGTGGCGGTGGGGCAGGACGGGCTCGTCGCCAACGTGGCCAAGTACGTGGGCGACCAGCCGCTCGTGGGCGTCAACCCGGACCCCGAGCGCTTCGACGGCGTGCTCCTGCCCTTCCTCCCCGCGAAGGCCCGGGGCGCGGTGCTGCGCGTGCTGGAGGGCAAGGGGCACTTCCGCCAGGTGCAGCTCGCGGAGGCGCGGCTGGGCGACGGGCAGCGGCTGCTCGCCTTCAACGACCTGTTCATCGGCGCGCGCACGCACGTCTCCGCCCGCTACCAGGTGCGCTACGGCGGCAGGGAGGAGGCGCAGTCGTCCAGCGGCGTGCTCGTGTCCACCGGCGCGGGCTCCAGCGGTTGGCTGTCCTCCGTGTTCGCCCTGGCGCGCGGCCTCACCCAGCAGACGGGTGGGGTGCCGGGACAGCCGTGGAAGCTCGGGTGGGAGGAGGCGCGGCTCGCCTTCGTCGTGCGCGAGCCCTTCGTCAGCCGCCACTCCAGCGCGGACATCGTCGGCGGCTTCGTCACCGCGAAGGACGAGCTGGTGCTCGAATCACGCATGCCCCAGGGCGGCGTCATCTTCAGCGACGGCATGGAGGAGGACTTCCTCACCTTCGGCGCGGGCGCCACCGCGCGCATCCGGCCGTCCGAACAGCGGGCCCGGCTGGTCGTGCCCTGAAGGGCACCCGACGCGACAGGTCCCCGCCCCTCCTTGGCGTCCTGAGTGCCCCTCGACCCGTGTCCGTCCGGGACGTTGCGTTCCCGAGCCTGGTCGCCTTCCTACCCGGCGAGCGGGAACGGCGCCTCGTCCCGGAGGGCACGCATCATCCCGGGGCACCGCGCATCTCTATGGGTGTGGGGGGAGCGCGCCCGTCCCCCCGTCCGGCAGACGACATCGTGTCTCTTCCCCGGACCTGAAATTCCAGGCATGGTGAGCGCAGTCGCCTTACCTTCGAGTCGAAGTGGTTGGGGTAGTGGTCCCAGGTGCAGGCGGAAAACTTCGCCGGAGTTGCGTGACGTCGTTGATGGGCGTAGGAACGCAAAATCTCCGGGGGGTTGGTCAGGGGTGATCATGGTCGGCCTCGTCATCGCATCGCACGGACGTCTCGCGGATGAGCTTGTCTCTACCGCCGAACAGATCGTGGGCAAGCTGCCCGCGGTGGCGACTTGCAACATCGAGCCGGGGGCCCCTGTCGAGGACCTGCGCGCCAAGATGAAGCTGGCCGTCAAGACCGTGGACGAAGGGGACGGCGTCATCATCATGGCCGACCTCTTTGGAGGTACGCCCTGTAAGGAATCGCTGATGATGTGTCAGCGGATGAATCTGGAAGTCCTGGCCGGCGTCAATCTGCCCATGCTGCTGAAGGCCAACTCGCTCCGTTCGGAGCAGATGGACCTGTCGGACATGGCCAACCAGCTGGCGTCGTACGGCCAGCGCAACATCACCTGTGCGTCCGCCCTGCTTCGCGAGGCCCAGCAGCAGCCGCGAACTTGACGGACCCGCGCGGGTCGGCGATTCGAGACTGCCGTGATCACCCTGGTCCGCGTCGACAACCGCCTCATCCACGGCCAGGTCGTCGAAGCCTGGCTTCCCCACCTCAAGGTATCCCGCGTCGTGGTGGCGGATGATGAGGCGGCCTCCAGTCCCCTCATTCGCGCCGCCATGGCGCTCGCCGTCCAGAGCGCCATCGAGGTGCTCATCCTCCCCCTCGCCCAGGTGGACTTCGCCGCCCTCTCCAAGGACGGCGTCCGTACCCTGGTGCTCCTGAGGGACGTCGCTTCCGTGCCGTTCGCCTTCCAGCACGGGCTGGTGATGGACCAGCTCAACCTGGGCAACGTGCACTTCGGCACCGGCCGCCGGCAGGTGTCGCCGTCCGTCTTCCTGGCGGAGGGCGAGCTGCAGGCCCTCCAGCAGCTCTCCGAGCAGGGCGTGCGCGTGGAGGCGCGCGCGGTGCCCGCGGAGAAGTCCGTGGACCTGCCCGACCTGACCGAGCGCTGGTCGAAGGCCGGGTGAGCCGGTGAACGTCGGCTGGACCCAGGTGGCGCTCGCGTGTCTCTGGGGCGGCATGGTGGCCGTGGAGCGCAAGGCGTTCCTGCAGGCCATGCTCTCCCGCCCCCTGGTCGCCGCCACGTTCATGGGCGCCCTCCTGGGAGACGTGGGCAGCGGCCTGTCCGTGGGCATGCTCCTGGAGCTGTTCTACCTGGGCACCGCCAACCTGGGCGCCTCCCTGCCGGAGAACGACACGCTGGCGGCCACCGGCACCGCCGCCGCCGCCGCCACGCTGACGGCCGCCACCGGCGCGGGCTCCACGCCGGCCATCTGGTCGCTGGCCGTCCTGCTCTTC
>NZ_RAWB01000457.1 GCF_003612055.1 Corallococcus llansteffanensis
CGACGAAGGTGCCGGCGTAGACGCGGGCGCCATCGCGGTGCTGGAGGAACGCGCGCCGCAGGTCGTCCGCCACGGTGCGCACCACCGGCTCCCAGGGCGAGTCCGCCGTCAACGTCCGCGCCACGTCCTGGACCAGCGTGTCCGCCATCGCGTCCAGCAGGGCCTGCTTGCCCGGGAAGTGCCAGTACAGCGACGGCGCCTGGATGGAGAGCGCCTTCGCCAGCACGCGCATCGTCAGGCCCTCCAGGCCCGCCTCATCCAGCAGCGCCCACGCCGCCGCCACGACCTGCTCCCGCTGGATTCGCATGCCCCGGTCCACCCTCGCTGACTTGACAAACTAACACCGTTAGTTGATCCCTAACAACGTTAGTTTAAGCCTTCGGGCGGGAGGTCGGTCATGGCGGAAGTCCTCGAGGTGGCGGTGGTGGGAGGTGGCCCTACCGGGCTGTGGCTCGCCTGCGAGCTGGCGCTGGCGGGGGTGCGCGTCCGGGTATTCGAGCGGCGCGCGGAGCCGGTGCGTGAGTCGCGGGCGCTGACGCTGCATCCGCGTTCGCTGGAGGTGCTGGCGCTGCGCGGACTGGAGGGACGGTTCCTGGAGCGGGGCCGGCCGCTGCCCACGGGCCACTTCGCGATGCTGGACACGCGGCTGGACTTCAGCGTGCTGGACACGCGCTTCCCCTACACGCTGTTCCTCCCGCAGGCCGTGACGGAGGCGCTGCTGGAGGCGCGGGCCCGGGAGCTGGGCGTGGACGTGCTGCGCGGCCACACCGTGGAGGTGCTGCGCCAAGACGACGAAGGCGTGGACCTGGAGGGAACGTCGGGCGAGGGCCTGTTCCAGGTCCGGGCGCGCTTCGTGGTGGGGGCGGACGGGGCGCGGAGCGCGGTGCGGAGGCTCGCGGGCATCGCCTTTCCGGGAACGGACGTGACGCGCACGGCGGTGCTGGGGGACGTGACGCTCGGTGAGCCGCCGTCACAGCCGGCCATCGGCATCGCGAACACGCGGGGCGGCGTGATGGTGGTGCCGATGGCGCCGGGCGTCCATCGCATCGTCATCAACGATCCGCTTCGCGAACACGTGTCAGTCCGCGAGCCCGTCACGCTGGAGGAACTGAGAGAGAGCAGCACGCGCATCGCGGGCACGGACTTCGGCATGAAGGATCCCCGGTGGCTGTCCCGCTTCGGCAACGAGACACGGCTCGCGGAGCGCTACCGGGAGGGCCGTGTGCTGCTCGCTGGGGATGCCGCGCACATCCACTTTCCGGCGGGAGGCCAGGGGCTCAACGTCGGGTTGCAGGACGCGATGAACCTGGGCTGGAAGCTCGCGGCGGTGGTGAAGGACGGCGCGCCGGAGGCGCTGCTGGACAGCTACATGCGCGAGCGCCGGCCGGTGGGGGATGCGCTCATCCGCAACACGCTGGCGCAGACCGCGCTCATGAGCGCCACGCAGGAGACCCTGGCCCTGCGCGAGGTGATGAGCGACCTGCTGCGGGCACCGGACCTCAACCGGAAGCTGGCCAACGCCATCGGCGCGCTCGACGTGGGCTACGCGTCGCTGGAGGTCCCTGCGCCCCGGCTGGACGCGCCTCTCCTGCCCGAATGGAGCGGGCGCAGGCTGTGCGACCTGGACCTCACGCAGGACGAAGGCACGGACGTCGCGCTCTACGCAGCGCTGCATCCGGGCCGGTGGTTGATGCTGGGCTTCGGCTCAGGCCCCCTGCCTCGCTGGGAGCCGGGATGGCCTCCGAGGGCGACACAGCTCCGCGCGCGACGGCCCGTGGGACGCGCCGAACTCCGCGACGTCGGCGGAATGCTGGTCCGGCCCGACGGACACGTGGGCTGGGCGTGGGCTGCGTGAAGCGCCCGTGCCGCGTGCAGGGGGCCCGTGGGACGCGCCGAGTTCCGCGACGTCGGCGGAATGCTGGTCCGGCCCGACGGACACGTGGGCTGGGCGTGGGCCGCGTGAAGCGCCCGTACCGCGCGCGACGCGCCGAGCTCCGCGACGTCGGCGGAATGCTGGTCCGGCCCGACGGACGCGTGGGCTGGGCGTGGGCCGCGTGAAGCGCCCGTGAGGCTCGCGGGCCCGGGGCGTCCTCCGCGCCCGGGCACCGCGACTTCGCATCCGACTTCAGCTCAAGCGCAGGAGCTGCCGGGCCTGCTCGGGCGTGGCGGGCTCGCGGCCGTTCGCACGAGCGCGCTTCGCGGCCTCGGCCACCAGCTCGTGGTTGCCCTTCGCGAGCACACCCTTGGACAGGTAGATGTTGTCCTCCAGGCCCACGCGCGCGTTGCCGCCACGCTTCGCGGCCTCGTCCACGAACGGGAGCTGCTGGCGGCCCACACCCGCCACCGTCCACGTGCAGCCCTCCGGCAGCGCGGCGATCATGAAGTCCAGCACCTCCGGCCGCGCCTGTAGCGCACCCGGCACGCCCAGCACGAAGTCGAAGTGCGCCGGCAGCTCCACCAGGCCCTCCTTGGCCAGGTAGCGCGCCTCGTCGATCATCCCCACGTCGAAGCACTCCAGCTCCGGCCGCAAGCCAATGGCGCGGATGCGCTTCGCGATGTCACGCACCAGCGGCCTCGGGTTCCAGAACACCTCTTCCCCGAAGTTCACCGTGCCCGTCGTGAGTGTGGCCATGTCCGGCCGGTCCGCGCCGGTGAGCGTGAGCGCGCCACACCGCTCGTCCACGTCCATGCCCACCGCGCCGCCCGTGGACGTCTGGATGAGCACGTCGGTGCGCTTGCGGATGGCGCGGATCGCCGCGCGGAACAGCTCCGCGTCCTGGGACGGCTTGCCCTCCGCCGTGCGCACGTGCAGGTGCACCATCGCCGCGCCGGCCTCACGGCACTTCGCCGCGTCCTCGGCAATCTCCTCCGCGGTGATGGGCAGGTACGGCGTCTGCTCGCGCGTCGTCTCCGCGCCCACCATCGCCGCGGTGATCACCATGGGCTTGCTCATTTCTGCCCCCGCTGCTTGTCCTTCGGAACCACGCAGGTGCCCGTCGCACGGCACACGACGATGGCCTCCGGCAGCACGTCCGCCGCGGAGTCATTCACGTCCGGCCTCGGACGGATGACCTTGCGCGCCTCGAAGCGCATCTTCCGCGACGAGTTGCCCATGCTGACGATCTCACCCTCCGCTTCGATGAAGTCGCCCGCGTATACCGGCGCCAGGAACTCCACCGCGTCGTAGGCGCGGAACAGCCCCTCGTCCCCGTCCGAGCGGATGCACAGCTCCGTGGCCACGTCGCCGAACAGGCCGAGCATCCGCGCCCCGTCCACCAGGTTGCCGCCGTAGTGCGCGTCATGGCTGCCCATGCGCAACCGCAGTACCGCCTTCACGCCCGTGCTCACGTGGGTTCCCCCTGGTAGTGGGAGTCCTGGGACTCCTTGCCCTCTTTCTTCAACACCGCGTGGACGATGTAGTTCGCAACATCGGACGGCTTGGTGCCCGCCCCGAAGCCCGCGTCGAAGCCCAGCTCCAGCGCCAGCTTGTGGTCCACGCGCGGCCCGCCCAAGAGCAGCAGCGTCTTGCCGTGGATGCCCGCGGCCTTCGCCGCGTCGATGAACTGACGCGAGTTGTCCTTGTGCACGTCGCGCTGCGTGACGACCTGGGACACGAGGATGGCGTCCGCCTGCTTCGCCATGGAGCGCTTGATGAGGTCCTCGTTCGGCACCTGGCTGCCCAGGTTGAACGCCTCGAAGCCCGGGTAGCGCTCCAGGCCGTAGTCGCCCGCGTACCCCTTCATGTTCAGGATGGCGTCGATGCCCACCGTGTGCGTGTCCGTGCCGGTGCACGCGCCGAAGACAACGATGCGGCGGCCCACCTTCTCCTTGATGAGCGCGTTGAGGTCGTTGAACCCCATCTTGCGCACCACCACTTCCGGCACGTCGATCTCCGCGTAGTCCAGCGACACGGCGGAGCGCGCGTAGACAACGAAGAACGTGTACTGGTCCGCCGCCCGCTCGGCGGCCGCCACCTTCACGTCGGTGAAGCCCATCTTCTTCGTGAACTGGGCGGCGGCCTCCTTCGCCTTCTCCGACAGCGGCACCGGCAGCGTGAACGACAGCTGCACCATGCCGTCGTCGCGCCGGTCTCCGTAGGGGCGGATGATCTGCTTGCTCGGCTTCACCATCGGCTCACTTCCCCTTGGGCGGAGTGAACGTCACGCTGGTGCCGACCTTCTCGGCCACCGCGGCGAAACGATCCTTCTTGCCCTGCTCCATGTAGAAGACCACCGACCACGTGGTCTTCCCGTTGCAGCCCACGTACGTCACCGTGTCCACGTTGCCGCTGCCGTCCGGCGCCGCGTCCGTGTCCGCCTTCCAGGCCGCCGGCTGGCCGCCCACCTTCACCATCGTCCAGCTGGTGCCGCCGATGCTCGCGAGGATCTTCTGGCGACAGACCTCCGCCTTCATGCCCGCGGTCTGCACCGCGCCCACGTCCACCAGGAAGTACGCGTCACCGGAAGGCGCCAGGAACTTCTCCGTGCCGTCCATGGACGAACGCGTCCACGCGGCCGGGGCCTTGAGCGAAACGTTCTTCACCGACACGTTTGTCAGCGCATCCGCGGAACCGCCGCCCGCGGCCAACATCACAGTCAGGAAGGTACCGAGCATCATGACGCCTCCAGCATTTCAAGGAACGGGTTGAAGTAATCCGGAGCCTTCGGCAACACGCCGTCCAGGCCCTTGCCACCGGTCTCCTCGCGCTTGACGTCGCCGAAGCGGCCCTTGCCGATGGCGGCCACCATGCCCTCGGCATGGCACTCGCGCAGCAGCTGCTCCGCGTTGGCGAACACCTCTCGCGCCCGGTTGGCGATCTTCCCGTCCTCGCGGACGGTGAACTCCTCGTCGATGCCGCGCGCCGCGCGGTGGATGTACGACGCGGACTTGAGCGCCACGTACCGGTCCGCGAGCAGCGGCGTGTGCATGGCCTCCGTCATCATCCCCAACAGCTGGATGCCCTGCCGCGTCCAGATGGCCACCAGGTCCGCCATCACGTCGTACGCGTGGCTGAAGAAGATGTCCGTCTCCTTGTGCTTGGTGGGCGGCATGTACTTGAGCGGCGCGTCCGGGAAGCAGCGGCGCACCAGCATCGCCTGCGACAGCTCCAGGAGCAGCGTGTCGTCGCGGTACGGATCGATCTCGTACGAGTGCCCGATGCCCAGCTGCCAGTCCTTGAGCCCCGCGCGCTTGGCGAAGCACTCGTTGATGAACTGGCTGGCGATGACGGTGTGGGCCGCGTCGTAGGCGTCCGCGGTGGTGATGTAGTTGTCCTCGCCGGTGTTGATGATGATGCCGGCCAGGGCGCAGATGCGGCGGCTGAAGTACTGGTCGATGAACGTCCGCCGCATGTTGATGTCGCGGAAGAGGATGCCGTACATCGCGTCGTTGAGCAGCATGTCCAGCCGCTCGTACGCCGCGCAGAAGGCGATCTCCGACATGCACAGGCCGGACGAGTAGTTGGTGAGCTGGATGTAGCGCTTGAGCTTGCGGCTCTCGTCGTCCAGGGCCTCGCGCATCACGCGGAAGTTCTCCTGGGTGGCGTAGGTGCCGCCGTAGCCCTCCGTCGTCGCGCCGTGGGGCACGTAGTCCAGGAGCGACTGCGCCGTGGAGCGGATGACCGCGATGACGTCCGCGCCTGCCTGCGCCGCGGCCCGGGCCTGATCCACGTCGTCGTAGATGTTGCCCGTGGCGACGATGACGTACTTGTGCGGCGCGGGCGACATGGGGAACTGCTCGCGGAGCGCGTTGCGCTGGGCGATGCGCGACTTGAGCTCCGCCATCGCCGCGCGGGCCTCCGAGCGCACCTCGTCGCGCAGGTTGGCCTCCATCTCCGGCGACAGCACGCCCATCTTGTCCGCGGGCAGCGCGGTGAGGCGCTCCACCGCTTCCAGCGGGCTCTTGGCGCCCAGTTGCAGCGCGCGGCCGTACCAGTACGCGGCCCCCCGGTTGAGCACCCCGGCGGCCTTCAGCTTGTCCACCATGAGGTTGGCGAGCGGCACGCCGCGCGTCCCCGCACCGGAGAGACCGAAGAAGCGCAGCACGGTGCGCTCGTTGGAGACGGTGGTGTTGTGTTGGATGAGGTCGAAGATCGGGTTGACGATCTCGTCCGCCAGCTTCCGCGCCTCTGCAATCCGCGCGTCGTCGATAAACGGGCCTGACATGCGCGCACCCTACCCGAGCCCCAGCACAATGCGCTCAAGAACCCGGGCGCCCGGCCCCCTGGAAATGATGCCGCACCGAGGCATCAAAGCGCGTCATACGGCCACACCGAATTTTCGGTGCTGACTGGAACACCGCCAGGGCGGTGCCGCGAACAACCGGCATTTCGGTGAAATCACCGAAATGCCGGTGGCTATTTCACAGTCAATACGCCAAGTCTTTGAATTTCCTTGGCTCATCCTGGCGGCATGGGGCGTGCTTTGTCCAGCTCCGCCTTCCCCCGAAACCCAGGAGTTCACTTTGATGCGTCGCTCCCTGTTACTCGCGGTCCTGCTGTCCGGCGCACCTGCCCTCGCGGCCGGGAACCCTCCCCCCATCACCACGGACTCCGGTGCGCCGCTGGGCACCAACCAGAGCTCGAAGACGGCCGGGCCGCGGGGCGGCATCCTGTTGGAGGACTTCGCCCTCATCGAGAAGCTGGCGCGCTTCGACCGTGAGCGCATCCCGGAGCGCGTGGTGCACGCGCGCGGCGTGGGCGCCTACGGCTCCTTCGAGAGCTACGGCGACTTCTCGCAGTTGACGCGCGCGTCGGTCTTCTCCCAGAAGGGCAAGAAGACGCCGATGTTCGTGCGCTTCTCCACGGTCATCCACCCCAGTGGCTCGCCGGAGACGCTGCGCGATCCTCGCGGCTTCGCGCTGAAGTTCTACACGGACCAGGGCAACTGGGACCTGGTCGGCAACAACCTGCCCATCTTCTTCATCCGCGACGCCATCAAGTTCCCGGACATGGTGCACTCGCTCAAGCCGTCGCCCATCACCAACCGGCAGGACCCGAACCGCTTCTTCGACTTCTTCAGCCACCAGCCTGAGTCCACGCACATGCTCACCCAGCTCTACTCGGACCTGGGCATCCCGGCGAGCTACCGCCAGATGGATGGCAACGGCGTGCACGCCTACAAGTTCGTCAACGCCAAGGGCGAGGTGAAGTACGTCAAGTTCAACTGGAAGTCGCAGCAGGGCGTGAAGGGCCTCACCGTGGAGGAGGCGACGAAGCTGGGCGGCGAGGACTTCCAGCACGCGACGCACGACCTCTACACGAACATCCAGCAGGGCAAGTTCCCCTCGTGGGAGCTGAGCGTGCAGGTGTTGGACCCGAAGGACCTGGACAGCTTCTCGTTCGATCCGCTGGACGCGACGAAGGAGTGGCCCAAGGACAAGCTGCCCCCGGTGAAGCTGGGCAAGTTCACGCTCAACAAGATGCCGGACAACTTCTTCGAGGAGACCGAGCAGGCCGCCTTCTCCCCGGGCGTGGTGCCGCCGGGCATCGAGCCGTCCGAGGACCGGCTGCTGCAGGGCCGCCTCTTCTCCTACGCGGACACGCAGCGCTACCGCGTGGGCGCCAACTACCTGTCGCTGCCCGTGAACCACGCGCGCACGGCGGTGAACAACAACAGCCAGGCGGGCGCGATGAACACGGCCAACACGAAGTCGGACGTGAACTACGAGCCCAGCATCACGAAGGAGACGATGGACACGCCCGCGGCGCTGCTGTCCCAGGCGCCCCTCTCGGGCACCACGCAGCAGCGGGCCATCGACAAGACGGACAACTTCGCGCAGGCGGGCGCCTTCTGGGCGGCGCTCGACGCGGGCGGCAAGGAGCGGCTGGTGCAGAACCTGGCCGGCGACCTGGGCCAGGTGCGTGACGCGAAGGTCAAGGCGCGCCTCGTTGGCTTCTTCTACACGGCCAACGCGGACTACGGCACGCGGCTGGCCAAGGCCGTCAACGTGAAGCTCGACGACGCGAAGGCCGCCATGGCCCCGCTCGCCGCGCGCTAGTCCCCCCAAGCCACACC
>NZ_RAWB01000458.1 GCF_003612055.1 Corallococcus llansteffanensis
GGTGGGAGGCGCCGTGATGATGGGAGGCGTCGTCGGGCCCGGGCGTGCGACGCCGACGGGCGCGGGTTCGACCTTGCCGGTACAGCCGACAAGGCACGCGAACAGCCCGGCGGAACAGACGATGGTCGTCAGGGGCAGGCGGAAGCGCATGCGGACTCCTCGTGGGTTCACGGCGCGGGAGGGCGCTCGCGGGTCGGCGGGCAACGGGAAGAGGCGCGTCGTGCATTCCGTCAGGGGAATGGACGCCACAGCCGCCTGGCCGCTGGCCAGTCAGACAGGGAACGTGAATCCGCGCGGTTGGGCGTGGCGCCCAGCCCCCGCGAAGGTGGCGCGGGGTGGGTACCGCACGCAGAACAGGCTTCATCCACCGTCAGGAGCGACTTCCCGGTCCCCCGTTGCCGAGGGACGACAAGGTCAGCCGTCTCCCCGGAAACGACCACTGAACGGAAGTGCCTGTCCGATGACGACCCGCGACGGACTCAGGGGGCGGTGGAGGCCCCGGCGCCGCCCAGCAGCGCATCCAGCTCGCCGCACTCCTCCAGCGCATACAGGTCGTCGCACCCGCCGATATGCCGGCCCGCGATGAAGATCTGCGGCACGGTGTGGCGACCGCAGCGCTCCATCATCTCCTCGCGCCGCTGCTCGTCGTTGGCGACGTCCACCTTCTGGAACGCGCAGCCCTTCTCCCGGAGCAGGGCCATGGCCTGGCGCGAGTAGGGGCACATGGCCTTCATGTAGACGATGACGTCGGGCATTCACGACCTCCTGCGTCGAAGGATGGGGACGCCCTACCGCCTCCGCCACCCGGCGAGAGGACGTCCGCTCCCCTGCCCGTCTGCCGCGGCTAGCGGGCGCCCGACGCGGGCACGGCCGCGGGCAGGCGCGCGGTGGCCTCCCGGGAGCGGTCCCGCAGGTCCCACGCGTACAGCGCGCCCCACTGGAGCAGCGCGGTGGCGACGAACAGCAGCGGCCACAGCGGCGAGTACGGCAGGCGCAGCAGGTAGAGCCCCACGTAGTACACGTAGAACTGGAGCACGAACGCGAGCAGCGAGTGCCGGCCGATGACGCTCGCCATGCGCAGGTAGCGCGACAGGTATCCGGCCTGCTCCGCGCGCATCAGGAGCCCCAGCAGCGCGAGCACCGTGCCGCCGTAGAGCGCGACATAGGCGGGCCCCGGCGGATACTTCTGCGCCTGGGAGGTGAGCGCCATCAGCGTGGTGAAGCCCGCGCCGTGCCACAGGTGGTGCACGGCGATGTGGAGCACCATCAGCCCGCCGCCGCAGGTGGCGATGCCCAGGCCCACGAACTCGAAGCGCCGCGCCACGCCCCTCGGGTCCGCGCGCCCCCACGTCCCCAGCCACTCCCCGAACATGCTGCCCACCAGGTACACGCCCATCCACGGCACCACCGGGAAGCTGGAGAGCAGCACGGACAGCTCACGCTGACCGAAGAAGGCCTCCTTGAGCACGCGGGCGAAGGCCGCCTCCGGCATCCAGGAAAGGCACACGACCCAGCTCACCGCGAACAGGAGCATTCCCAGCGCCGCGCGCGTCCGGCCGTTCAGCCGCGTCACCACCCAGGGCCCCACGAGCAGCGCCAGCCCGAGCGTGTCCGTCACCGGCAGGATGCGCAGCAGGTACAGGGGCTCGTCCGCCCAGAAGCGGCACGTGGGGACGATGAGCAGGTGGCCCGCGGTGAGCAGGAACAGGCCCCGGCGCTGGAGTCGCGTGCGCAGCGGAGCGAAGTCACGGCTGCGGGAGTGCAGCAATCCCAGCATCAGACCGCTGATGACCATGAAGCCGGGCGTGGCCATCATCGTCAGCAGGTTCATGCGCTCGCGCAGGTGCGAGGCCTCACCGCCCAGCGGATAGAGATACGCATCCGCGAAGTGCGACAGGAACACGAGCAGCATCACCGTGCCCCGCATGGCATCCACAGCTTCCAGTCGGCCGGACACGGTCCGCGCCCCCAACGTCCGCACGCGCTCCATCTGAGCTCCTTTTCGGGAAATGGCGCGCGGCTCGTCGGTCTCTAACCCAACCCCCCAAGTCCGACGGATGCCTCTTGGCGCGCCTACCCACTGAATACCACCGCACCGCCTCAATGACAAACATCTGGATGTAAAAGCCTCACCTCACTGGAATCCTTGTCACGCCAAGGACCTGTCTGGTTTCGCGGGGTGGGGCCGTGGGAACCCCGTAGCCGGGGGTGCCTGGTACCCTGTGGAGCAGACGCGGATTGAGAGGGGTAAACGCCTTTTGCTAGGTAAGGGGCCATGTCTGCCCGACGCCCCGAAATCCTCGCCCCCGCCGGTGACCTGGAGTCGTTGCGTGCCGCCCTCGCCAGTGGCGCGGACGCCGTCTACTTCGGGCTCGACGAGGGCTTCAACGCGCGCGCCCGCGCGGAGAACTTCTCACTCGAGCGGCTGCCGGAGACGGTGGGGCTCATCCACCGGGCGGGCGCGCGGGCCTACGTGACGTTGAACACGCTGGTGTTCGAGCCGGAGCTGCCGGTGGTGGAGCACCTGCTGCGCGGGGTGGCCCGGGCGGGTGTGGATGCACTCATCATCCAGGACCCGGCGGTGGCGCTGCTGGCGCGGGCGGTGTGCCCCCAGCTGGAGCTGCACGCGTCCACGCAGATGACGCTGTCGAGCGCGGAAGGGGCGCGGTTCGCCACGGGCCTGGGCTTCACACGGATGGTGGTGCCGCGCGAGCTGTCGGTGGCGGAGATTCGCCGGCTCGCGTCACAGACGGACATCGAGCTGGAGGTCTTCATCCACGGCGCGCTCTGCATGTCGTGGAGCGGCCAGTGCCTCACGAGCGAGGCGTGGGGCGGGCGGTCCGCCAACCGGGGTCAGTGCGCGCAGTCCTGCCGGCTGCCCTATGACCTGGTGGTGGATGGGGAGACGCGCGACCTGGGCGAGGTGAAGTACCTGCTCAGCCCCAAGGACCTGGCGGGCGTGAGGGCGGTGCCGGAGCTGGCGGACATCGGGGTGCACAGCCTGAAGATTGAAGGGCGGCTCAAGGGGCCGCAGTACGTCTCCAGCACCGTGCAGGGCTATCGCCGGTGGCTGGACGGCGTGATGGCGGGGAAGCCGGACGGGGCGCGGCTGGCGAAGGACCTGGCGGAGATGTCGCTGTCGTACAGCCGGGGGTTCTCGCACGGGTTCCTGGCGGGGTCCGACCACCAGACGCTGGTGGAGGGGCGCTTTCCGAAGCACCGGGGGCTGTACCTGGGCCGGGTGCGCGCGGTGGCGGGCAAGGACGTGCTCGTGGTGCCGGACGAACGGCCGTGGACGGGCGCGCTGGGCCTGGGCGATGCGCGGCCGGAGGCTCCGGCGGGGACGGTGGCGGCGCCGCTGCCGGGTGAGCCGGATCCCGCGGACGTGGATCCGCGTCCGGGCATGGGCGTGGTGTTCGACGCGGGCGCTCCCGAGGACAAGCACGAGCCGGGCGGCCCCATCTTCCGCGTGGAGCGGGAGGGCGACGCGTGGGTGCTGGGCTTCGGTCATCCCGGGCCAGACCTGGGCCGCGTGGCGCCGGGGCAGCGGGTGTGGCTGAACAGCGACCCCGCGCTCGCGCGCCGCACGGAGGGGTTGCTCGCGGAGGGAGCGCCCGAGGGCCGCATCCCGCTGTCGCTGTGGGTGTCCGGTGTGGAGGGTTCGCCGCTGCGCGTGCGGATGAGCACGGGGCGGTACACGCGGGAGGCGGTGGGCACGACGGTGCTCGCGCCTTCGCGCGGCGCGGGCGTGGACGCAGCGCTGCTCCAGGACAAGCTGGCCGCGCTGGGCGGGACGTCGTTCCACCTGGCGGAGCTGGACTGTTCGGGGCTGGCGCCGGGGCTGCACCTGCCGGTGTCGGAGCTGAAGGCGCTGCGCAGGCAGTTGGTGGCGGAGCTGACGCTGGACGTGGAGCGGGGGCCCGCGCGGACCGTGAGCACGGAGGCGGTGGAGGACGGGGTGCGCCAGGGCCTGCTGGCGCGGATGGCTTCGCGGCCGGTGGAGGCTTCGGCTCGGCTGCTGCCGCTGTGCCGCAACGAGGCGCAGCTGGAGGCTGCCATCGCGGCGGGCGTGGGCGAGGTGGAGCTGGACTGGATGGAGCTGGTGGGGCTCCAGCGCGCGGTGGAGCGGGCGCGCTCGGCGGGGCTGCGCGTCACCATCGCCACCGTGCGCGTGCAGAAGCCGGGCGAGGAGGGCTACGACACACGCCTGGACCGGCTGCGGCCGGACGCGGTGCTGGTGCGCCACTGGGGCGCGATGATGCACTTCCTGGAGCAGCCGGCGGGGACGACGCGGCCGGTGCTGCATGGGGACTTCTCGCTCAACGTCACCAACTCGCTGACGGCGGCGCACCTGCTGGGGCTGGGGCTGGACACGCTGACCGTGTCGCACGATCTGGATTCGGATCAGTTGTTCGCGCTGCTGGAGAAGGCGCCCGCGCACCGGTTCGCGGTGGCGCTGCACCACCACATCGCGACGTTCCACACCGAGCACTGCGTGTATTCCCACACGCTGTCCAACGGGCGCGACTACAAGGCCTGCGGACGGCCGTGTGAGAAGCACGCCCTCGCGCTGAAGGACCGGCTGGGATTGGAGCACCCGGTCATCGTGGACGTGGGGTGCCGCAACACGGTGTTCAACGCGCAGGCGCAGAGCGCGGCGTCACTGGTGCCGCGGCTCTTGGAGCGCGGCGTGCGGAGGTTCCGGGTGGAGTTCGTGCGCGAGACGCGCGAGGAGGCCGCGCGCGTGCTCACCGCGTATCAGGAGCTGCTCGCGGGCCGGCTGTCGCCCGCGGAGGCCGTGAAGCGCGCGGCCGTGCACGAGCAGTTCGGCGTCACGCGCGGCACCATGCAGGTGCTCAAGCACCCGGCCGCGAATGCGCGCTGAGGGCCGTTCAGGCCGCGCGCGCGGGAGGCGCTTCAGCGACGGGAGGCGTGAGGTTCACCGGCTCACCGTCCTCGCCCAGCACCACCGGGGCGATGCCCAGCTTTCGCTCCACGAAGGCGTGGCCCAGGTAGATGAGCGGCGTCAGCCCCACCGCCACCAGCAGCTTCACGGCGTAGGACGTGAGGATGATCTGGATGATGACCTTCTGGGGCAGCACCCCCGTCCACGCGATGTACTGCACCACCGCCGTGTCGATGAGCTGCGACACCACCGTGGAGCCCGTAGCGCGCAGCCACAGCAGCCGGTTGTGCGTCGCGCGCTTGAGCAGGTTGAAGACCGCGATGTCCACGAACTGGCCCACCAGGTACGCCACCATCGACGCCATCAGGATGCGCTGCGAGCCGGCGAACACGTTATTGAACGACCCCGCCACCGTCCCCGAGTAGCCGGCCGCCTGCGTCATCGGCGCCCACGGAACCTGCACCGCAGCGGTGATGACCGCGAAGGCGAAGACGGCCATGAAGAAGCCCACCACCGTGACGAAGCGCGCGACCCGCTTGCCGTAGAACTCGTTGAGGATGTCCGTGAGCAGGAACGTCACCGGGAACGGCAACATCCCCACCGACATCACCGCCAACACCGGCCCGAGTTTCACCTCGAACAACTTCACGCCGATGATGTCGCCCACCACCAACGAGGTGATGAACACCCCCGCGAGTACGACGAAGAGCTGAATCCGCCTGTCCAGGTTCATCCGACGTGTCCTTCGTGAGCGCGCGTCACCGCTCCTTCGAGCTAAGCACAGCCCCGGCGCATCGTCGCCTGGCCGTCCCCTCACGGAGCGTGCGGCTTGCGGCTATTCGGCCGGGTAGTACTGCGCGCCCGGCGCGGGAGGCAACAGGCCTTCCGGCGCGTCCGGGGCACCTTCGCGCGGCCGGTACACACCCAGCACCGTCTGCTCCGTGGCCGTGGGGTTGTCGTAGCGGTGCGCGAGCCCGCGCGACCCGTGGAACGCCATGCCCCGACCCACCGGCTGCCCCTGGAGCAGCAGCCCCGTGCCCAGCACCAGCTCGCTCTCCTCCCGGTTCCCATCCACGCGCGGAGGGATGACGCCCCCGGGCTTCACCCGCAGCCGGTACACGCCGTAGGTCGCGCCTTCATGGATGACGTCCACGCCGCCAAAGGGCGTCTGCTCCGTCGCGTAGACCATCGCGTCCGCGGCGCGGTGCACCTGGAGCGAGGGGATGGCCAGCCCGCCCAGCGCCTCCGGCTTGGTGACGCGCACCGTGGCGGCCTGCACGCGTGCCTGCGCGCTGGCCTCCGTGGGCGGCGCCAGGAGGTAGCGACACACCGCCTCCGCCGCGGACTCCAGCAGCTCGAAGCGGCACGCATCCAGGAGGAAGCGCAGCTCCCCGGCCAGCCGCCCGTAGTGCACCGTGTTCGAGAGCTTCCCGCCCACCGCCGCCTGCCTTGTGTCCAGGAAGAGGGCCACGTCCAGGCGCAGCGGCTGCGGTGTCACGCGCTCGCGGTTGTAGATGCCCACGATGCAGTCCGCCGTGAGCCCGCGAAGCTGGATCACGTCCAGCGGCCGGCCCTGCGCATCGCTGACGAGCGGGTGGATCAACGCGGTGTCCTGGCTCACAGCTGGGCACTCCTTCCACCATCCACGGCGATGACCTGTCCGGTGAGGTACGGCGCCTCGCGCGCGAGGAAGACGACCGTGCGGGCGATGTCCTCCACGCTGCCCTCGCGGCCCATCGGGATGCGCTGGCGCAGGGCCTCGCGCGCCGCTTCGTCGAAGTCGTCGGGGAAGGCCGCCACGCCGGGGGAGATGGCGTTGACGCGCACGTGCGGCGCCAGCTCCACCGCCAGCGCGCGCGTCAGCATCACCAGCCCCGCCTTGCTCACGGAGTAGTGCGCGTAGTGGCTCACGGCCCGCTCCCCGCCGATGTCGGTGATGTGCACCACCACCGGCTCCTTCCCCGCGCGCAGGGACGGCAAGAGCGCCTGGGTCAGGAAGAAGGGCGCGTCCAGGTTCACCGCGAGCATCCCGCGGTAGGCGGCCCGGGTGATGGAGGCGAAGTCCGTCCGCTCGTAGAGGCCCGCGTTGTGGACGACCACGTCCAGCGCGGGATGCGCCTGCCGCACCTTCGCCCCCAGCGCGTCCACGGCGTCCGGGTCGGAGAGGTCCGCGCTGTACAGCGTGACATCGCGGCCCAGCGCGCGCAGCTCGTCCGCCAGGGCCTCCAGCTTGCCCACGGAGCGGTTCGCGTGCAGCGCCAGGTCATAGCCAGCGTGGCCCAGCGCGCGAGCCACCGCGCCTCCGATGCGCACGCCCGCGCCCGTGATGAATGCGGTCCCCATATGCGGGCCCTGCCTAACAGGCCCGCACCGGAAAGGCACCCGGCGCCTTCACGGACAAAACACCTCGGGGCGACACCTGGAGAACCCCCTCTCCAGGCACCGCCCCGCGTGTCCCCTGCTTGCGTCGTCCCCTGCGTGTGTCGTCGCGCTCCGACTACGGGTAGTAGGCCACCGTCATCCAGCGGCGCCCGCTGTACGGGATCCACACCCACTCCGTCACCGCCTGGTAGCCGCCCGCGACGTAGCGCTGGTCGTAGTAGCCCGGCGTGCAGCGCACGTGGCGGCCGTGGCGGCCACGGGACACGCACTGCTCGGGGACCCAGACCTGCTCGTAGCGCGCCGGCACCCAGTGCTCCACCGTCTGCAGCTCGTAGCGGCCCCGCGAGTCCACCGGGCGCGGCATCGGGCGGGCGTTGCAGTTCGGGCCACGGCAGCCCACGTAGCGGCGGGTCCGCTCGTCGTCATCGTGGTAGCGGAACGCCTGGGACTCCCGCGGCGCTTCCCAGCCGCCCCGGCTGTTGTCGCGGCCCCAGCGTGCATCCGCCTCGGTCGGGCGGCCACGCGAATCCGCCGCGAACGCCGTGGAGGAACCGAGCAGCAGTGCACCGAAGGCCAGGGTCGAGAGTGCGAGCTTGAAAGCCATGTCTTCCATCCTCCGTTGTGTTGCTTGTCCTGACTGACGGGCCCCCCGCCGGAACATTCAAAGCCGGTCGGGTCCCCCCGGCCC
>NZ_RAWB01000459.1 GCF_003612055.1 Corallococcus llansteffanensis
CACCCATCCCAGGAGGCCGTGCCCCACGAATGCGCCCACACCCGCGCCCGCCAGGACCGACAGCACCCGAAACAAGTCGAATGCGGTGAACACCAGCGATCTCCTTCCCACGAAAGCCCGTGCCGGAATGACACACCCCCGGGCCCGCCAGGATGACAACCTGACGGGCCGGTGGCTCGATTCAAGGGGCCTTGCTCTGCAACGGCTCAGGAGCCGTCGCCTTCTCCAGCAAGTATCCGGCCAGGGCCCGGGAGCTCAGTGAGCAGCCTCCCCCTGTCACCAGTTCAGCCAACGCGCGGCGGACACCTTGTCGCCGAAACCCCAGTTGTTCAGGTTGACCTCGTGGAGCGTGCCGTCGCCCACGAGGTCCTTGAAGCTGCCCTTGTAGTTCGAGTCGCTGTAGAGCCGCACCCGAGAGCCCGGGGGAATGCACCAGCGGACCGCGGAGGCCTTGTCGTTGAACCCGTCGACGTCGTCGAAGCGCGCCCAGTTCTTCAGGCCCTGGTCCTCGGAGTCGAAGATGACGCCGCGGTCGCTGAAGTTGGAGTCGTCGTAGAAGTCGACATAGGCGCGCTGGAGGTCCGCGCGGCAGAAGGTGTCCGCCCAGATGCTGCGGAACTCCACCATCTTCACCGTCGAACCGGGGCCGTCATCCGCGTGCTCGGTGGCGTAGAGGATGAGGCTGCGGTCGGGGCCCACGAAGAGGCCCGCGGCGGCGTCCAGGTTGCACTGCCGCGAACCATCGTTGCTGCAGTACATGTGCTTGGAGGCGACGTGCTCCAGGCGCATGTGGCCGTCCAGGTGCACCCGGTACAGGTGGGCGTAGTCGTCGCTCACCGCGCCCCAGCGCAGGCCTCCCAGCCGCGTGCCCACCAGGTAGAGTTGTGAGTCATTGCAGTCCGTCACGAAGTTGAGGTTCTGGAAGGCGCCCCACTGCCCATCCGGCAGCTCCGACTTCTGCCACGTGTCCACGCGCTGCCACTGGTTGGCCGCGGAGCGGATGTCCGTCTGCGTGGAGCGGAAGACCTCGAGCTTGTTCGCGTCCACCTGCCCGAGCAGGAGCAGGAAATGTCCATCCGACAGCTTCGTGAGCGAGGCCGTGCCCGCGGTCGCCGTGTCCCCCTGGACATAGGCGAACGGGCCTGGCGTCAGGGATTGGTTGTAATCATAGAGCGCGATGCGCCCCAGGCCGGGCCCCTCCTCCATGGGCAGCGCCAGGATGTTGCCCGCCGCCTGCATGCCGCCGCCGTGGCGGTAGCCTTCGAGCACCGGCAGCGCCGCCACCGCTGCGTCCCCACCCGGCGGCGCGGTGTCCTCGGGCTGCTTGATGGAGAAGGCCAGCCGGTTGGAACGCAAGCGCCTCCCCTCCCCGTTGCGGGTGGCCATGTGCACCAGGTGCCCCACGTTTCCCCCGGGTGTGTCATCCCGCTTCGACAGGACGAGGAGGCGGCCCGAGAGGGTCGACAGTCGCTGGATGCCTTCCCAATGGTTGCTGCTCGGGTAGGCCACGTTGAGGTTGAACGGTCCGGGATGGAAGCCCAGCACCTCGCCGTGATCCCGCAGCTCCTGGAAGCGAAGCGGCACGTCGGGGCTGCACAGATTGCAGTCCGGGCTTCCCCAGACGCAGGCGGTATCCCCGCCGAGTCCGAGGGCCAGCGGAGCCGCAGTGGCAGCAAGGGATTCACGAGGGACCGAGGCGGCTTCGCGGGCCTCCGGCTCACAACCGGCGAGCATCAACAAACCCGCCAGCGACAGGGCCGCGGCGGACCCGCGACGACGATGGAGATGGGACATGGGTCATCCTGGGGTGGTTCAGAAGGGGGAGCAACAAGGTGATCACGGTGACGTCGCGGGCGCCAGGTGGATCGAGGTCACTTGGGCAGGACGTTCTTCTGGAAGTCCCCCATCATGTTTCCTGGTACCAGGCTTTGACGGCGGCAGTCACAACCTGGGTGGACTGCTCCGCGTTTGTTGAACTCCCAGCCCAATAGAGGTTCTCACCGTACTTGTGGTCGAGTCCTCGGTGGCCCTCGCTGAGGCCTTCAAATGTCGAGACAGTTCTCGCCCGGGTCTTCGCGTAGGCCACGAGGGAGGCATCCACCGTCAAGGCTGGATGGTGAGCAACGAGCAGGACCGGCCCGAAGCCGACCAGGGCGAGCCCGCCAATCGAAGCACGACAGGAGGCCAGCTCACCCTGGGACTCGACCTGGGCTACCGGAAGACGTTCGCACGCTCGAACTTCTATCTCGCCGCGGTGTTCGGCGCGGCCGTGGGCTACAGCTGGAACCAGCAACGCAAGGAGCTGGATCTCGGCGGCCAGTCCAGCCTGCCGTGGGGCGACGCGCCCAGGAACGGGCGCATCGTGGACATCAACATGGACATCCTGCGGGTGGGCTTCAGCTCCTGACGCTGCGCCTCCAGCCTGCGGACGGACGTCAGGCGCCGGTGAGCTCGGCGGCGACGGCCTTCTTGGCCTTCGCATTGATGGGCTGGGCCATGGGGTACGCGTGCCTGGAGCCTGGCTCGGCGCGGGTCGGGTGGATCAGCGTCACCGTGTACGAGGTCGACGTCTCGCCGAGCGTGAGCTGCAGAGCCGCGCCGCCGGCCGCATCCTTGGCCTGCACCACGTGCAGGAAGTGGCTCACCACCTGCCCGTGGGTCTCGATCTCGCCGCGGAACTGGCCGATTGGCGTACCGGTGACGGGAAGTCCACGGCACCACTCGCACGAAGCAGCCTCCAGGCGTCCGCCGAGGGCTGCGAGCTAGCGCGAGTCCTCGCCCGAGGCCTTCTGCATCGTCTCGTCGAGGTGCTGGCGCTGCTCGGCCTCGATTTCCTTCGCCTTCTGGCGCACGTTGTCCAGGCGCCGGGCCGCGTCCTGGCCCGCCATCTTCGTGGACCCCGCGCCCGGCTGCGTCGCGTAGTACGCCACCCCCGCCAATACCGCCACGCCCAGCACAAACAGGATGAGCCGTCCCATGCGAAGTGCCTCCAGTCCCCGCGTCGGCGGGTCCACTGATGCACGAATATCACCCATCACTCGTGCGTGAGATAGAGGCCGGTGCCCGCGTCCGCTGGCGCCACCTGCATGGCGAGCGCCCTCTTGACGGCGGCTCGGATCTTCGTGGGTTGCCCACACAAACAGACGGCCCTGGAGCATGTCGCCCCAGGGCCGCGTGGCTTCACTTCGTCAGTGAACGAAGATGTCGGAAGGCTGGAAGACGCCGACCTCCGCGTCGTTCACCCTGCCGGTCTTGAACTCCTTGCGGACATCGAGGAGCTTCTGCACTTGATCGAGGCTGCGGATGGCGCCCACCGCGAACGGCGGCTTCTCCTCCGCGATGAACGGATCGAAGGGCACGACGCCAGCGATCTCCTGCATCCGGCTCAGGAAGGACGGGCTCAGCTGGAAGACCTGGCTGCAGGTGGAACAGGTGGCCAGGTCGAAGAGGCGCTGGTAGCGCCGCTCCATGTCCGCGTACTGCCAGGTCGCCACGCCGCTGCCAAACTGGGTGTCCGCGACGCTGAACATGAAGCCGACACCGCCACCCGTGAGGAACTTCGACTGCCTCGCCGGGATGCCGGAGGTGGGGCTGATGTGCGTGAACGACAGGTTGGTGGTGTTGGCGAGGTTCGTGGTGCCGGTATCCCCGAAGTGGCAGCCATTGCAGGTGTTGAGCGAGAACTCCCTGCGCGCGCACACGTCCCCGGCATCGCTCGAACTGGCGCCACTGGCCCTCCAGAAGTTGGGCGAACGGACCAGCGAGTTGCCGCCGCGGAAGGAGGAGCCATTGAAGCTGAACGGCATGCTGTAGCTGGACGAGCACTTCGTGGGAATGAGCACCGGCAACGGCTCGGAGCTCCTGACGGTGGACAGCACGAAGGCGCTGACATCCGGGTCGGTGTTGGAGTTGTGGGTGGCGTCATCCGGCGTCAGCGCTACCGTGTGCGGCCGGAGCACGCCGCTGGCGGGCGTGTCGGTGTTGGTGGAGGGGTTCTCGTTGGTCAGCGTGAACTCGCGCAGCTCCCACTGGGCGTTGAGCGTGTTCTCGTTGGTGCGGATCTGATTGAGGGCGTTCTGGTTGCCCTTCGACGGCGCCTTGCCATGGAGGACGACGCTTTCCGTCATCGTCTGGAGCTGGGTGAGGTAGCCGGTGTCGAACGTGGAGTGGGTGCTCAGATCCCTCCACTGCCGGGCCCAGTCAATCACCGCACTGCAGCCCGAGCGGGGCACGCCGTACTCGAAGATGACGGTGAAGGGCCGGAGGCCGCAGGAGGCCTCCGTGCCAGCGCCCCATGGCGACGGCCGGGTGACACCGAAGACAAAGCGCAGCTCACCCGCGCTGGACGAGCCGCCATAGCCGCCGCCCGTGCTGCTGCTCAGGTCCACACGGTTGACGATGGCCAGCAGGCGGAACGGAGAGATGTTCAGGTTGAGCGGCCCGCCGAACAGGACCTCCCTGCGCCCCGTGCTGGGATTGGTGGTCAGGGCGGACGACACGCCGCTGGCGTTGGCCCAGGGCTGGATGACCTGGGCGTACATGGCGGTGCGCGCGAGCACGACGTCGCCATTGACGGTGTAGTTGTTGAGCCAGAGCGACAGCCAGTCCTTCACGAAGAGGTCGGGCGTCTTGCCCGAGCCGTTCGCCAGCTCGCGGATGAGGTGCGCGAAGGTCCAGGCGCCGCCCTGGGTGCCAGCGCCCGTGCACGGGTCCCAGGTGCGCTGGGAATCCTGCACGACGGCCGGGTCGGTGATGAGCAGCGCCTTGCCCCAGGCGGCCTGGGTGGAGACGGGCCGCAGCGGACACACGCTGAGGGGGGTGAGCGCGCCACCGGAGAAGCGAGAGAGGGACACGGCGGTCCCCTCCGTGCGGGCGACAACCTGGCGCCCCTGGAAGACCAGGGACTCGCTGGTCACCTCCCCGAATTTGCCGGCGGAGGTATCCTTCTCGTTCTGCGCGCGGCGCTCCAGCTCCTCCACGGGGAGCCTGGCGAACTGGGTGAAGAAGTCACTGCCGGGGCTGTCGGTGATCTGTCCCAGTTTACCCAACGCATCGGAGCGGAAGAGGACCACGGGATTGCTGGAGCTGCCCACCACGCGCACCAGGCTGTCCGCCAGTTCCGGGTTGGAGGGCTCGCTGAGCCTCACGTTGACCGCGACGTCCTCCTCGAGGGAGGTGGGCTCCTTGAGCAGCTGCACGAAGACCTTGGTGGTCTTCTCCGCATCCTCGAAGGGCAGCTCCTTCATGTCGATGCTCTTGCCCTCCTCCTCTTCTTCTTCTTTGTCCGCCTGGGCGGTCTGGGCCTGCACCGCGGGATTCACGGCTTCGGTCGGCGCTGACTCTCCGACGCAGCCGCTGACCGCCCACAGGGCCCCCAGGACACACCACGACCGAGCCGACCCGGCCTTCAACCGCAAGTCATTCCATTGCATGTGCACCCTTCGCTGTTGGCTCCCCCACTCATCGACAGTGGGTCTGTCCACACCAGGACAGATGAAAAGCATACGCCTACCGGAGAGCATGGAATAGGTGGCCAGCGCTGAACTGGCTGACAAAACCAGTCGTCAGGGTGCGTCAATCACAGAAACAGCGGGGTGCAAGTGACTCCACCAGGGGTCATGCCTCACCACGTCACGGACGACACAGCGGCTTCCAGCGGGCTTCATCCCTCCCCGGCCCCGCTCCGCTGGCTTTCCGTGCTACCCTCCCCGCCGCGTGGCAACCCCACGCATGGCTCACGGTTCGATCCTCACGCTACTGATCAAGGGGAGCGACATGCGCTCAGAATGCGCTCCCTTTTATCGTGGTGGTGCGTTCGCGACGGGGGCGCCCAGCCCTCTCTTCGCCGTGAGACTCCTCGCGGTCACTGGAAAGGCAAGTGGATGGGGGCCATCCAGGGCCCGAAAGCGGCTGACTTTGCCGGGGGACGCCTGAATGACTGTGATTGCTGCGTGGCGCGCAGGGCCGGCGACGCGAATTCACGGAAGCGCTGACAGCAGTCCGCTGTCCTTCAGCAGGGCCCACCGCACCCGGTGCGCCGCGGTGACGTGAGCCCTGGGAGACCCGGCAACTCGCGCGGGCCCCCACGGGGCTCACGACCTGGGAGTGACTGTCCTCAGGGGAATGCGACCGTCGCCGGAACGAGCACGGCGGTCCCATCGCCCAGCTGACCGTTCTGGTTGGAACCCCAGGCCCAGACGGTGCCGTCGGCGCGCAGCGCCAGCGAGTGCTCCTCGCCCGCGGCAAGCGCGGTGGCCCCTGTCATCCCGGCCACCGGCACGGGCGTCAGTGGACGTCCATTCGGCTGCTGGCCGAGCCTGCCGGAGAGGTTTTCACCCCAACCCCAGACCGTGCCGTCGCCGCGCAGTATCAGCGAGGAGTCCCCGGCGGCGTCCACCCTGGGAACCGGGCAGGGATGGGAGGAGAGGGTGAAGACCTGCGAGGTGATGAGGCCAGCGCTGTTGGTGAGGGTGGCGGTGACAGTGAGGGCGGTGCCCGCGGGCGGGCATGCGGGCAACGTCCACGTCACCTCGCTAGCAGGACGTGGACACTCCAGCTCTTCCGCATGACCTTCAAGACCATCTCAGCCCCCCATTCGCAGACCCCCACCGTCGTACTCCACTCCATCGCTTCTTGGCCAGATGCGGGCCCCCCACGGACCGAGCTGCTTCTCAGGAGGGCCAGGTCCCGGGTGCCGTAGGAAGCGGACCTCAGGGCGCGGGCTGCGCCGACACGCCGTCCTTCCCCATCGCCACCAGCTCCTCGCGCCGCAGCAACAGACGCGAGTCATTCTTGGGCAGGATGCGCACCTGGAAGCGGCGCTGGGCCATGTCGTCGGCGGTGAAGACGCCCCGGTCGCTCACGAGCAGCAGCGCCGTGGGCACCACGTACCGCGCCGAGTTGTTGCCGTAGTAGTGCACCACCACGTGGTACGGCCCCGGGGCCGCCTTGCGCGCGTGGTACAGCTCCGGCCCCAGGCCGTCCGTGATGTCCCAGTACAGCTTCCCTCCCAGCCGCGTGTCCTTGTGCTGGTAGAAACACTTCTCCCCATTCGGCTCGATGACCCACAGGTCGATGTCCGTGCTGTCCGAGTTCCAGTGCGTGGTGAGCTGGTAGTCGATGGGCTGGGCATCCGCGAACGTCGCCACGCCGTCGGGCCCCGGCAGCTCCACGCGGCGCGCCTTGAGCACCGCGGCCACCCCCGCGAGCTTCGACTGGCGCTCCAGGCCCGCCAGCATCCGCGCGTAGTGGAAGCCCGCCACCGTCCGCACCTCGCCGCCATGCCGCTTCCAGGGGCGCGCCAGCACGATCTCGTAGTTCCGGGCCGCTTCCGAATAGCGCCCCGCCGCATCCAGCGCGAGCGCCTCCTCCAGGAACGCCTGGGGCTCGAAGGGACGGCTGAGGCGCACGTGCTCGAAGAGTTCCGCCGCCGCCGGGTACTGTCCCAGCGCCAGCAGCCCGTACCCCACCAACCGCAGCGCCTCCGCGTCCTGCGAGCGCAGCTCCACCGGTGACGAGAGCGCCCGCACCGCGCCCCACGTGTCTCCCGAGAAGGCGCGCCTGCGCGCCACGGCCTCGTAGATCATCACGTCGTCCCGGTTCTCCTGGCGCGCCTTGCGGTAGGCCAGCTCCGCCTGGAGCCGCTCGTCACCACCCGCGTAGGGCGCGTCCCGCAGCGGCTGGCGCTTCAGCAGCGGCTGGAGCGCCGCCTTCTGCTCGGCCAGCCGGGTCACCACCGCGCGCCCACTTTCGGGCACGTCATCCAGCGCGATGCCCAGGAGCTTGTCCCGGCGCTGGTCCTCCTCCCGGCGTCGCAGCGACTCCAGGTTCGCCAGGTCCACCTGCTCGTCGCGGACGGCGTAGCGCGTGTAGTCGCCCTCGGACTCCAGCACGAGCATGGACGCGCGGGCATTGGCCAGCCGGTAGTGCTGGCTGAGCG
>NZ_RAWB01000045.1 GCF_003612055.1 Corallococcus llansteffanensis
TCCTGGAGCTGGACGAGAAGGCGGGCCGCTTCGTGAGCCGCGCGCCGCAGGGCTGCCCGCTGCTTCAAGGGGTGTCTCTCGCCCCGGATGGCACCGGCTGGGCCACGGGCTTCCGGGGGGAGATGTATCAGCGCCTGGCGGGCGCCTGGCGACGGGTGGACGCCGAGCCGCAGGCGACGGTGGAGTCGCTGCACGCGACGTGGACGGATCCGGAGGGCGGGGTATGGGCCGTGGGCGGCAACGTGCTGTCGAGCTCGCTGAACGCCGGCGCGCTGCTGCACCGGGGCGCTGAAGTGGCTGCGGTGCCCCCGGTGCCGGACCCGGGGCCCGCGCCCGCGCCGAGCTGCCCCGCCGCGGCGGTGGATCCGCGTCCGACGGGCACCATCGCCCGCCGCTGGAACGAGCAGATTCTTGGCGCCATCCGCCGCGACCTCCCCCGGCCGACGGTGCACGCGCGCAACCTCTTCCACCTGTCCGCGGCCATGTGGGACGCATGGGCCGCGTATGACGCGGCGGCGGACGGCGTCTTCCTGCGGGAGAAGCACACCGCCCCGGACGTGGCGGCGGCGCGCGCGGAGGCGCTCAGCTACGCCGCCTACCGCGTGCTCGCGCACCGCTACGCGAACGCCGTCGGCGGACCCACCTCCGCGGCGTGCTTCCGCGCGTTCATGGAGCGGCTGGGCTACGCGCCGGACGACACCGTGACGACGGGCGACAGCCCGCGCGCGCTGGGCAACCGCATTGGCCAGGCCCTCATTCACGCGGGCACGGAGGACGGGGCCAACGAGCAGAACGACTACAAGGACACCACGGGCTTCCAGTTCGTCAACACGCCGCTGGTGGTGGACACGCCCGGCGCGACGCTCTCGGACCCTTCCGTCTGGCAGCCGCTCAACCTCGCGGTGGCCGTCACGCAGAACGGCATCATCACCACCTCCGGCGTGCAGGGCTACATCGGCGCGCACTGGGGCAAGGTGACGCCGTTCGCCCTGTCGCGGCCCCAGGGCGGCGGGCTGTACCTGGACCCCGGCGCGCCGCCCGTGTTCGGCGCGGAGGTGCGCGCGCACGTGGTGGACGTGCTGCGCAAGGAGAGCGGGCTGGGCAGCGACGAGCTGGTGGACCTGTCTCCCGGCACGCTGGGCAACAACAGCCTGGGCACGAACGACGGCACCGGCCACCCGCTCAATCCCATCACCGGCCAGCCCTACGCGCCGCAGCTCGTGCGACGCGGGGACTTCGGACGCGTGCTGGCGGAGTTCTGGGCGGACGGCCCGAAGTCGGAGACGCCGCCGGGGCACTGGAACGTGCTCGCCAACAGCGTGGCGGATTCGCCCGGCTTCTCACGGCGCCTGTTCGGCGAGGGGACGGAGCTGGAGCCGCTGGAGTGGGACGTGAAGGTGTACCTGGCGCTCAACGGGGCCGTGCACGACGCGGCCATCGTCGCGTGGGAGGTGAAACGCGCCTTCCTCGCCGCGCGGCCCCTGTCGTTGATCCGCTACATGGGCGGGCTGGGCCAGTCCACGGAGCCGTCAGGGCCGTCGTACCACCCGGACGGCCTGCCGCTGGTGCCGGGGCTCATCGAGGTCGTGACGGCGCAGAGCTCCGCGCCAGGACAGCGGCACGCGCACCTGGCCCGCTTCCAGGGTCAGGTGGTGGTGCACGCGTGGCGGGGCGAACCCGGGGACCGGCGCAACGAGGTGGGCGGCTCCGGCTGGATTCGCGCCACCGAGTGGATGCCCTACCAGCTGCGCACCTTCGTGACGCCCGCCTTCCCGGGCTTCATCTCCGGCCACAGCACCTTCAGCCGCGCCTCCGCCGAGGTGCTCACCGCTCTCACCGGCAGCGATTGCTTTCCCGGCGGGCTGGGCGAGTTCGTCGCGCCCCGCGACAGCTACCTCACCTTCGAGCGCGGCCCCTCCACCGACGTGCGGTTGCAGTGGGCCACGTACTACGACGCCGCGGATCAGGCGGGACAGTCCCGGCTGTGGGGCGGCATCCACCTCACGCCGGATGACCTCATCGGCCGGCGGCTGGGCAGCAAGGTGGGGCTGTCCGCCGTCGCCCGGGCGCGGCGCTTCTACGACGGCACCGAGGTCCCCTGACGAGGTCTGCTGCGATCATCACATCCCACGCCTGGAAGGCGTGTGACCCCCCTGAAGGAACTCCCGTGAACTTCTCTCTCGCGCGTCTCACCGTCTGCTGCTTCCTCTCCACCTCCCTGCTCGCCTGTGACACCAGCGTCGCCGGCGAGGACGACGACGACACGGACACCGGTGGCGACAACATGGCCGTGACCGGGGTCTGGAACCGCTACGGCAGCGAGTACGGCTATCAGACCGACATCGCGTACGGCGGCATCGCCGGCCAGTCGTCCGACCGCGTGTACATGTGCGAGCTGCCCGGCTCCCCCTCCGCGGGCCTCTACAAGGGCCGGCTCATCAGCCCGCGGATGATCCGCTGGGACGCGAACCACGGCCTGCCCGACTACGAGGTCGTCTTCGAGGACACCACCATGCGCTTCAAGCCCCAGAACGGCACCAACACCTTCCTGGGCCAGTACCGGCAGGGCACCTGGACGCCCGGGGCCTGCGACCTCACGCTGAAGGACGGCGAGCTCATCGACAACTCGGCCACCGCCTACGTGTTCTTCGACAACAACGGCGAGACGAAGATCAACAGCGTGAAGATTGGCGGCGAGCCCATCCCGGTGCGGGGCAGCGGGGACGCCGCGTGCAGCGTCACGACGCTCATCCCGCCTGGGACGGGGAGCAACGGCGACCTCACCGTGTCCATCAGCTACAGCGGCGTCGGCGTCGAGGGGCCCTACAGCCGGACCCAGACCCAGCACCTCTACCGATCGGACTTCAAGCCGGGCTGCAACAAGCTCGCGGTCGAGTTCGGCTGCGGAGCGCTCGCCGTCTGCGTCTATCCCGTTCCGTAGGCGCACCGACCTTGACGGGGGCGGCTCCGCCTGGGAACAGTATTCCTTGCATTATCTGGAATACCAAAGAGAGCCCCCCTCCATGAAAAGACGCCTGCTGCTCCCGCTGACCTTCTCCCTCCTGGCCGCCTGCGCACCCGAGCCGGCGCCCCAGGAGGCTCCCGCCACCGGCGCGATGACAGCGCCGCTGGCGCCCCTGCCCCAGTTGCGCGTGAGCAGCAACTCGCGCTTCCTCGTGAAGGCGGACGGCACCGGGTTCTTCTATCTCGCGGACACCGCGTGGGAGCTGTTCCACCGGCTCAACCGCGCGGACGTGGTGACGTACCTGCAGAACCGCGCGGACCGGGGCTACACCGCGGTGCAGGCGGTGGCCGTGGCGGAGCTGGACGGGGTGAACACGCCCAACGCCCAGGGCGACCGTCCGTTCCTGAATGGCAACCCGGCGACGCCGGACACCACGCCGGGGGCCGATCCAGCAGACGCCACCCAGTATGACTACTGGGACCACGTCGACTACATCGTCGGCGAGGCCGAGGCGCGCGGCATCTACACCGCGCTGCTGCCCACCTGGGGCAGCCACGTGCTGAGCGGCACCCTCAACGCGTCCAACGCGCAGGCCTACGGCCAGTTCCTCGGCAGCCGCTACGCGAACCGCTCCATCATCTGGGTGCTCGGAGGGGATCGCTCCCCGGCCGGCTACGAGGCCGTGTGGCGCGCCCTGGCGCGGGGCATCGCCCTCGGCGTGTCCGGCATGGAGGACTACAGCCGGGTGCTGATGACGTACCACCCGCCGGGCGGCGCGAAGTCCTCCACGTGGTTCCACAACGAGCCGTGGCTGGACTTCAACATGCAGCAGAACGGCCACTGCGCGAACACGGACGTGTGGAACCGCATCGCCGCGGACCTGGCCCTCACGCCGACGAAGCCCACGCTGGACGGAGAGCCGCTCTACGAGCAGCACCCCATCTGCTTCAACGCGGGCACCTACGGCTACTCCAACGACTACGAGGTCCGGAAGTTCGCGTACTGGGACGTGTTCGCCGGGGCCCTCGGCCACACCTACGGGCACCACTCGGTGTGGCAGATGTACGCGCCGGGCCGCTCGCCGGTGAACGGACCGCAGAATTATTGGTACGAGGCCATCAACCAACCGGGCGCCGCGCAGATGAAGCACCTGCGCCGGCTCATGGAGTCACGGCCGTTCCTGGTGCGCATCCCCGACCCGGGCGTGCTCGCGTCCGCGGCCGGCTCCGGCACCAGCCGCGTCCAGGCCACGCGCGGCTCGGATGGAAGCTACGCGTTCGTCTACAGCGCGTCCGGGCAGGCCTTCACGGTGAACATGGACCGCGTCGCCGGAGGCACCGTGCGCGCGTCCTGGTACGACCCGCGCGTGGGCACGTCCCAGGTGATTGGAACGTACCCGAACACGGGCACCCGGCAGTTCACGCCGCCGAGCAGCGGCGCGGGGAACGACTGGGTGCTGGTGCTGGACGACACCACGCGGAACTTCCCGCTTCCGGGCGACGTGCTCCAGCCGGGAACGCTGTACCGCGCCATCAACTTGAACGGCGCGGCCACGGTGATTGACGGCCAGAGCTGGGAGGGCAGCAACGCGCCCGACTACACGTACACGGGGACGGCGTTCGCCAACCAGGCCGTGACGCTCAACCCGGCCACGGACGCGAACCGCGCGGCGATGATCCGCTCCTCCATCTACAGCGGCGCCGCGGCGGTGCGCCTGCAGTCGGTGCCCTCGGGCGCGTACACGGTGTACCTCTACACCTGGGAGGACAACGCGGCGGAGACCTTCAGCATCTCCCTGGAGGGCGCGCTCGTGCAGGCGAGCTACAACAGCGGCCCCGCGGGGACGTGGCGGCGGCTGGGGCCGTGGACGGTGAACGTCACCGACGGGACGCTGGACCTGACGACGTCCGGCGGCGCGGCCAACCTGTCCGGCATCGAGGTCCACCGCGCGGGCAGCCCGCCGAGCGGCTTCGTGCGCGGCATCAACTTCAACGGCGGCGCGGTCACCATCGAAGGCAACGCGTGGCAGTCCTACGCCACGGCGCTGTCGGACGGCCTGTCCGTGAACGCGCCCAACCTGACGACGACCAGCGTGACGCCCGCTCCCGCCACGGACGCGAGCACGAGCGCGATGCTCAACTCCGCCATCTGGAAACAAACAACCCTCCAGGTAGGCCAGCCGGTCTCCAACGGCAACTACCAGGTGTACCTGTGGGTGATGGAGAATTATCAGTCCAACGCGCGCGCCTTCCAGGTGCGACTGGAGGGCGCGGAGGTCGCCAGCGCCGTGGGCAACCTCTCCCTGGGAGCCTGGAGGAAGTACGGGCCGTACACCACGACGGTGGGTGACGGGTTCCTCAACCTGGACCTCGTGCCCACCTCGGGGGATCCCCACCTGATGGGCATGGCCGTGTTCCGGTAGCCCGTCCCGCGCGTGCAGGAGGCCCGCCAGTCGAGCACCTGCTCCTGGCGGGCTTTGTGTTCCAGGACCCCGCTGATAACCGGGATAGACAGACATCTACTTCATCCGTCAAACACAAACGGCGATTCCGGTTCTGATACGCGTGAGCCCGGATGAAACATCTTCCCTCCTGGACAAGAGGGTTCAATTTTTTTATACAGATACAATCCACTCAGACAGGCCCCCCGTCGAGCTGGCGGCGGCGTTCCTTCCGGGCGCCGCTGAAAGGCACCCCCATGTTTCACGTCCGATGGCTTTCCCTGTGTCTGGGGGTCCTCCTGCTGGCCGCCCCCGCGTCCGGCATGCCGCTGGCGGATGGGAAGCTCTTCATCCACGGGTACGGGCACCTGAGCACCGGCCGGACCTGGGAGAACGTGTACCTGGGCGCCAACGAGGACCTGGGCCTGCATGACGTGGGCAGCACGCTGCTGTTCCGGGCCCTGCCGACGCAGAAGCTCACCCTCAACACGCAGTTCTCCTTCGAGAAGGAGCCCGGCGAGACGCTGGGGTTGGAGGTGGACTACGCCTTCGCGCAGTGGGCGTTCTCCGATCTGCTCCGCCTGCGCGTGGGCCGCAACCAGCTCCCCCTGGCGCTCTACTCGGAGATCTACGACGTGGGCACGCTGCGGCCCTTCAACGCGCTGCCGCAGGGGACGTACGGGCCCACGTCGATTGGCGTGGAGAACTACGACGGCCTGGGGCTCACCGGCCGCGTCAACCTGCCCGGCGAGTGGATGCTGGAGTACGACGCCTACGGCGGGTTCCTCGACCTGAAGGACGCCCTCGCGGAGGACTGTGAGTCGGCCCTGGAAGGCGTGTGCGTCGTGGAGTCGCAGGTGGCCGGCGGGCGCCTGGCGCTGGGGACGCCGTGGGAAGGGCTGCGCTTCACCACCTCCGGCTTCGTGTCCCGGTCTCCGGAGGTGACGGACGGCGAGCACCGCGTGCTGGGCGTGGTGGGCCTGGGCTCCGAGTACCTGGGCGAGTCGCTGTGGGTGCGGGCCGAGTTCTTCAACCTCTTCTCCGAAGAGGCCCACACGCGCACGGGCTACCTCGAGGTGGCGTACTTCCTCACCCCGCACTGGCAGGTGTCCGGACGCGTGGAGGGCTCCCGCTCCTGGCTGCCCACGCCCGCGCCCGAGGCGCTCCTCACGTACCTGCGCCACCGCGAGGCCGCCGTGGGGGTGAACTACTGGTTCTCACCCCAGCTCGTCTTCAAGGCGTCGTTCCACAACGTCATCGGCAACCGCTTCGCCCAGCCCGCGCCCTCCGATGACGTCACCTCCGCCCTCTACCCCGAGCCCCACACGCGGCTCGTCTCCCTGGGCACGCAGTTCAGCTTCTAGGCCCCGGCCCCCTCTGGAGACGCCATGAGAACGCTTCCCCTGTTGCTGTTGTGTGGGCTCTTCGTGCTCTTCGCCGCTCCGGCACAGGGCGCGGCGCCGGTGACCTACAAGGTCGTGGTCCATCCCTCCAACCCGGTGACGGAGGTGGGGCGCGCCCAGATAGCGCAGCTCTTCCTCAAGAAGACGACGCAGTGGGAGTCGGGCGTCGCCGCGATGCCGGTGGACCTGAGCGACAGCTCACCGGTGCGCGCCGCGTTCTGCGACGAGGTGCTGAAGCGTTCGCTGCCCGCCGTCCGGGCCTTCTGGCAGCAGCGCATCTTCTCCGGCCGCGACGTGCCTCCCCCCGAGCTGCCCTCGGAGACCGACGTGCTCGCCTTCGTGCGCGCCAACCCCGGCGCCGTGGGCTACGTGGCCGTGGGCACCCCCACGCCCGGGCTCAAGGTCATCGCCATCCTGGACTGAGGGAGGAAAGCCCGGCGCCATGCGATTCAAGCACAAGGTCCTGCTGCTCCCCGTCCTCGCCGCCCTCTTCCTGGTGGGCATCATCGGGCTCTCCGAGCTGCTCGGGCGCAGCACCCGGGCGCACCTGGAGCGCATCGAGAAGGGCTATGTCCCCGCCGTGCTCCTCAGCCGGGACCTGGACGTGCTCCTGCAACAGCTGCAGCGGGGGCTCCAGGATGCGGTGGCGGCGGAGGACCTGGAGCAGCTGGCCGAAGCGGACGCCCTCGCGAAGCGCTTCCTCCAGCGCCTCGCCGAGGGGCGCGCCAATTCCGCCATCGACCCGGCGCGCCTGGACACGCTGGAGGCGCAGCTGCGCGACTACGTGGGGCTTGCCCGCGAGACGAGCGAGCGGATGATCCACAAGGACGCCCAGGCCGCCGCCCGGCTCCCGGAGCTGGCCCTGCGCTACAACCGGGTGCGGGACGCGCTGACGCGCGCCACGGAGGATGATCAGCGGAAGATGGGGGACTCCTTCGCCCTCACGCTGGAGGAGCACACCGGCTCCCAGCGGCGCCTGGTCATCCTGGGGCTCATCCTGCTGGGCGTGCTCGCGTCGCTGTCGGTGTGGCTCGTGTCGCAGGTGGCCCAGCCCCTGCTGCGCCTCACGGAGGTGGCCTCGCGCATCGCCACCGAGGGCGACCTCACCCAGGTCATCAGCATCCAGTCCCAGGATGAAATCGGGCTGTTGGCCCAGAGCATCAACCTGCTGGTGCAGCGCCTGCGCACGATTCCCGTCACCCTCCAGGAGACCCTGAGGGAGCTGGCGGGCAGCGTCGAGGGGCTGACGCACATCAGCCGCGAGCAGTCCCAGCAGCTGGCGCGCCAGTCGTCGAGCATCGAGGAGGCGAGCGTGGCCATGCGGGACATCCAGGACCGGTCGCTGGAGGCCTCGCGGCAGGCCAACACGGTGCTGGAGGTGGCGAAGCGCGCGGAGCAGACGAGCCTCGCGGGACAGGAGCGCCTGCGGCAGAGCGGCGAGGCGCTGGAGCACCTGCGCGCCCAGGTGGGCGAGCTGATGCCCGCCATCGGCCGGCTCACGGAGGGCTCCCGCAAGGCGTCCGCCATCCTGGAGACGGTGAAGGACCTGTCGGACCAGTCCAACGTGCTGGCCATCAACGCGGCCATCGAAGCGGCCCGCTCGGGCGAGCATGGGCGCAGCTTCACGGTGGTGGCCCGGGAGATGCGCTCGCTGTCCCAGCAGTCGCAGCGCGGCGCGCAGAGCATCAGCGGCCTGCTGTCGGAGATGAGCACCTCGGTGGGCGCCGTCACCGCGTCCGTGGAGGCCAGCCACCGGCAGATGGCGGAGGGCATCAGCGAGGCGCTCTCCTCCGGTCACAGCCTCCAGGCGCTGACGGAGGCCGTGCGGGACAGCAGCAGCGCGGCCCAGGACATCGTCCGCTCCTTCACCCAGCAGAACGCGGGCATCGTGCAGATGACGGCGGTGGTGACGGACTTCTCCAGGATGATGAAGGACAGCGTGCAGGCCAACGAGGACGTGGAGACCGCCATCCAGCGGTTGGAGGTCGCCTTCCAGGGCATCCAGGGCGTCGTGAGCGGCTTCCGCGTCTAGGGGTCGCGGCCGCCGGGCTATGCTCGGCGCCCCATGAGCCCCTCCCCCCTCCAGGATGAAGCCGGGCCCCGTGACGGCTACGCGCGACGCGTCGGCCTCTTCTCGGGGGTGATGCTCGTCATCGGCGGCATCATCGGCTCGGGCATCTTCCTCAACCCGGCCATCGTCGCGCAGCGCGTGCACACGCCGGGGCTCACCCTGGGTGTGTGGCTGCTCGGCGGAGGGGTGGCGCTCATCGGCGCCTTCATCTACGGGGAGCTGGGGCAGCGCATCCCCAGGGCGGGCGGCAGCTACGTCTACCTGCGCGATGCCTTCGGCCCGCTGCCCGCGTTCCTCAACGCCTGGGGAATGATGCTCATGATCGCCACCGGGGCCATTGCCGCGGTGGCCGTCACCTTCGCCAACTACACCCTCGCGCTCACCGGCCTCGGGCCCGGCTTCCGCTTCCCCCTCGCGGTCGGCGCCATCCTGCTGCTCTCCGGGGTGAACTACTTCGGCGTGCGGCCCGGTGCGCTCACGCAGAACGTCTTCACCGTGCTCAAGCTGCTGGCGCTCGCGGTGCTCGTGGGCGCCGGGCTCCTGCTCGAAAGCGCCCAGCCCGCGGTGGTGGAGGCCGTCGCCGCCCCGCAGGCGCCCGACTCCCTCGTGTTCGCCCTGGGGGCGGCGCTCGTCCCGGTGCTGTTCAGCTATGGCGGGTGGCAGCAGACGAACTTCGTGGCCGACGAGATGGTCGACCCCGAGCGCAACCTGCCACGCGCCCTGTTGCTCGGCGTCATCGGCGTGGTGACGGTGTACCTGCTCGCGAACCTCACCTACCTGCGCACGCTCGGCGCGGCGGGGCTCGCGGGGAGCAGCGCCCCGGCGGCGGACGCGCTCGGCCAGGTGCTCGGGCCCGCGGGCCGCACGTTCATCACCGCGGGAGTGGCCCTCTCCACCTTCGGGTTCCTCAACCTCGTCATCCTCGTCTCGCCGCGCGTCTACCAGGCCATGGCCGCGGACGGACTGTTCTTCCCCTGGATGGCCCGGCTGCACCCGCGCTACCGCACGCCCTCCACCGCCATCCTCTTCCAGGCGGTGTGGGCCATCCTCCTCACGGGCACGGGCACGTATGGCGAGCTGCTCGACTCCGTCGTCTTCGCCGACTGGCTCGTCTTCGGCGCCACGGCCGCGACGCTGTTCGTCTACCGCGCGCGCGAGCGGAAGGGGCTCGTGCCCCGCGCCGCGTACCGGGTGCCCGGATATCCCATCACCCCGCTCCTCTTCATCGCGGCCGCCCTGTACGTCGTGCTGGGCTCCACGGCCTCCAACCCGCTCAACGCGCTCAAGGGCACGCTGCTGCTCGGCGCGGGAGTGCCCGTGTTCCTGTACTGGCGCCGGCGCACCCGGCGAGCGGCGGCCCCATCGGCCCTGGGCACGCCTTGAGTTGAGGCCCTGCGACCCGGACCGCGGTTCCTGCTAGGAACCGTTTTCCGCATGGCCGCCCCTGTCTTTCCCGTGCCCCCGCTGGACCGCGCGAGCTTCGAAGTGCTCGTGGCCCAGGGCTTCACCCAGGTGCCCCTCGTGCGGACCCTGGACGTCGGCGCCGCGAGGCCCGTGGACCTGCTGCGGGCCCTGCCCGCCGGGGACCGCTTCCTCCTGGAGAGCACCCGCACGAGCAGCGAGGGCCGCTACTCCCTGCTCGGCGCCCGCCCCTTCCTTCGCTACACCGCGCGGGGTGGGCAGTGCTGGCTGGACGGCGTCCTCCAGCCCGACGCGCCGCTCGCCGTCCTGCGCGGCCTGCTCCGCCGATGGAAGGGCCCGGACCTCCCCGGCCTGCCCCTGTTCCGTGGCGGCGCGGTGGGCTTCTTCTCCTACGAGGCGAGCCACTATTTCGAGGCCCTGCCCCGCCACCCGCACGACGACCTGGGCGTGCCCGACATCGCGCTGCACTTCGTCGACACCTTCCTCGTCGTGGACCACGTCGAGCACACCGTGCGCGCGGTGGCCACGGGGTCGGACTGGGAGGATTGCTCCCGCCGGCTGGACCTGCTGACCTCCCAGGTGCGCGCCGCGGTCCCCACGCGTCCCCCGACCCCGCCGCCTCCGGACGGGCCGCTGGCGCCCTGGCGCTCCAACTTCACGCAGGATGCCTACCTGCTCGCGGTGGAGCGCGTGCGCGAGTACATCCGCGCGGGTGACACGTACCAGGTCAACCTCTCCCAGCGCCTGGAGGTGGACTTCCCTGGCGACGCGCTCGCCCTCTACGAGATGCTGTCCGCCACCAGCCCCGTCCACTTCGCCAGCTACTTCGAGGCGGACGGCTTCCAGGTCGTCAGCGCCTCGCCCGAGCGGCTGGTGCGCGTGGAGGACGGCCGCGCCACCACGCGCCCCATCGCCGGCACACGCCGCCGGGGCACGCCCGAGGAGGACGCGCGCTTCGTGCACGAGTTGCGCACCAGCGAGAAGGAGCAGGCCGAGCACGCCATGCTCGTGGACCTGGGGCGCAACGACCTGGGCCGCGTCTGCGCCTACGGCACCGTGGAGGTGACGCGGCTGATGGAGATCATCGAGTACGCCCACGTCCTCCACATCGAGTCGGAGGTCGCGGGGCAGCTCGCGCCCGGCGTGGAGCCGCTCGACGTCGTGGGCGCGCTGTTCCCCGGTGGCACCATCACCGGCGTGCCGAAGATCCGCACGATGGAGATCATCACGGAGCTGGAGCCCCACCCGCGCGGCCTCTACACGGGCTCGCTCGGCTACTTCAGCTTCGCGGGCGGGATGGACCTGAACATCGTCATCCGCACCGTGGTGGTGAAGGACGGCCGGGCCTACGTGCAGGTGGGCGGCGGCATCGTCCATGATTCGGAGCCCCGGCGCGAATACAAGGAGACGCTCAACAAGGCCCGCTCCCAGCTCCTCGCCCTGGCCGCGAGCATGAGCCCCCGATGATCCTCCTCATCGACAACTTCGACTCGTTCACCTTCAACCTCGTCCAGGCCCTGGGCGCGCTGGGGGCCACGCTCAAGGTCGTGCGCAACGACGCGCTCACCGTCGCGGAAGCCCGGGTGCTCCAGCCCAGCCACGTCGTCATCTCGCCCGGGCCGAAGACGCCCGACGAGGCCGGCGTGTCGCTGGACGTCATCCGCGCCTTCGCGGGCCGCGTGCCCCTGCTGGGCGTGTGCCTGGGCCACCAGGGCATCGGCCAGGTGTTCGGCGCGAAGGTGGTGCGGGCGCCGGTGCCCGTGCATGGCAAGACGGCCGAGGTCGAGCACCGGGGCCAGGGCGTCTTCCGGGGCCTGCCCCAGCCCTTCACCGCCGCGCGCTACCACTCGCTCGTGGTGGACCGCGACAGCGTGCCGGAGTGCCTGGAGGTGACGGCCTGGTCCGGGGACCTGGTGATGGGGCTGCGCCACCGGGAGCTGGCGAACCTGGAGGGCGTGCAGTTCCACCCGGAATCCTTCCTCACACGCGAAGGCCCCCGCCTGCTCGCGAACTTCCTGGAGCGTCGCGCATGAGCAGGACACTCCAGGGCTCCAACATTTTGTTCCTGCTACAGACCTGGCCTATACCCACAGGAGGACAGGCCCTCCTACCCGGAAGAACATGCTCGAAAAGCTGGCGCTCAAGGATGTCGGACCTGCCCCGCAGCTCGCGTTCGACTTCGCTCCACGCCTGAACCTTCTGACGGGCGACAACGGGCTGGGAAAGACCTTCATCCTGGACGTGGCCTGGTGGGCCCTGACGCGTTCATGGCCCGATGCTCCGGCCATGCCGCAGCGGGGTGCAAGCGTCGCCCCCACCATTGCCTTCGAGTTCAGCGGCAAGAGCGGCCCCATCGAGTACACCAGCACCTACGACTTCCCCAGCCAGTCCTGGACTCGTAAGGGGGGCCGCCCCGCCAACCCCGGCATGGTCCTCTATGCCCGGATCGACGGCTCGTTCTCCGTCTGGGACCCGGCGCGGAACTACTGGAAGCAGGCACCCTCCCTTGGAGTTGATGCACCAGACCGGCCTATCGCATACCAGTTCGCGCCACAGGACGTCTGGAATGGGCTGGAGCCACAGGGGAAGATCTACTGCAACGGCCTCATCCGTGACTGGGCGACCTGGCAGGGCAGAAATGGCGAAGCCTTCCATCAACTGCTCCTGGCACTCAAGACGTTGTCACCCTCCAGCAGTGAACCTCTCGTTCCTGGGGAGTTGACCCGAATCAGCATCGAGGATGTCCGTGACATGCCCACGCTCAAGGCACCTTACGGGCAGGAAGTCGCCGTCATCCACGCTTCCGCGGGTGTCAAACGCATCATCTCGCTCGCCTACCTGCTTGTCTGGACGTGGCAGGAGCATGTTCAAGCCAGCCGCCTCCTCAACCAGGACACGACAAACCAGATCATCTTTCTCATTGATGAGATCGAGGCACACCTTCATCCACGCTGGCAGCGAACCATCCTCCGCTCGATCCTGGAGGTCATGGCGGCGCTGACGGGCCAGGATGTCGGCGTCCAGTTGCTCACGGTCACGCACTCTCCGCTCCTGTTGGCCTCGGTCGAGCCGCTCTTCGATGAGAAGATTGACGCACTCTGGAACCTCGACATCGTCGGGCAGCAGGTCGAGCTGCGCCGCGAAGCGTGGCGTAGAAGGGGGGATGCGAACGCATGGCTGACTTCGGATGTTTTCGATCTCGCGGAGCCTCGTTCCCTGGAAGCCGAGCAGGCCATCCAGCACGCGGAGGCGCTGATGAGTCGAAAGGACGTCCAGCGCGATGAGTTTCTGCGGGTTCAACTGCAACTGCGCGGCAGTCTGCCTGATGTCGATCCCTTCTGGCTTCGCTGGGGCTTCTGGGCACAGGAATCTGGATTCGAAAAATGATCCCTGTGAAGAAGAAGCCGGAGCCGCGCCCCCCTGATTTCGACTTCGACCAGGAGGTCCGCCGGCCCGGGCTCAGTGCGTTGGCCGAATTGGCGGGAAACCCTCCAACGATGACGCGCCCGGGGCCTCGTATCCAGCAGCAGGCGACTCGCGTTGAAGACCTCTCACCCGCGGCCCTCCGCAAATACGCCTACTGGACCCGGGCTCTGGATGCACTCCACGAAGCCTACGACGGGATTTGCGCATACTCTTGCTTCTATATCGAGCCCGTAGGAGGGCCGACAGTCGACCATTTCGTCGCGTTGGCGGCGCCTGGGCTTGCCCAGGCATACGACTGGGACAACTACCGGCTGGCGTGCTCCCTCATGAACACGCACAAGAACAAATACACAGACGTGCTTGATCCATTTCTCATCCGTGACGGGTGGTTCACCCTCAACCTGGCAACCTTCAAGGTCGAGCCCGCGGAGGGGCTTGATGAGCCTCTCCTCACCCAGGTCAAGGCTACGATTTCCCGCCTGCAGCTGGATTCGAGAGACATCAGCAAGACCCACGAAGGTTGGTTCAACGCGTACTTCAGTCCCAAGAACGGCCAGCGGATCCCCTTCTGGTTTCTTGAACGCCGCGCTCCCTTCCTGGCGCGGGAACTGCGTCGCCAGGGACGCGTTCCGCCAGGTGACGAGCAAGCGCCTACCGCCGCGCCACCGTCGCCCTCTCCGTGAGTATTCCCACCGTCTGCGTCGATGGCGTCGTCCAGCGCTGGGAGGACCTGCGGCTCCAGGACTTCGCCCAGGGCTTCTTCTTCGGCGCGGGCTTCTTCACCACCTTCCGCATCGACGCCGGTCGGCCGCTGTTCCTCGCGCGGCACCTGTCCCGCCTGCGCTCAAGCCTCGCGGCCTTTCCCACCGCCGTGCGCGCCCCGGAGCCCGCGCTCCTCCACGAGGACGCCGTGCGCGATTCGCTGCGCAGGTGTCTGGAGGCGGATTCGTGGATGGGTCCGCGCTTCACCGGCGTGGGCAAGCTCGTGGTCAGCGACGGGCATGTGCTCTGCACGTTCCGCCCGCTCGCGGCGGACTTCGAGGCGCTGCACCGGGAGGGGCGGACGCTCGACAGCGTGGAGGCCGGGGCGTACCGGCGTGCGGAGCGCACGGTGAACCACAAGGGGCTCGCGTGGTTCCGCCAGCATGCGCTCCTGCCGCGCCTGCCCATCATCACCAACGAAGCGGACGAGGTCTGCGAGCTGCCCACCGCGAACCTCTTCGTCCAGCTCGATGGTGCGCTCGTCACGCCGCCGCTCGACTCCCCGTGCCTGCCGGGCATCGCTCGCGGGGTCCTGCTGGAAGTGGGCCGCATTGAGGGGCTTGCGGTCGTGGAGCGCGCCGTGCGGCTCGCGGACCTGTCGCGGGCGCAGGCGTGCTTCTTCAGCAACGCGGTGGCGCTGGCCGTGGGCGTGCCCCACCTGCTGGGCCGGACACTCCCTGACAGCCTGCGCCTCGCGGAGCGGGCCCGTGCGGTGCTCGAAGCCCGTGCCCTTCACGAGGGCTGAGCGCTCCTGACCGGAGTGCGGCACACTGCGCCCCCATGACCCGTTCCCTCGTCATGGCGCCGCGCTGGGCGGGAAGTCCCGACACCGACTTCTACCCGTGGCTCACCGCGAAGCTGCGCACGCCGCCCGTCCTCTTCGACGACGTGCGCACGCTGGACATGCCCACGCCGGGCGCGCCCACCCTCGACGGCTGGGTGTCCACGCTCGCCTCCGCCGTGGGGCCCGTGCCCGCGCCCTCCACCGTGTTCCTGGGCCACAGCGTCGGCTGTCAGGCCATCATGCGGTACCTGTCCACGCTGCCCCCGGGACACACCGTGGAAGGGGCCCTGTTCGTCGCGGGCTGGTTCGAGGTCGACAAGCCCTGGGACACGCTGCGGCCCTGGCTCGACACGCCGATGGACTTCGACCGGATCCGCGCCGCGCTCCGCCGCTGCGTGGTGGTGCTGTCGGATTCGGATCCGTTCACCTCGGACTGGCGCCGCAACACCCGCCTCTTCGAGGAGCGCCTGGGCGCCGAGGTGCGCCTCATCCCCGGCGGTCGCCACTTCAACAACCCCCAGGAGCCCGCCGTGCTCGAGGCACTGCGCGAGCGGTTCTCCTGACGCACGTCCCAAGTTCAGCAGCCGGGCAGGCAGGCACCTCACGGCACCCCTCCTCTGGCAATCCCCGACACCACCCCCATCTTGGAAGGACTTCTTCCAACGACAGGGGGCACGACATGAAGCCGAAGAAGCCGGACGAGCAGCAGGTCACGCACCAGGGCGCCAGCGAGAACGACACCCTCCGTCACAAGGGCGGCGGGCGCGAGGACGAAGCGGACAAGCACGCCGGCCCGAAGCCCGAGGGCAACGGCGGCACGGGCCAGCCCGCGGCGTTCCCGGAACACAACTGACGCAGGGCGCCTCCCGGAAAGAGGCCGGACGGCTCGAAGCTGCTTTCGCGGAGGCGGGGAGCCATTAACCTGGGGGGCATGTCCGTCCCCGCTCCCTACGTCTCCCGCGTCCCCTTCGAGTCCGTCCACCCGAAGGCCCTCGCCGTGTACTGCTCGGACGGGCGCTTCACCGAAGCCGTGGAGGACCTGGCCCACCACCTGGGCCATTCGCGCATCGACACCCTCACCCTCCCGGGCGGACCCGCGCTCCTCAACCGCTGGGCGTCCGACTACCTGGAGAGCGAAGGCATCACGCGCGCCGCGCGATTCCTCATCGAAGGCCACCACATCGAGGACGTGCTGCTGCTGGCGCACGCGGGCTGCGGCTACTACCAGGCCCGACATGGGGCGCTGGGACCGGAGATCTCCGCCGAGCAGCAGTTGAAGGACCTGCACTTCGGCGCGAAGGAGCTCCAGGTGGCGTACCCCCACCTGCGCATCCACCTCTACTTCGCGCACCCCAAGGGCAAGACCGTCGAGTTCCAGCCCATCCCTCGCGAAGGCTAGCGCGCGTCCCGGAGCCCCTGGCGGAGCGCGTCCAGCAGCGAGGGCGGATCCCCCACGCGAAAGGACGCGAGCCCCGCTTCGAAGTCCCCGCGCGCTCCCGCCACGTCCCCGCGCCCCAGTCGCAGCGTGCCGCGCTCGTACAGCAGCTCGGGGTCCACGGCTTCGCCCACCTGGGCCGCGAGCGCGGTCGTGAGGTCCTGCTCCGCCGCCTCCGTCCGTCCCGCGGTCGTGCGCGTCCGGGCACGCTGCTGGAGGAGCCACGAGTTGCCGGGGTCTTCCGCCAGCGCGGCCGTCCAGTCGGCTTCGGCCTCCGTCAGCCGGCCGAGGGCGACGAGCGACTCCGCGCGCTTCATGTGCACCACGAGCGCCTTGCGGAACCCCGCGGCCTCCACCTGCGTGAAGCCCACCACCGCCTCCGCGTGCCGTCCCAGCCGCGCCAGCGCGAGCGAGCGGTAGTAGCGCGTGGCCACGTGCCCTGGCGCCAGCTCCAGCACGCGGTCGAACCAGGGCAGCGCCTCCTCCGGCTGGCCGCCCCACACGCCCAGCGTCAGGCCCACCTCCACGAGCACCCGCACCTGCTCCGGGTGTTCTTCCGCCAGCTTCCTCGCCAGCGCGAGCGCCGACGTGTAGCGGCCCCCGCGTCGCAGGCGGTCCACCTCGCGGAGCGGCTCGGACAGCTCCGGGGGCCAGGCCTGACGTCCATTGCGTTCCATGCGGTGTCCGGGTCCCAAAGCCCCTCCGGGATTTCGCAGGCACGTCCCGGGGTGTCAAGACACGGGGGCGGAGCGCTTGACCTTGGGCCCCTGTCCGCGCGAAGAGCGCCGACATGAAGCCCTGGGAAACCGTCGAGCGAGAGCAGGTGCCGGAGGTGGGAGAGGTGACCCTCGCCCGGCGCGATGGCGAATACGTGCTGCGCGTGCGCGGCCAGACGCTGATGTCCAGCCGTCAGCACGGCTCCGAGGTGGCCATGGCGGACGCGGGCTGCGCGCACGTCGCGGGCACGCCGAAGGCCCGGGTGCTGGTGGGCGGCCTGGGCTTCGGCTTCACGGTGCGCGCGGTGCTCGACCGCGTGCCCAACGCCCGCGTCGTCGTGGCGGAGCTCCTGCCCGTGGTGGTGGCGTGGAACCGGGGGGTGCTGGCGCCCCTGGCGAAGTCACCGCTGGAGGACCCGCGCGTCACCGTGGTGGAGGGCGACGTCGGGCGGATCATGCGCAAGCAGAGCGGCGCGTTCGACGCCATCCTGCTCGACGTGGACAACGGCCCCGCCGCGCTGACCCACCCCGACAACGAGAGCCTCTACGACTTCACCGGCGTCTCCGTCGCCTACGGCGCCCTGCGCCCCAAGGGCACCCTGGTGGTGTGGAGCGCCGGCACCGCGCCCGCGTTCGTGAAGCGCCTGGAGGAGGTGGGCTTCGACGTGCAGACGCTCCACCCCGCCGCGCACGGCACCAAGGGCCCCCGCCACACGCTCTTCGTCGCGAAGCGCCCGCGGTGAGGCTAAGGAGCAGGGACATGCGACCGATGATGAAGTGGCTCCCCCTGTTCCTGTTCACCGCGTCCCTGGGTCTGGGCTGTCACGCCACGACCGCCCCGGCTGCAACGGCTGCCACGACCGAGGGAGCGCAGGCGGCGCACCCGTCGTTCACGCTGGAGTCCCCGGCGTTGAAGGAGACCCGGCGGATCAACGTCTACACGCCCCCGGGCTACGACACGGCGCAGGACGCCCGCTACCCCGTGCTCTACATGCCCGACGGTGGCGAGCAGGAGGACTTCCCGCACGTCGCCGCCACCCTCGACACCGCGATCCGCGCCGGAGAAGTGCGGCCGTTCATCCTGGTGGGCATCGAGAACACCGAGCGGCGGCGCGACATGACCGGGCCCACCGAGGTCGACGAGGACCGGAAGATTGCCCCGCGCGTCGGCGGCTCGGCCGCGTTCCGCGCCTTCCTTCGCGACGAGCTCATGCCCGAGGTGCGGCGCCGCTACCGCGTCACGGACGAGACGGCCATCATCGGCGAATCGCTCGCGGGCCTGTTCATCATGGAGACCTTCTTCCTCCAGCCGGAGCTGTTCAACACGTTCATCGCCCTGAGCCCCAGCCTCTGGTGGAACGGCGACGAGCTGGTCCGCAAGGCGGGTGAACGCCTCCAGGCCCGGCCGGACCTGCGCGCCACGCTGTATGTCGCCTCCGCGAACGAGGAGGGAATCGCGCCTCAGAGCGCGCGCCTCGCGGAGATCCTCCGCGCGAGCGCCCCCGCCGGACTGAAGTGGCGGTACGAGCCCCGGCCCGACCTGCGCCACGACAACATCTACCGCTCCCTGTCGCCCCAGGTGCTGCGCCAGACCTTCGCGCCCGGGCCCTGACCGGCTAGAAAGACGGTGCGCCTCCCGCTTCGGGATGGCCCCCTTTCCCACCGTGGAGGTGTTCGATGGGTCTTCCCACTGGCGTGCATCATCTGGCGCTCGCGACGCGGGACATGAAGGCGCAGCTCGCGTTCTTCACCCAGGTCGTCGGCATGGAGCTGGAAGCGCTGTACTGGATGCACGGCGTGGAGAACACCGTGCACGCGTTCCTGCGGCTGGGGGACACCTGCTCCCTGAGCTTCGTGCAGGCGCCGGACATGGCGACCATCGAGCCGGTGATTGGCGTCTCGCACCCGGGCTTCAGCGCGGGTTCGGTGGCCCCGGGCGCGATGCAGCACCTGGCGCTGAGCGTCCCCACGGAAGCGGACCTGCTGACGATGCGCGACCGGCTGCGCTCGCACGGCTACTGGGTCGCGGGCCCCGTCGACCACAACATGTGCAAGTCGATGTACGTCCAGGCCCCGGAAGGCCTCGTCCTGGAGTTCGCGACGGCCGAGGGCGCCATCGACGTCGAGCAGTGGATCGACCCGGCCGTGGTCGCCCACTGCGGCATCACCCCCTCCGAGCTGGAGGGCTTCCTCCGCCCGCCGCCCTTCACCTCGCAAGGCGGCAAGGTGCCGCAGCCGCCGCCCACGACGCGGCCCAACTTCGTCTTCACCGGCGAGTGGGCCCCGCGCGGCGCGGTCTTCCTCCAGCTCACCGACGAGCAGATCGCCGCCGCGCTGCACTCGCCCACGCCGCCGGTGCCCCGGCGTCCGGCGCCCTGAAGCCCGCTACGGCGTGACGCGCGCGGAGGCCACTGCCGCGCCTGCGTCCGCCGGCGGCTTCATCATCCCTCCCGCGATGCGCAGGCTCAGCGAGCGCGGCGTGAAGCGCGTCAGGTTGGCCTGCAGCCAGTTGCGCACCCCCGGCACCACCGAGGACCGGCCCTGGTCCAGGGCCTTGAGGCCGACGAGCACGACCTCCTCCGCCGTCGCCATCGGACCCACGGCGGCCTGCTTCGTGCCCACCACGTCGAAGAAGGCCGTCTTCACGGGCCCCGGGCACAGCGCCAGCACGCGCACGCCCTTCCCACGGTTCTCCTCCGACAGCGCCTCCGAGAAGGACAGCACGAACGCCTTGGTGGCCCCGTAGATGGCCATGTACGGCACCGGCTGGAAGCCCGCGAGGGAGGCCACGTTGAGGATGCCGCCCACGCCCCGCGCGAGCATGTCCGGCAGGAACAGGTGGCTTGCGTCCGCCAGCGCCGTGACGTTGAGCATCACCTGCTCGTGCTGCCGCGCGAACGGCGCCGCCTCGAAGGCTCCGTGCGTGCCGAAGCCCGCGTTGTTGACGAGCAGGTCCACCCGCAGCCCCTTCTCCTGGCAGCGCGCGTGCAGCTCCCGCGCGGCGCCCTCGCGCCCCAGGTCCAGCGCGATGACCTCCGCCTGGATGCCGTGCGCTGCCGCCAGCTCCGTCGCCAGCGCGCGCAGCCGATCCTCCGAGCGCGCCACGAGGATGAGGTCCATCCCGCGCGCCGCCAGCTCGCGCGCGAACACCTCGCCCAGCCCGGACGACGCCCCCGTCACGAGCGCGCGGTGACCGGCATAGGGGAAGGCCCCGCCCACGGCCGGGAGGGGGGTGGAGGCAATGCGGACAGGGGAGGATGAAGAAGTCGTTTGCATGGGGATAGAATGTGAGTAAGCGCTCACGTTCTCAACTCGCGTTGGTGCTCACATTCCGTCCAGGAGGCTCCATGCCCCGCCGTCCGCCGCCGTCCCGTCGAAGGGCCCCTCGTCAGGAGCGGGCGCAGGCCACCTGCGACGCCATCCTCACCGCGACTGCTCGCGTTCTGCTCAAGGACGGGTATGAGGCCGCGAGCACCAACCGCATCGCGCAGGAGGCGGGCGTGAGCGTCGGGTCGCTCTACCAGTACTTCCCCAGCAAGGAGGGGCTGGTGACGGCGCTGATGGAGCAGCACCGCGCGCGGGGGCTGGCGGACTTCGAGGCCGGGCTGGTGCCGCTCGCCAGCCAGCCGCTTCCCGTGGCCATGCGCGCCCTCATCCGGCAGGTCATCATGGTGAAGCGGGAGAACCCCCGGCTGCACCAGGTGCTGCATGAGCTGATGCCCCGCATGCGGCAGTGGGGCCTGTCGGACATCTACTCGCAGCGCCTGTTCCGGCTGGTGCGCGCCTTCCTCGCGCCTCGCTTCGAGGAGCTGCGCCCCCGGAACCTGGACATGGCGGTCTTCGTCCTCGTGAACGCCGTGGAGGCGCTCTGCCACACGGCGGTGACGGACCGGCCGGACTACCTGGAGGACGAGTCCTTCGTGGAGGAGGTCGCCGCGCTCGCGCTGGGCTACCTGCGCCCGGAACCGGCGACGGCCGCGCCCCGCCGCACGGCGCGGGAGCGGGTGGTCCGGATGTGAAGCGGACGCCGACCCGTGAGGGCCCGGCTACTTCGTGCCCGTCTTCGCCGCGGGAGTCGGGGCGGGAGCGGCCTTCACGCCGGTGACGAGCGGCACGCGGCCTTCCGGGTAGAGCGCGGTGAGGCGGTCGCCGCGAAGCTCCAGCGCGGCCAGGTGGCGGCCGTAGTGGGTGCTGAGGCCGGTGTCGATGACGATGACGCGGCCTCCGAAGCGGACGGAGAGGCGGCCATCCTTGGACGGGGTGTGGCCCATCACCATGCGACGGGCGCCGAAGCGCTCCAGCACCTGGGTGAGGCCCGCGTCCCATTTCGCCTCCTCGTCGAGGGCGTAGCCGCGGAACCACACCGGGCCGTTCGGATCCACGGCGCCGCCCGGCGGCTGGCCCGGCGTCACGTCCTGCCACACCCAGCGGTTCACGGCCTCCAGCGTCGTGCCCGGGACGCTGGGGGAGAGGCCGCCGTGCAGGAAGAGGGTGTCGTTGACGCGGATGACGGCGGGGTGCGTGCGCAGCCACCGGCCATAGCGGCCCTCCGGGGCATAGGCGGCGGTGTGGCCCTGGTGCCCCCGGGACTCGCCCGGAGCGTCGGGGGTGGGAGCCTGGTCGGCGAAGGAGGCGAGCTCTCCGGGCGTGACGTAGCGCAGGTCGCCACGCATGTTCATCAGCTCGTGGTTGCCCAGCAGCGCGTGCACGCGACCGCCGGCCTTGCGGGCCTCGGTCTCCAGGCGCATGAGCAACTCGAAGGCGTCGCGGGTGTGGTCGCCCCGGTCCGGCACGTCACCGGTCTGCACGAGGTGCGCCTTGCCGCCAATCCAGTGGTCCTTCGCGTCGATGAGGCCCGCGAGCCGGAGCACCTCCTTGAAGGCGTCCACGTCGCCGTGGACGTCCGCGACGGCGACGATGCGCTCCACGCCCTGGAAGACGAAGGGGTCCTCCGCCTTCGGGGCAGCAGCGGTGGAGAGCGCGGGCAACAGCAGCAGGGAAAGCAGGACCGGACGCATGGGCTTCCTTACGGGCGAGGCGACAGGAACCGGGAGGGGAGCGCGCGCGTGAACTGCGCATCCTTCCAATCCCAGACGCGCTCGGGGGCGAGGTCGACGTTCACCGGAACGGAGTTCCAGTCATGGACGGCGAAGGTGGAGGAAGCGCGCCAGTGGAGCAACACGCTGCACACCGCGGTCACGGTGAGCACGCCCACGAGGAGGCGGTGCTGCCGGGGGGCCTCCACCGCCGTCTGCACGGGGAACGCGAGGAAGTAGACGAGGTAGGGCAGCACGTCGGTGAAGAAGCGCGGGCCCACGGAGTGCCCCGCCCACCACATGGGGAAGGCGGAGATGGCCACCCAGTGCAGGAGCGGGATGACGGCGAAGGCGACCTCGTAGGGCTCCAGGCCGCGGCGGCGCCACTGCTGGACGAAGCCCACGGCGCTGAGCACGAGGAACGGCGAGAAGACGAAGAGGCCTCGCGAGGGGCTGACGAGGTGGGCGGCCAGGGCCATGAAGAACCGGTCGGGAACGAGGTGCAACGCGGTCTGGTAGTAGGGCGACAGCAGCGCGCCGTAGATGGCCAGGTTGTACGCACAGAAGGGTATCGCCACGAGCACCGCGCCCCCGAAGTAGACCGGGAGCAGACGCCAGGAGCGCAGCGCGAGGTACGCGGTGACGACGATGATGCTGAGGGAGTTGGTCGGGCGGCAGACGTAGCCGAGCGCGACCGTGAGGCCCAGGAGGAACGCGGTGCGGGTGGTCTGCGTGGGCCGGGCCAGCAGCAGGACGATGCAGCAGACGGCGAGCAGGCTGGGTGCGTGCTGCCAGAGCACCCGACTCGCGGTGGAGTACACCGTGGTGCCCAGCCCGAAGAGCAGGACGGTGGCGAGCGCCGCGCGAGGAGACACCCGCCTTCGCAACGCGATGAAGAGCACACCGGCGGCGGCGCAGACGTAGAACGACGCGATGAGCTGTTCGGTGCGGTGGTAGGAGCCCAGGTCAATCCTGCCGGTGCTCTGGAACATCTCCAGCCAGGACAGCGCGCGACCACCAAGCGGCCCCAGGTGGGGCAACAGCGGCCGCACGAGGGAGAAGCACGCTTCGGCGGCGGCCACGAACGGGAGCGCCGAGACCATCACCCCGGGCGGGTACACGTAGTACGTGCGGCCACCGAACTCACTGTGCGCGTAGTCCGTCGCGGGAGAGAACGTGGGCCGGAACTCATCCAGGTCCGTGTTGCCTTCATGGAGGATGCTGGCCGCGGACGGGATGGACCACAGCGAGTCCATCTGCATCTGCACCTTGCTCGCGGTGTAGACGCCAAACAGGCCCAGGCACAGCAGCCAGAGTGCTCGCGGGGAGGCCGCGAAGTCGCGGCGGGGCGGAAGGGGCGGGGTCTGCACGGAGCCCCTTCTAGCGAATCCGCCCCGGGACCGGGAGCGGTGTCGTCGCGCGGGCTGCCTAGCGCAGGGCGTCCAGGCGCGGCCGGAGCCGCTGCGCCACCCGGGGCAGGTCGTCGGGCGCCTTCACCGGCTCGAAGCGGCTCGTCGCGGGGTCCGTGCGGCCCACCTCGAGGAAGGCCACCGGCAGCAGCGGCTTTCCGTCCGGGCGGGTGAGGCTGCTGGCCTCCGCCGTCACCTGCTCGAACTGGAGCACCGCCGCGCCGTCCACCTTCTTGGAGACCACCCGGTAGGGAATCGGGACCTCCGCGCCAATCATCGCCTCCAGCTCGAAGGTGATGTTGTTGGTGGAGATGAAGGCGTGCTGCGTCGGGTCCACCTTCTCCACGAGCTGGAGCTGGCCGTCCAGGCGCACCGGCGCCGCGCCCGAATCCAGCGCTCCGCTGGGGCTGGCCCTCGGCGTCACCTCCACCGTCATGGCGCAGCCGCGTTGCAGGTGCATCCCGATGACGACCGGGTCGAGCGTCGCCGCCAGGTTGTCCACGTTGGAGAAGTACACGCAGCGCACGCCGCGCTGGCGCAGCGTGTCCCCGACCCCGCCCTCGCGCAGCGCGCGGAAGACGTCCCCGTGGCCGGAGGGCGCGAAGGACAGCTGGCCGTCCGTCTCCCGGAACAGGGCGCCGTCCGGCGTGAGCCGGGGCAGCATCCGCTGGCGGAAGAGGAACACGTCCTTGCCCGTCCCCCGCGACTCCAGGTGCGCGGCGATGTCCTCGTGCGTGAGGAAGGACGTCATCACCGCCACGGGCACCGGGCGCCCCAGGCGCGCTCCCAGCCGGCGCGCCTCCGCGAGCTTGAGGTCCAGGAAGGTCTCCTGCCCCACCACGGGCACGAGCCCCTTCACCACGCCCCCGAAGCGCGTCCCGGCGCCACCGGCCACCACCAGGGCGGCCACCTGCCCCAGGCGGAACGCCTGCTCGCCCCGCGCCCGGCAGACCTCGTAGTCGGGCGTGCCCTCGCGCGGGAGTGGCTGCACGTCCCCCTGCCGCAGGGGCTCCAGGGCTCCCGCGAGGGGCTTGGAGTCCACCAGTTCACCGCGCTTGTAGCGGGCGAGCAGCGCGCGGAAGCTGGCCGCGTCGAAGCCGTCGCGCGCGAGCCGGGGATCGTCGAGCTCTGCGTCCAGGGTCTGTGGGTTCACGCGGGGCATCATAGGGCTGAGCTCCGCCACATGCATCGTCTCCGGGGACAGGGTTTGCTGCCGACTTCCGCCTGTCCCCGCAGGGCTGCCTCACGAGCGGGCGGGGAATGCCCCCTGCGTTCCCCGCCGGGTGGCGCGGCCGCACCGTCACAAGGCGGGGGCCGGGGAAATCAGCGAGGATGCGCGCCATGCAAATCTGGGTCGACGCCGATGCCTGCCCTGGTCCCGTGCGGGACATCCTGCTGCGCGCCGTCCAGCGCCTGAAGGTCCCCATCGTCTTCGTGGCGAACAAGGCTTTGTCGCTGCCGCGCCTAGCGTGGGTCTCCACGGTGCAGGTGGGCGCGGGGCTGGACGTGGCGGACCGGCATATCGCCACCTCCGCGAAGGCCGGGGACCTGGCCGTCACGCAGGACATCCCGCTGGCCGCGCTGCTCGTGCCCAAGGGCGTCGTGGTGATGGATCCGCGCGGGGAGCTCTTCACGCCGGAGAACATCGACGAGCGGCTGTCGGTGCGGAACTTCATGCAGGACCTGCGCGACAGCGGCGTCACCACCGGCGGTCCCAGCAGCTTCTCGCCGCAGGACCGTCAGCAGTTCGCCGCCACGCTGGACCGCGAGCTCACCCGGCTGGTGAAGCAGCAGGGCTGAGCGCCTTCGCTACCGGCCGCTCGCGCCGCCACTGCCCTCCACCGGGGGCGTGCCCGTGGTGGGCGCCACCGGACTCGTCCCGATGCCCTTGTTGCGCTTCCACGCGTCCGGGGTGATGTCCAACCGCGCCCCCGGGTTCTGCGAAGGGGCGGGCGACGGCGCCAGGTCGTCCACCGCGCGCAGGTCGATGCTGCCCGAGCCGCCGGTTCCCAGCGTGTTGACGTCCACGCACTCGTAGTCGCCCGGGCTCGCGGAGCCGGAGCCCCCGGTGCCGGTGTCCTCGGCCTCGGCGGCCGCCCGGGCACCCGCGTCGCCGTAGGGGTTCATGTCGTGGGCGCGCAGCATCGCCTGCGTGCGTGGGGACTCCTCCACGTCCCAGGAGAACTCATCGCTGGAGAATGGATCGCGGGTCCCCGCCCCGGCTTCCGGGTCCTGCGACTGGGTGCCCGAACCGCCCGTGCCGCTCGGGTTGTCCGCCGTGCTTGAGGCGCCCTGGTGGGCACAGCCTCCGAGCAGGAGGGCGGTCAGCGAGGCCATGAGCGGAAGTTTCATCGGGGGTTCCTCCAAGAGTGTCTTCTGCCTCTCAAGGTGGACGCACTTGCGGCGGGAGCAAGCGACAGGAGCCGGCCGGGCCAGCGGCCCCGTTCCAGGCCGGGGCCCGCGCCGTGGCTTCAGGAGTCGCGGGAGGCAGTTCCCGCGTGCAGGCAGGCCAGCGCCGCCACGGTGAACGACTCACAGCCCTTGCGCAGCGAGCCCTCGCGGTCCGGCGCGTAGGTGGATGAATGCGGCCCGGGCACGTGCGAGAGCTTCTCTTCCGGAGTGGTGCCCGGAGCCTCGTTCCAGGCCTTCAGCGGCGTGATGCCCATGAACCAGTATGCCGTTCGTACCGCATGCTCCGGCCCCTGGGCGAAGCGGGGGAAGTCCTCGCTCGCGGTGACGAGCATGCCCGGCACCAGCGCTCCGCTTCCGAACCAGCCCGCGTGCGCGTCCCGGATGCGCCGCAGCAGCGCCGGGTCGTTGCGGTTCACCGGCGTGCTCTCCAGCACCTCCACCCGCGGGGGCCGGGGCGCGCCCGAGGCCTCGGCCTCCGCCTTCACGATGCGCTCGATGGCGGCGAGCACGCGCGCGCGCACCGCGTCGTCCTCGGTGCGCACCGTCAGCTCCAGCAGCGCCTCGTCCGGAATCACGTTGGCGCGCGTGCCCGCCTGGAAGATGCCCACTGTCACCACCGCTGCCTCCAGCGGCGCCAGTTCGCGCGACACGATGGTCTGCAGGCGCAGCACCACGCTGGCCCCCATCACCACGGGGTCCACCGACAGGTGGGGCAGCGCCCCATGCGCGCCCCTTCCGAAGAGGCGGACGCGGAGGTGATCCGAGCCCATCATCGTCACGCCCTCGCGGTGCATGAACGCGCCCACGGGCAGCGGCGCCGTGTGCTGGCCCAGCACGACATCTGGCGTGCCGAAGCGCGCATAGAGCCCGTCCTCCAGCATGGCTCGCGCGCCCTGGAGGGTCTCCTCCGCCGGCTGCCCCACCACCATCACGGTGCCACGCCACGCGTCGCGCGAGCGCGCCAGGAGCGCCGCCGTGCCCGCCAGGCACACGGTGTGGATGTCGTGACCGCACGCATGCATCACCGGCTCGCCGTCCGGCGTCGTCACGTGGCTCGCGTACGGAAGCCCCGTCTTCTCCTCGATGGGCAGCGCGTCCATGTCCCCGCGCAGCAGCACGGTGGGACCGTCGCCGTTGTGCAGCAGGCCCACCACGCCGTGGCCTCCGATGCCCCGGGTCACCTCGTAGCCTTCGGCCTTCAGCCTCCGCGCCAGCTCGGCGGCGGTGTGCGCTTCCTGCCCGGACAGCTCCGGGTGTTCGTGCAGGTCCCGGTAGAGCGCGTCCAGGTCCGGCAGCACCGCGTCCAGGTGCTTGAGGACGCGGCGGGCGCGTGCGTTCAGGTCGGACGGCGGGGGCTCGCCCGGGAGTTCCCGTTCGAGGGCAACATGGGATTCAACGTCGTTCATGGCGTGCACCTCCTGGGCTCAAGGTGGAAGTCCCGGGGCGCACTTCGCAGCGCTGGAGCAGGGAGGCGGGCGAAAGCCCGTGTCGGGGCCGCGCACGCCCACCCCTCCGGGGTGACGTAGGCCTTCGGGGCACCGCCCGTCCGTTCGTTGTCCGTCCCTTCCCGGGAGGGCACCTTGAAGGACGCGCATGGAACAAAACAGCGGAAGGGGGCGGTGATGAGGCGAGGCATTGGACTGGGGCTCTGCCTGGTGGGGCTCACGGGTGGGGC
>NZ_RAWB01000460.1 GCF_003612055.1 Corallococcus llansteffanensis
CCCCCGGACTTCGCGCCCCTGCTGCGTCGCCTCACCGGTCCGGACGCCGCGCAGCGCTCCAGCGCGATGGCGGAGCTGGCGCGCTCGCCCGAGGCCAGCGCCCGCGTGCTCGCGCAGCACTTCCCCGGCCCCACCGCCTGGAGCCGCCTCCCCGTGGTGGAGCTGCCCGAGGCGGACGAGCTGGGCCCCATCCCCGCCGCCCTGTCGCGGCTGGGCCGTCCCGCGGCCGTCGCGCTGGCGCCGCTGTTGGACTCGAACGACGCGGACGCGCGCTACCTCGCGCTGCTCACCGCGGGCAACCTGCCCTACGCGGAGCTGGTGGACGGCGTGCTGCGCGGCCTGTTCGACCTGGAGCCGGACATCTCCAGCGCCGCGCGCGTGGCCGCCGCCGCGCTCAAGCACCTGCCGCGCCTGGATGCGTCCCTGCGCGACCTGCGCCAGGAGCTGACCAGCCGGGACGCGCTGCGCCGCTCGCTCGCGGCCCGCGCCCTGGGCACGCTGCACGACCGCGACGCCATCGAGGGCCTCATCAACCTCACCGGCAGCGACGACGCGATGTGCGCGCAGGCCGCCGCCGAAGCGCTGCGCGAAGTGACGCGCGCCACGCTGGGCCTGCATCCGCGCCAGTGGTCGTCGTGGTGGGCGGAGAACCGCAGCCGCCGCCGCGCGGACTGGCTGGTGGCCGCGCTCCGTCACCGCGAGCTGGACGTGCGGCTGGCGTCCATCGAGGAGCTCAGCCGCGCGCTGCACGACACGCTCGGCTACTACGCGGACGCGCCCGACGCGGAGCGCGAGGCCGCGGTGCGACGCTGGGAGGCCGCGGCGGTGGATCCGGCCAACGCCCGCCGTCTGGGCATGCTCTGAGGTCCCCACCCGGGAGCGCGCGATGACGGGCGCCATGTGGGTCAGCCTGCTGGCGTGCGCGGGGCAGCTCGCCCTCGCCGGCATCGCGCTGGCCCGCGTGGGCCGAAGCCCCCTCGCGCTGCCGCTGTCGCTGCTGTCCATCGCGCTGTCCACCTGGAACTTCTCCGCCTTCGGGCTCGCGCGCTCGGGCGACACGGGCTGGCGGCTGGTGGGCTTCGCCGCGGCGCTGATGACGCTGCCGTGCGCGGTGCACTTCATCCTCGCGTTCGTGGGCCGCAGGCGCCGCTCCGCCTGGGCCATGTACGGCACCTACGCGGTGATGAGCCTGCTGGCGCTGACGATGCTCGTGGCCATCGGGTGGCCCGCGCTCGAAGGGCACATCAACACGTTCCACTTCGGGTTCGCGGTCAGCGCCGTGGCGGTGCCCGTCCTCGCCGCGGCCTTCACGCTGCTGGCCCTGCACCTGCGCCGGGCGGGTTCCCCCGACGAGAAGGCCCGCGCGGGGCTGGTGCTGCTGGGCCTGGGGCTGCTGGTCGCGCTGCTCCTGACGGACCTGGCGGCGGACATGGCCCTGCCCGTGCCGAAGCTGGGCAACGTGGGCACGCTGCTGGGCCTGCCGGTGATGGCCACCGCGTCGCTGCGCTTCCAGCTCTTCGGCAAGGACGCGCGGGCCACGAGCGCGGCGGTGTACGCGGGGGTGCTGGCGCTGGTGGGCGTGCTCGCGTACCTCGCGCTCTTCCGCGTCTTCGCCGCCGAATCCGGCGCGCTCGTCGTGGGCACCACCGCCATCACCTTCGCGCTGCTGGCGGCGGCGCGGCGGGTCGTCGCGGGCTTCGTCACGCAGCGCGAGCGGCTGGAGCAACTGGCCACGCTGGGGCGCTTCTCCGCGCAGATGGCGCACGACCTGCGCAACCCCATCGCCGCGCTCAAGGGCGCCGCGCAGTACCTCAAGGAAGAGCACGCGCGCGGCCACTCGTGGGAGGCCCACGGTGAGTTCCTGGACCTGCTGCTGGAGCAGGTGGAGCGGCTGGACCGCGTCGCGGGCACGTACCAGCGGCTCGCGCGCGTGGAGCCGCTGCGCCGGCCGCTGGACCTGAACCGGCTGGTGGAGGGCGTGCTGTCGCTCCAGGCCTTCGCGAACCCCGGCGCGGTGGTGCTGACGAAGGAGCTCGCCCCGGGCCTGCCCGCGTGCGCGGGGGATGAGGACCTGCTCGCGAACGCGCTGGAGAACCTGGTGCGCAACGCCTTCGAGGCGATGCCCACGGGCGGCACGCTCACCGTGCGCACACAGGAGGACGGCGGCGCGGTGGTGGTGAGCGTGGAGGACACCGGCAGCGGCATGGACGCACGCACGCGCGAGCGCGCCTTCGACGACTTCTTCACCACGAAGGCGACGGGCAGCGGCCTGGGGCTGGCCTTCGTGCGGCGCGTGGCGGAGGCCCACGGCGGCACGGCGTCCCTGACGAGCAGCGAGGGCCGTGGCACCATCCTCCGCCTGCGCCTGCCGACGGCCCCTGCCCTGCCGTCCCAGCACTCCGAGGGAGAAGCCGCGTGAGCGAACCACTGAAGGGCCACGTGTTGGTGGTGGACGACGACCCGGCGCTGCTCAAGGTGCTGGGCGCGCTGCTCACCCAGGCGGGCCTCACCCCGCACCCCGCCTCCAGCGCGAAGGACGCCCTGGCGCTGCTCGCGCGCCAGCCCATCGACGTGGTGGTGAGCGACGTGCGCATGCCGGGCATGAGCGGCCTGGAGCTGCTCACGGAGGTGGGGCGCGGCTGGCCGGACGTGCCCGTGCTCCTGATGACCGCGCATGGCACGGTGCCGCTCGCGGTGGAGGCGATGAGGGCGGGCGCGGCGGACTTCGTGCTCAAGCCCTTCGACCGGGAGGAGCTGCTCTTCACGCTGCGCAAGGCGCTGCTGCGCGCGAAGGAGGAGACGCCGCGAAGCGCCGGCAAGCTGCCGGACGGGCTGTTCGTGGGCGCGGGCCGCGCGATGTCGGAGGTGAAGGCGCTGCTGGCGAAGGCGGCGCTGGGCACGGCCACCGTGCTGCTGCGGGGCGAGTCCGGCACGGGCAAGGAGCTGGCCGCGCGGGCGGTGCACGAGGGCAGCCCCCGGCGCGCGGGGCCATTCGTGAAGCTGCACTGCGCGGCGCTGCCGGACACGCTGCTGGAGAGCGAGCTGTTCGGCTACGAGAAAGGCGCCTTCACCGGGGCGGCGACGCGCAAGCCCGGCCGCGTGGAGCTGGCGCACGGCGGCACGCTGTTCCTCGACGAGATTGGCGACGTGTCCCAGGCCGTGCAGGTGAAGTTGCTGCGAGTCCTCCAGGAGCGCGAGTTCGAACGGCTGGGCGGCACGCAGACGGTGAAGGTGGACGTGCGGTTCGTGGCGGCCACGCATCAGCCGCTGGAGGACCTGGTGCGCCGGGGCACCTTCCGCGAGGACCTCTTCTACCGGCTCAACGTGGTGCCGCTCTGGCTGCCCTCCCTGCGCGAGCGGCCGGAGGACATCGAACCGCTCTCGCGCCACTTCCTGGACGTGCACGCGAAGACGAACGGCAGGCCGCCGTTCACGCTGAGCGCGGATGGGCTCGCGGCGCTCCAGGCCCAGCCGTGGCCCGGCAACGTGCGCCAGCTCCAGAACTTCCTCGAGCGGCTGGTGGTGCTCTCCGACGGGCCGACGCTCACCGGCGCGGACGTGGCGCGCGAGCTGTCACGGCAGCCGGGGCTCGCACCGCCGCCGGTCGCCGCGCCCTCGCCCACCGCGGACTCCGGCACGCTGGAGTCGCGGCGCAAGGACGTGGAGAAGGACGCGCTGGTGGATGCGCTCAAGCGCGCGGGGGACAACCGCACGCTGGCGGCGCGGCTGCTCGGCATCAGCCGGCGCACGCTCTACAACAAGCTGGAGGAGCACGGCCTGTTGTAGGGAGGGCTCAGGCCGCCGTCGTGGCCAGGGACTCCAGTTCCTCCTGGAACGCGGCGACGATGGCGCCCGGGTCGGGCACGCACCCCGCATCCGAGGCCACGCCCACGGTCACCTGGCCCGCGTAGCTGAAGAGGCTGATCCCCAGGCCCACCTGGCCCGCCTGGGGCACCCAGAACGTGAGCCCCGCCAGGCGCGCACCCGCCAGGGACACCGGTTGTCGGGGTCCGGGGACGTTGGTGGCGACGAGCGACGCCTTGGAGCCCAGCACGTCCACGGCGATCCGCTCCAGCGCGACCGGCGTGTGTCCCAGCACGGCCAGTGCGCCGTGCGTCACCGCCGCCAGGGGAGAGCGCTTGAGGGCCTCCATCCGCTTCGACACCTCGCGGAGCCGACGGCGGGGATCCTCCAGGTGCACGGGGAGCTTCAGGACCACCAGGCCGAAGCGGTTGCCCAGCTCCCGGGGGATGGGCTCATCCAGGGGCCGCAGGTTCACGGGCACCATCGCGTGCACGTCCTCCAGCGAAGCCTCGAGCGACGAGAGGTAGCGCCGCAGCGCCCCCGTGACCGCCGTGAGCAACACGTCGTTCACCGTGCCCCCGAGCGTCTGGCCCACGGCCTTCACCCGCGCCAGGGCCACCGGCTCCGACCACGCGGCGAGCTTCCGCGTCCCCAACGGTCGACGCAGCGGAGAGCGGGGGTCCGGCGGCTGCACGAGCAGCTTCCCCAGCGCCGCCGCGCCCCGGGCCCCCTCGCGCACCAGGTCACCCGCGAGGATGGGCTCCTGCACCAGCTCCACGCCCTTGCGGAGCGCGCCGCGGGCACCGCGAGCCATCCGCATCCACCTGGGGGCCTTCAGCGACTCCGCGGCCAGGCGCGCGGGTGGCTCCCGCTCTCGCGCCGCATCACCAGCCCCTCCCCTCGCCTCCGCCCCCTCCGCGTCCGTGAGCGACAGCAGCACCCGCGCGAGCGCGATGCCATCCGCGATGCAGTGGTGCAGGCGCGCCAGGAGCACGTCGCCCTGGGGCGCGCCCTTCACGAGGTGCAGGTGCCACAGGGGCCGAGAGCGCTCCAGCGGGACGCCCAGCCAGTCCCCGACCAGCGCCTCCAGCGCCGCGCGTCCGCCGGTGGCCGGCACGCGCAGCGTGGACAGATGCGCGTCCAGGTCGAAGTCCTCCGCGTCCTCCCAGCGCGGCGCGCCCAGCGCCCTCGGCACCACGCGCTGCCGGAAGCGCGGATAGCGCTCCACCAGCCGTTCGCGCACCACCCCGCGCAGCCGCTCGAGGTCCATGGGCCCGTCGAACCAGAGCACCGCGGTGATCATCATCAAATTCGCGGGCTCCTCCATCTGGAGCCACGCCGCGTCCATGCTTGCCATCCGCTCGAGGCCTGCCATGGCGTCCTTCTCACCCGTGCGCCCTTGTCGGAGCAAGGCCGTCGCTCAAGGCTTGGGCGGCGGCTCCGGGGCCTGGGGCTTCTCGCGCTCGAACTGGAACGTCTGCCGCGTGGCACCCGGCACCGTCAGGATGAGCGAGTCCTTTTCCTCCAGGGCATAGGTGAACTCCCCGCCCTTGAACTTCCCCTTCGCCAGCGGCACCACGCGCTCCTTGCCGCACACCGGGCCCACCGCCTGCCCGTCCTGCGTGCGCAGCGCCAGGTGCTTCTTGTCCTTCACCTCCACCCGGCCCCAGGAGCGCACATCCAGCGTGCTGCCGCGCCCGAGCGTCGCGTCGTCCAGCTTGGTGCGCAGCACGAAGCACCCCGTCGGCGTCATCCGCAGCGACCGCGCGTAGTCCGACCGCGGCTGCACTTCCAGGCGGTCCTCCTTCCCCTGCTCGACGTCCGGGAGGCTCGCCGCGGACAGCACCCACGTGCCCACCAGCTCCTCCGGCACCGCCGTGCCCTGGAGCGCCTTGGGGCCCTCGCACGGGTCCTCCACCGTCTTCTCCGGACTCTTCGGCGCGGGCTCGAAGGCCCGCTCACACGTCTGTCCGCAGGAGGTGGCCGCGCACTTCGAGTCGTCCGGCGCGCAGGCCGCCTTGCTGGTGCAGGACTTCAGCCGCTTGAGCGAGTTCTCACACCCCTCGCGCATGCACTTGTCGACGCACTCCGCGTCGATGCATTCCGAAACACAGACCCAGTTGGTGCGGCCACACACCCCCGCCACGGTGCGAGGAGCCTGGGCCGCCGCGGGCATCACGGCGCTGGAGACGAGGAGCAGGACGAGGAGCGGGGACGAGCGCATGCGTACCGCAAGGCTAGGCAGTCCCTCCCGTTGCGACACCCGGCGTCAGGACGCCTGTCCACCGGGCATCACTCCAGGGCCCCGTACTGCCGTCAGGTGAACTGCCACCGCCAGGTGCGGGGGTCGGACGGGTTGGGCAGCTCCAGCTCGAAGCCCAGCGTCTCGTAGCGGCTGAACTCGCGCGGCTCCACGCGCAGGAGCGTCATCGCCGTGGCGTTGCGCTCGCGCAGCGGGGACACGGTGAAGTCCAGCTCGGAGTCGAAGGCGACCTTGTAGAACAGGCAGAAGCCGTCCACCCGGCCGTCCTCCTCCACCGGCCGCTGGAAGCGCACGCGCGTGGGCAGCCCGTCCGCGCGCATCGTCTCCAGGTCGAAGCTGAACGCGGGCTCGGGTTCGCACAAGAGGTGGTCCACCTCATACGAGCGCACCAGCCGCGTGAAGTACGACGGGCTCATCGCCTCACGCAGCGACTGCAGGCAGCGGAAGTCCACGTGGGGCAGGTGCTGCGTCCAGATGAAGGGGACGCACGCCTCCTCGCGAAGCTGCACCGGCTCCACGAAGACCTCGAAGCGGTTGGGCAGGATGCGGCCCCCCGGCTTGAGCAGCCGCGAGCGCAGGTCCAGCATCCGCGGCACGAGCCCCGCGTCGAACAGCGCATCCCCCAGCAACTCGTGCAGCAGCACGTCCGCCTTCTCCGGCGGCTGGAAGTGCCAGGTGGGCTCGCGCACGAAGTCGATGTTCTCCAGCCCGTTGCGCCGGGCCACCCACTGCGCCGTGTCCAGCAGGCGCGAGTCGTCCACCGCATACAGCTTGCGCGGCCGCTGGTGCGCGGCCAGGAAGGTGCGCAGGCCGGTGCCGGCGCCCACGTCCACCACCACCTGGTGCGAGCGCACGTAGCGATCCACCGCGCGGTGCCACGTGTCCACGCGCTGGGGATCCGCCAGCACCGAGTCCTGCGGCGACGGACTGGACAGCGTGAGGCTGTTGGGCGCGTGCCGGCGGTGGAGCTGGGACACGAGCGGCAGGTGGCTGATACGCGAGCGCAAATCCATCAATGCCTGACGAGGCAGGTCGAGCAGGTTCGACATGGCATCCCCCCGGAGACCAGTGACAGTCCCCGGAGGCGCTCCGCACACCCGCCCCCGGGGACCAGGACTCCGCACGATGCTGGAGATTTCCCACCCGGCCCATCCGTCCCCGGGGCCGCCCTCTGTCCCCGCTTGAACATCCGGTGATCCAGGAAATACCGGTCCCGACAAGACCTCCCATGACCGCATCTCGGAAAGTGAGCCGACAGGAAGGCTTTTCCTACCCGCTGGGGTGTCCGGGAGTGGCGGCTCAAGCACCCCTCCGGGGCATTCAAGGAAAAAAGGTTAAAGCGTTTTTCCTGTCAAAGCCCCCTACCCGTGAGGACAGCTCGCGGAGCGGAGGCTCGATGTCGGTCATGCCTGCGGATGGACCCTGTGGTGGAGAGGGGGCACTGATGATTCGAGCCATTGAGTCGCGGTCGATGCGGGTGCGGGACGTGCCGTGGGAAGTCGTGGCGCCGCCTGCGCCCGAGGATGCGGCCCGCGCGCGGTGGGAGGCGCAGCCCTGGCGGCGGCAGCTCCAGGAGGCGCGGGAGCACGAGCGCCGGGTGGGGCGCGCGGCGCTGGTGGAGGCGCTGCTGTCGGAGGGGCATGAGGTGGAGGCGGACGTGGCGCGCTTCGCGGGGGCGCAGGAGGACCGGGGCGCGCTCAGCATCGGGCAGGTGGTGCGCTTCGCGGATGGGCTGCGGGCCCGGCTGGGGCAGGCGCGCACGGACGATGAGCTGTTGCAGCTCGCCTACCTGCGCCGCAACGCGGAGGAGCTGGCGGAGCGGATGATCGACTGGGCCAACG
>NZ_RAWB01000461.1 GCF_003612055.1 Corallococcus llansteffanensis
GCCTTGCGCTCCCCGTGGCCCATGGACGGCAGGGGCATCAGCGGGGTGGAGGGCGGAGGCCGTCCATTCGCGGACTCGGCGGCGCGCTCGTCTCGGGAGAGCACCAGCGTCGTGCCGTGGAGGTCCTCATCCGGTGACGCGCCGCGCACGGCGCCCGAGGCATGGCCTCGCGACGGCATCACCGCCGTGGGCTCGCGGGGCGGGGGCGCGTCATGGGAGCCGGGCGGCGGGAGCGCCCCGTCCACCAGGGCGGTGCGCTCCGGCAGCGCGGGCAGCGCCTGGTTGCTGGCGGCGGAGGGGAACAGCCTGCGCACGTAGGCGCCCACGTCGGTGTCGTCCACGGAGCGGGCATGGCTCAACACGCACTGGGCCAGCGCGCGCTCCAGCTCGCCGGCCGTCTGGAAGCGCTTGGACAGGTCGCGCTCCAGCGCGCGGCAGATGGCGGCATCCAGGTCGGGGGGCACGTCCGGGTTGAGGCGCGCGGGGGGCACGATGGTGCTCTCCTGCACGGCGCGCAGGACGGCGATCTCCGAGTCCCCCTGGAACAGCCGCCCTCCGGTGAGCAGCTCCCACAGCACGACGCCCAGCGCGAACACGTCGGTGCGCACGTCCACGCTCTCGCCCCGGGCCTGCTCGGGCGACATGTACGCGAACTTGCCCTTGAGCACGCCGGGGTTCGTCAGCTTGTTGCCCGCCTTCGCGATGCCGAAGTCGGTGAGCTTCACCGCGCCGTCGTAGGACACGAGCACGTTGTGGGGCGTGACGTCGCGGTGCACCAGGTGCAGCAGCTCGCCGTTCACCCGCAGGCGGTGGGCGTAGTGCAGCCCGCGCGCGACCTCCGCGCCGATGTGCGCCACCAGCGTGGTGGGCATGGGCGCCATGGCCTCCTTGCTCCGCTTGCGCAGCTCCCACAGCGAGCAGCCGCGCACGTACTCCATCGCCAGGTAGTAGGTGTCCTCGTGCTTGTCGAAGTCGAAGATCTGCACCACGTTGGCGTGGTTGAGCCGCGAGGCCAGCCGCGCCTCGGCGATGAACATCTGCACGAAGTCCGGGTCGGTCGCGAGGAACGCGCGCACGCGCTTGATGACGACTTCCTTCTCGAAGCCCTCCGGCCCGCGCGCGGTGCACAGGAAGATCTCCGCCATGCCCCCTTCGGCGAGCTTGCGGCGCACGACGTACTTGCCGACGTGGGTTCCAGCCTCGAGCGTCATGGAAGGGTCCACGGCCGCGCCTACTCGAACTTGACCGTCACCACGTTGAGGTCGATGGGGCGCACCTCGATGCGGCGGTTGAGGGTGCGTTTCAGCTCGGGGTTGGAGAACTTGCAGTCATACATGCCCACCCGCAGCTCCACGGGCTGGAAGGGCGTCTCCCCCAGCTTGCGCCCGTTGCACGTCACCTCCGCCCACGGCGTCACCACGAAGCTCACCGCCGCGGCACGCTCCACGGGCCGCGCGGCTTCGCGCACCTCCGCCGTCGTCGTCGTGGCGGCGCGGGGCTGCTGGGCGACCGGAGCGGCTCCCGGGTTGCGAGGGGCCTCCTTCGCCTCCGGGGGCGAGGCAGTCGGGGCATTCGGGTCCGCCGCGCCGGAAGGATTGGGCTCCGGCGCGGGTGGCACGGCGGCCGGCGGCTCCGTGCCGGGCCTCCCGGAAGACGTCATCGGCACGAGCTTCAGCGGCCCCACCACCAGCTCTCCGGACGACGGCACCACGATCTGCGTGCGCAGCTCCCGGTAGCCCTCCTTCACCAGCACGACCCAGTAGCGGCCGGGCTTCACCTGCGGCAGCACCAGGGGCGTGCGCTCCGGGAGCACGCGGTCCTCGAAGACGACGCGCGCGCCCGTGGGTTCGGTCTCCACGCGGACGCCGGTCGCGCTCATCCCCGTGCTCCAGAAGAGGCCCAGCACGACGAGGAGCGCCGCCAGCGCGGCCCCGCCCCACACGAGCCACCGTCGCTTGGAGGGCTCCACGACGGACTGCTCGGTGAGGGTGCCCGTGCGGGCCGGCGGCACCCAGGCGTTCGGCATGGGCGCGCGGGATGAGGAACGCGGCGCCGTGGATGCGGTCATCTCCTCGATGGTGGCGTGGGGCGCGGGGACCGGGAGTCGGCCATGGCGGTGCTCCGCCGAAGGCGACGGCATCGGGCCGGACCGGGAGCCAGGCACCTCCGAGCGCGGCACGGCGCGCAGGTCCTGCGTGGGGCCTTCGTCCACCTCCGAGCGGGACACGGCGCGCATGTCCTGGGTGGCGTCGTCGTCGTCCTCCTGGGCCTGCGCCGCCAGCAAGCGCTGATCCAGCGTGGGCGCGTCCTCTTCCACCTGGAACCGGGGCGTCAGCCGGCCCAGCGGGTCCACCATGGCGAGCGTGGGCGCGTCTTCCTCCACCTGGAACCCGGTGGCGCGCAGGCTGCCCAGCGGATCCATCATCGCGAGCGTGGGACCCTCTTCCGAGGTCACGGTCGGGAGGGACGGTTCCTCCAGGCGCACCGGCCGCATGGACCGCGAGGGGGGCGACTCCAGGGCCCGCCGCGTCCCCGTCGACTGCCGGGGCTCGGGGCGGCTCTCGCTCCGGGACTCCGGCCGGGCGTCGGTGTTGCGGAGCTCCGACCGGGGCTCGGCGTTGCGGACATCGGCTCGCGGATCCGCGTGGCGGATCTCCGACCGGGGCTCCGCGTGGCGGATCTCCGACCGGACTTCAGCACGGGATTCCGCACTGCGGGCATCGGCGCGAGCGTCCGCATTGCGTCCATCGGCGGTCCGCGCGTCCGCATTGCGGCCGTCAGCGTTGCGGCCGTCAGCGTTGCGGCCTTCAGCGTTCCGAGCGTCAGCGTTGCGGCCGTCAGCGTTCCGAGCGTCGGCATTGCGGCCGTCAGCGTTGCGGCCTTCAGCGCGCACATCGGCGGTCCGCGCGTCCGCACCGCGGACCTCCGACCGAAGCTCGGCGCGGGCCTCGCCGTTGCGCCCCTCCGCACGGGCGTCACCGGTGCGACCCTCAGCGCCACGAACCTCGGAACGGACCTCTCCCCGCGGCTCCGGACGCGCTTCCGCCCCCCGGGGCTCGGCCTCACCCTCCTCGCGGCGCGGCTCCACCTTCCCGCTCGGCCGGTTCGCCCGGGGCGGACGCAGCGTGGTGGTGGGCTCGTGCTCCGTGCGTCCCGGAGCCGTGGCGGGCCTCATCACCGAGCGGCGCGGCGCTTGCGGTGACTCCGAGCGCGGCGACACGCCGGCCTCCTCGTCCGTCACCTGCACCTCACCCGACCGGGCCTCGGCGGACAGCCGGTCCGCGTACAGGTCCTTCATGAACGCGGCCAGGTCCGCCGTGCCGGACGGCTGCGCCTGGGCGGCCAGCCACCCCTCCAGCGCGTGCTGCAGGTCCTGCGCGTGCTGGTAGCGCGCGTCCGGATCCTTCGCGAGCGCCTTGAGCACGATGGCGTCCAGATCCGCGGGGACCCGGGGCGCCACCTGCGACGGCGCCGGCACGTTGCACTCCGCCACCGCCCCCAGCGTCAGCATGTCGCTGGGGCGCTTGAACAGGCGGCCCCCCGTCAGCAGCTCATGCAGCACCACGCCCAGCGCGAACACGTCCGAACGGCAGTCCACGCGCTGCCCGGCCGCCTGCTCCGGCGACATGTACGAATACTTGCCCTTGAGCACCCCGGAGCGCGTCACCGTGGCCTGGTCCGCCGCCTTGGCGATCCCGAAGTCCACCACCTTCACGCCCCCCTCGAACGTCACCAGGATGTTCTGCGGCGACACGTCCCGGTGCACGATGCCCAGCGGGCGCCCCGTCGCGTCCGTCTTCCGGTGCGCGTAGTCCAGCCCGGCGCTGGCCTCCAGCAGGATGCGGCACACCAGCGGCACCGGCAGCGGCCGCCCCGCCGTCTCCGAGCGCTTCCAGAGCCGGCGCGCGTCCACGCCATGGATGTACTCCATGGCGATGAAGAACGTGTCCCCCTCCGCCCCCAGGTCGTAGATCTGCACCACGTTCGGGTGCGCGAGCCGCGCCGCGATGCGCGCCTCGTCCAGGAACATCCGGACGAACTCGTCGTTCTCCGACAGGTGCGGGAGGATGCGCTTGAGGACCAGCAGCTTGTCCGGAGCATCCGAACCCGGCCGGCGCGCGAGGTAGATCTGCGCCATGCCGCCCGTGGCAAGGCGTTTCAGGAGCTGGTAGCTGCCGTAGGTTTCGATGGACACGGCCGGGACGCGAGAAGGCGGATCCCGAGCGTAAGCCCCCAGCCCAGGGGAATCAAACATCGAATCCCCTTGGGGTTTTTCCCGGGAAGGGCCGTGCGGGCGCCCTAGCGCCGGGCCGCCCGGACCTCCCGGGTCTCCCGCATCAACGCTTCCAGCTCATCCAGGTGCCGCTTGAGCACCGGCATCAGCATGGGGACGGTGTCCACCCGGTCGAACAGGTCGAGCACCCGGTCCACCTTGCGCTCGATCTCCTGCGCCCTCACGGGGCTGATGCGGCGCAGGAGCATGTCCGCCCCCGCCTCCATCAGCACCCGCGCCACCGCGTCCCGCGACGCCAGGGGTTCCTGCTTGCGCTGGCCCTCCCCGCGGATGACCCGCAGCCCCGGCGCACCGGCGCGCGGAGGGGACTTCGGATGCTCGTCGGGGGTTCGGGTGCTCACAGCGCGCCTCCCAAGGCAACAGCAGCTAGACGCTCCGCAGGGTACACACCGAGGGAGCGCCTCCAATTTTCTGGTCATCCGCACAGGCAGATGCAGTGCTGTAGCACCGGGGGCTGACATCCCCGTTCGGGGCCGGATGTCCGGCCCGTCACGGGGTTCACACCACCGTCATTCCCACTGTCCGGTCCAGGTGTCCGGTTCAGTCGTTGGCGCAGGCGCGGCGGTAGGTGATGTTCACCTTCGCGCCCGGCGGCGGCACCACGGAGAACACCACGCTGTTGCTCGCGGCGTCGTAGGTCCAGCCCGTCGTGGTGGGCGTGCCGTTGACGGTGACGACCACCGTGCCCGCGTCCGGCTCCTCGCTCAGCGGGAAGCGGTCCTGCGCGCTGAACGCCTTGCTGGCCACCTGCTTGAGGAGCGGCGCGTAGTCCGGGGCGCACACGTTGAGGACCTCGCCGCCCGTCTGCGCGGCCGCGTCCGCGTAGCGCGTGCCGGCGCCACCCGCCGTGGCGCACGCCGTCTTCGTGGGCGCGATGGCGAAGAACGTGGCCCGCTGCGGCTGGTTCTCACCCTTGCGCTGCTGCGCCCACTGCACGTACGTGGAGACCGCGTCCGGCGAGTGGTCGTCCTCGTCCCCCACGAACACCACCACCAGCGCCGCGGAGTCGCGCAGGAAGCCCTGGTTGCCGTCGTTGGGCATGGACGTGCGCGGATCATCCGCGTTGTTCACGAGCGGCGGGGTGAGCGCGCGGCGCATCGCCTCGAAGCCCTGCTCCACCTGGGCGCACTGGCCCACCTGCATGTTCTGCTGGAGCACCGTCGTCACGTCCGGCGTGGCCAGCGTGAGGATGCGCTGGCGCGTGTTGTCCACCGGGAAGAAGCGCCCCGCCTCACCGCCCAGCGCGCCGCCCGGGCAGGCGCCGGACACCGCGGAGATGCCCGTCGTCGTCACCGCGAGGTTCAGGTCCACCGCCTTGTTGCGCGCGGCGTCCACGAAGGACGGGATGGCGGACACCAGCCGCGGGTGCTCCTCCACCATGGACGCCGTGTTGTCGACGACGAACAGCACGTCCACCTTGCTCACGTCCTGCTGCACGAAGGCGTCCGTCTTCTCCACCTTCTTGGACGACTCGCCGATGAGCGGCACCATCAGCGGGATGGGCAGGTCGCTGGAGTCCACGAACAGGGGCGACAGGTTCATGCCCGTCACCTGCGCGAAGTAGTCCACACCCACCGTGAAGGACTCGCCCGGCTGCAGCAGGAACGCCGGAGGCGCCGGGTGATCCAACAGCGTGAACTCCGAGTCCGTGGTGCCCGGCCCGATGAAGACGTTGGAGATGGTGACGGGCGTGGTGCACGCGTTGAGGTAGTTCACCTCGCGCGGCGCCGGACGGCAGTCCTTGCGCGCCAGGCCGAAGTCCACGAACCAGGGCGAGGCCACCAGACACGTCGTCTGCGAGTGCGCCGTCAGCGGCACCTGCACCACCGGCGTCACCGGGTTGTACTGCTCGATCTGCAGCTCACCCGCGAAGTCCCCGCCGGTGAAGGGCGCCTGGAAGGACACCTGGAAGCTGAACCACTCGCCCGGGTAGATGATGCCGCCGAAGAGGTCCCCGCCGGGCATGCGGAACACGCCGCCGCCGTCGTTGGCCACGCGGATGTTCTTCACCGGGCACAGGTCCGCGCCCTTGTTCTCCAGCTTCACGCCCAGCACCGCGCCGCGCCCCGGCGGCACCGTGCCGAAGTCCACGAGCTGCGGGGTCACCGTCAGGTCGCACGGCGCGTGCGCCTTCGCGCGGCCGAAGAAGTCCAGTTGCACCGTGGCCGCGGAGAAGGCGTTGGTGGTCATCACCAGCGAACCCGCCGCGGAGCCCTCGCGGGAGGGCTCGTAGTAGATCTCCAGGTTCACCTCGCCGTTGGGCGGCAGCGTGTACGGCGTCGCCAGCGGCTTGTGGTTGAACTGGAGCTCGCCGGACGGATCCGGCGTCCACGTCAGGGCGTTGATGGTCAGGGGACCTGCGTTGTCCGTGCCGCAGTTCTTCACGTTCACGATGACGCGCACCTTGGAGCCCAGCGGCTGCTCGCCAAAGTCATACGTCAGCGGCGACACGCACAGCTCCGACGCGCCACCGAAGCCGCGCAGCGGCACCGGCAGCGTGGGGTGGCGCTTGCTCACCACCGAGTAGACGACGCGGTCCGTGGCCGGGCCCATGTGGCTGGGGCTGTAGCGGATCTCAAAGCCGCGCACCTCGCCCGGCTGGAGCACCAGCGGCAGGCCCGTGTTGGCCTGGCTGAAGGACGCGTCCGTGCCGTCCAGCATCAGCGACGTCACCGTGACGGGCTCCGTGCTGATGTTGCGCAGGCTGGAGGCCTTGATGGCGTCGCGGTCCACCGGCACCGCGCCGAAGTCCAGCACCTCCGGCTCCGCCACCACCGCGCGCTCCAGCGCCTCCGCGGTCACCTGCACCGGCACGTCCGCGCACCCGTGGCACGGCGACACCGCGAGCGCGATCTGCTTCCTGCCCACGCGCACCGGGTTGAAGGCGACTTGCAGCTCCTTGCGCTCGCCCGGGTTCACCGTCACGGCCTCGGCGACGAACTCATCCTTGTCCGCGCCCACCAGCTTGGGCGTGACCATCACGGGCAGGTCCGTGGGGTTCTCCAGCGTGACGCCCAGCGACTTGGTGGAGTCCGCCTCGATGCGGCCGAAGTCCAGCTTGCGGGGCGACACCCGCGCCCACGCGTCCACGCCGGCGCCGTTGAGCGGGATGCGCATCAGCGGTTCGATGCGCGTGTCCGAGCGGATCACCAGCACCGCGGGCAGGCCGCCTTCGGCGAGCGGCGCGAAGCGCACCTTCAGCGTGCACTCGCTGCCGGGCACCAGGCTGTGCGGGCCCTCGTGCGTGAACTCCGCCTTGTAGGCGCCCTCCGGCCCCTCCACCCAGGCCTCATCCACGGTGATGCGCGCGCGTCCCACGTTGCGCAGCGTCACCTGCGACTCCCGCGCGTCGAAGATGGCGACCCGCTCGAAGTCCACGCCACCCGGCGTCGCCGTCAGCCGCCCATCCGCGAGCGACGAGCGTTCCCGGTCCGCGCAACCCGACAACAGAACCACCGCCAACAGGCCCAGCAGGTGCTGACCTACAGCGAGTCGGGTGACCCGAAGTCGCCCCACTACGCGGACCAGACGCTCCTGTTCTCGAAGAAGCAGTGGCGGCCCATCCTCTTCACGGATGCGCAGATCGCTGGCGACGCCAAC
>NZ_RAWB01000462.1 GCF_003612055.1 Corallococcus llansteffanensis
GTGTAGAGGTCCGCGCTGATGGTCAGCGTGGTGGGCTGCAACGCGCCCGCGCCCAGCCCCTGCATCACCCGGAAGCCCACCAGCATCGGCACCGACGTCGCCAGGCCGCACAGCGCCGACCCCAGCAGGAACAACCCCATCCCCGCGAAGAACACCGGCTTGCGGCCCAGCCGGTCCGCGAGCTTGCCACTCACCAGCACGCCCACCGTCGAGGCGAAGAGGAACGCGGAGAACACCCACGAGTAGAGCGCATCGCCGCCCAGCTCCCGCGTGATGGTGGGCATGGCGCTCGTCACCACCGTGCCCTCGAAGGCACTCACCACCAGGGCCAGCAACACCGCCCCCGTGGCCACCCGCCGCGCTCCGCCCGGCTGCATCCGGGTGCCCACGTCCACCGCCCCACCGGTTCCATCCATGCCCCCTCCATACGCCGTCAGGCACCATGCGGAAATCGCATCTTCGGCATAGAGTCCTTGCCAAGAGCGCATGACCTCCGAACAACTCCGCGCCTTCCTCCACATCGCCCGCGAGGGCCGCGTGTCCACCGCCGCGCGCGGGCTGGGCCTCTCCCAGTCCGGCCTGTCCCGCCAGCTCCAGGCGCTGGAGGCGGAGGTGGGGGCGCGCCTCCTGGTGCGCACGCCCTCGGGCGCCGTCCTCACCGACGCCGGGGAGCGCTTCCTGCCTCACGCCACGCGCGCCCTGGAGGCCATCTCCGCGGGCCGCGCGGAGCTGGAGCGCCTGTCCGGAAAGGCTCGCGGCCCCGTGGCGCTGGGCACGCTCGCCACCGTGGGCGCCTACCTGCTCCCGGACCTGATGGCGGCCTTCGCGCGCAGCCACCCCGAGGTGCGACCCCGCCTGAGCCAGGACCACGCCCCGGTGCTCGAAGAGGGCGTGGCCCGGGGGACGCTGGACCTGGCCATCCTGTCGCTGCCCGTGAGACGGGTGGACCTCGTCACGCAGCAGCTCTGGGACGAACCCCTGGTGCTCGCGGTGCCGCGCGGCCACCGGCTGACGCGGCTGGGACGGCCGGTGGCGCTCCAGGAGGTCGTGGATGAGACGTGGGTGCGCATCCCCGGCATGGCCGGTGCGCGCGCGGTGGAGGCGGCCTGCGAGGCGCGCGGCGTGACACCCCGGGTGGCCCTGGAGACGGACACCGCCGAGGCCCTGGGCCGCATGGTGGAGCGCGGCCTGGGCGTGGCGGTGGTGCCCCAGCTCATGGCGAAGGATGCGCCCGCCCACGGCTTCGACGTGGTACCCCTCACGCGCGGCAGCCCACGCCGACAGGTGGCGCTCGTCCACCGGGGACAGGGCTACCTCACCGCGGCGGCGCGGGCCCTCAAGGACGCCATCACCGAACACGTGAAGCAGCACTTCAAGCCCACGGGTCGCTAGCGCGTCGCGCATGCCCCCCCTTCGGGCAGGGGAACAAGCAGCCCTGGAACGGAGTGTCAACTGCCGAGCTGGGACACTTTTCCGGCACGGGCTGATCACCTAGAACTTCGCCCTCTTGGCCAGAAGCGAGACTTGGGAGCTTGGCGACGTGACGGTGGAGGAACTGTTCAGCGGTGACGGGGAGATGGCGGCCCGGATGCGAGCGAAGGACTGGTCCGCCACGACGCTCGGCCCGGTGGAGGGCTGGCCCGTCTCGCTGCGGACCATCGTCCGGGTCCTGCTCCACTCGCGCCACCCGATGTTCCTCTGGTGGGGACCCGAGCTCATCCAGTTCTACAACGACGCCTACGTGCCCAGCTTCGGCAGGGGCAAACACCCCGCGGCGCTCGGGCTCCAGGGGCGCGTGTCGTGGCCGGAGATCTGGCCCATCATCGGACCGCAGATCAACGACGTGATGCGCGAGGGGAAGGCCAGCTGGAACGAGGACCAGCTTGTCCCCATCTTCCGCAACGGCCGCATCGAGGACGTCTACTGGACCTACGGCTACTCGCCTGTCTTCGACGACGCCGGGAAGATTGGCGGCACGCTGGTGGTGTGCACGGAGACCACCGGGCGCATCCTCAGCGAACAGTCCCTGCGCCGGAGCGAGGAGCGCCTCCGCCGGGTCGTGGAGGCGTCCGGCGCGGGCACCTGGGAGCTGGACCTCACCACCGGGCAGCTGGAGGCGGATGCGCGGATGGCCGCGCTCTTCGGGCTCCCTGAAGCCGCAGGGTTCAGCCTCCCGCGGGCGCTCGAACGCGTCCATCCCGAGGACCGTGAGCGGATGCGGGCAACCATCGACGCCGCGCTCGCCGGGGAGCAGCAGGGCCGCTACCTCGTGGAGCACCGGGTGGACGTCTTGCCGGGCGCCCCTCCCCGTTGGGTCGAGGCGCGCGGGCAGGTGTGCTTCGACGGGGCCGGGAAGGCAACGCGGTTCGTGGCCACGGCGCTCGACATCAGTGAACGGAAGTGGGCGGAGGAGGAGGGACGGCGCGCGCGCCAGGAGCTCCACAGCTTCCTCATGCAGGCCCCGCTCGGCATCGCCATCCTCAGCGGCCCGAACCACGTCTACACCTTCGCCAACCCTTCCTTCATGTCCATGCTGTTCGGGGGCCGCCCGGTGACGGACCTCCTGAACAAGTCCGTCCGGGAAGCGCTCCCGGAGCTGGAGGGCCAGGGCTACCACGAGATCCTCGACGGCGTGTACCAGACGGGCAAGAGCTTCATGGGCGCGAAGCTGCGCGCGTCCATTGTCCAGGCAGACGGCACGGAACGGGAGATGTTCGTCAACTTCACCTACCAGGCCAAGCGCAACCCGGCCGGGCAGATCGACGGCATCCTGGCGGTCATCTACGAGGTCACCGACCAGGTCAACGAGCAGAAGGAGATTGAGCTGCTCGCGGAGAACCTTCGCGCGGCCATCGTCTCACGGGACACGTTCCTGGGCGTCGCCTCCCACGAGCTCAACACGCCCCTGACCACGCTCAAGCTGCAGACGCAGATGAGCCAGCGGGCCCTGGCGAGGCAGGGCTTCACGGCGTTCCCCCCGGGGCGGTTCGAGAAGCTGCTCGACACCACGCTCCTCCAGGTGGAACGGCTGGGGCGCCTGGTCAACGACATGCTCGACGTGTCCCGCATCAGCACCGGGAAGCTCACCGTGATGCTCGCGCAGACGAACCTCTCCGCGCTGGTGTCGGAGGTGCTGGAGCGCTTCGCCCCCCAGTTCGACGCGGCCGGGTGTCGGCTGGCTCTGGACATCGAGGACGGCATCGCGTTGCCGCTCGACGCCGCGCGCATCGAGCAGGTGCTGACGAACTTCATCATCAACGCCCTCAAGTACGCGCCCGGCAAGCCGGTGCACGCGAAGCTCGAACGGCGGGGGCGACGGGCGCGGTTCAGCCTCCGGGATGAAGGCATCGGCATCCCCCCGGAGCACCATGAGCGGATCTTCGTCCGCTTCGAGCGTGCGACGTCCGCGAGCGAGGCCAGCGGCCTGGGGCTCGGGCTCTACATCTCGAAGCAGATCATCCAGGGCCATGGCGGCACCATCGCGGTCGAGAGCGCGCCCGACCGCGGTTCCACCTTCAGTTTCGAGCTGCGGCCGGAGTAGGAAGGGCCATGCCCCGTACGGACAGCTTCGTGGAGTACACGTTGGAGTTGTTGCAGCCGCTCGGCCCGGTGCAGGCCCGCTCCATGTTCGGCGGCTGGGGCCTGATGTTCGGAGGTCGGATGTTCGGCCTCATCATCAAGGGCCAGCTCTACCTCAAGGTCGATGACGTCACCCGTCCCGCCTTCGAGGCCGAGGGCTGCCGGCCCTTCTCCTACGAGAGCAAGGGCAAGGTCCACGAGATGAACTACTGGACGCCGCCCGTGGACGCGGAGGACAACGGCCGCATGCTGCTGCCCTGGGCCCGCCGCGCCGTGGACGCCGCCGCCCGCTCCGCGGCGAAGAAGCCTCCGGCGAAGAAGAAGGCCGCCGCGAAGAGCGCTCCGGCCAAGAAGGCCCCGGCGAAGAAGGCCGCAGCCAAGAAAGCCCCCGCCAAGAAGGCCGCCGCGAAGCCGAGGTCGAAGCCGCGCCTCAAGCCGTCTTGATGGTGGCCACGTCGCCCAGCCCCAGCTCGGCGACGGAGACCTCGCGCATGCGGAACTTCTGCACCTTGCCCGTCACCGTCATCGGGAAGCTGTCCACGAACTTCCAGTGGCGGGGAATCTTGTAGGAGGAGATGCGGCCCGAGCAGAAGGCCGTCAGCGCCTCGGCGGTGAGCGTCGCGCCGGACTTCAGGCGCACCCACGCCATCACCTCCTCGCCGTACTTCACGCTGGGCACGCCGATGACCTGGGCCTCGCTGATGTCCGGGTGCGTGTGGAGGAACTCCTCCACCTCGCGCGGGTACACGTTCTCCCCGCCCCGGATGATCATGTCCTTGATGCGGCCGACAATCTTGACGTAGCCCTCCGCGTCCATCGTCGCCAGGTCGCCGGTGTGCATCCACCCGGCGCGGTCCACCGCCGCCGCCGTGGCCGCCGCGTTCTCCCAGTACCCCAGCATCACGCTGTAGCCCCGCGTGCACAGCTCCCCCGGCTGACCCAGCGGCACCACCGCGCCCGTGTCCGGGTCCACCACCTTCACCTCGATGTGCGGGTGCACGCAGCCCACCGTGGACACGCGCTTGTCCAGGGCATCGTCCAGCAGGTTCTGCGTGGACACGGGCGACGTCTCCGTCATGCCGTAGCAGATGGTGACCTCGCGCATGTTCATCCGCGACTGCACCTGCTTCATCACCTCCACCGGACACGGCGAGCCCGCCATGATGCCGGTGCGCAGCGACTTCAGGTCGAACTCGCCGAAGCGCGCGTGGTCCAGCTCCGCGATGAACATCGTGGGCACGCCGTAGAGTGACGTGCAGCGCTCGGCCTGCACCGTCTGGAGCACCGCCAGCGGGTCGAACGCCTCCCCCGGAATCACCATGGTCGAGCCATGGGACGTGCAGGCCAGGTTGCCCATCACCATGCCGAAGCAGTGGTAGAACGGCACCGGGATGCAGACGCGGTCCTCCGGCCCGTAGCGCAGCACCTCGCCCACGAAGAAGCCGTTGTTGAGCACGTTGTGGTGCGACAGCGTGGCGCCCTTCGGAAAGCCCGTGGTGCCGGACGTGTATTGGATGTTGATGGGGTCATCGAACTGGAGCGACGCCTCGCGCTCCGCCAGCACGTCCTCGCCCACCGCCGCGCCCGCCTGCACCAGCCGGCCCCAGTCCGAGTCCAGCACCAGCGCCTCGCGCAGCCCCGCGCACCGGGGCCGCACCTCCGCCAGCATCTGGAGATAGTCCGTCTGCCGGAACCCCTTCGCCAGCAGCAGCACGCTGACGCCCGCCTGGTTGAGCGCGTATTCCAACTCCGACGTGCGGTAGGCCGGGTTCAGGTTGACGAGGATGGCGCCCGTGCGCGCCAGCGCGTACTGCGCCACGGTCCACTCGAAGCGGTTGGGCGACCAGAGCCCCACCCGGTCCCCCTTCTGGACTCCCAGCGCCAGCAGGCCCCGCGCCACCTGCGTCGTCGCGTCCCAGAACTGGCGCCACGTGGCGCGGTAGTCCTGCGACGCCACCACCAGGGCCTCGCGGTCGCCATAGCGCTCGACGGTGCGGCGCAGGTTCTGACCAATGGTTTCTCCCAGCAGCGGGGTGGTGCTGGTGCCGTGGGCATAGGACAGGGCGGTCGTCATGCCGCCATCGTCCCCAGGGGCTCCCGGGTCGGCAAGCGCCCACAGGGGCCAGGTGTCCGCTCGGCCTCACCGGGCCCGCTGTCGAGACGTGGCCCCCGGCACTGCTAGCGTGCCCGGCCTTCCACTGTTCCCGGGGGGAGTCCTCGTGCGCCTGCTGCTTCAGCCTCACCGTGTCGTGCTGGGTTTCGCGCTGCTGTCCGTCCTCTGCGGGGCCCTGCCCTCCCGGGCCGAGGACACGCCCATCGTCGTCGGCAGCCGCACCACCCTGACCTCCAAGGTCCTGGGGGAGGAGCGACCGCTGATGGTCCACCTTCCGAGGGACTACGCGGCGTCGCCCGACACGCGCTACCCCGTGCTCTACGTGCTGGATGCGGAGACGCACTTCGCCCACCTCGCCAGCGTGGTGGAGTTCCTCGGGTGGACCCGCCACATCCCGGAGATGATTGTCATTGGCGTGCCCAACACGCGCGATCGCACTCACGACCTCACCCCGCCCTTCTCCAAGGCGGAGCGCGTCGACGACGGGCGGCTCCTGTCGGAGGTCTCACCCACGGCGGGCGGCGCGGACACCTTCCTGCGCTTCCTCACCGAGGAGCTCGCCCCGGTCGTGGAGGCACGCTACCGCACGCAGCCCTACCGCATCCTCGTGGGCCACTCCTTCGGCGGCCTCTTCGCGATGCACGTGCTCACCCACAAGCCGGAGAGCTTCAACGCGTACGTGGCCATCAGTCCGTCGTTGCAATGGAACAGCACGGAGCTCGTGCGCACCGCGCCCGAAGCCCTCGCGCGCCTCACCGTGCCGGGCCGCGGGCTGTATCTGTACGAGGACGCGGAAGAGACCCCCAACATCGCCCGCCTCCGCGCACTCACCAAGGAGCTGCGCAAGCGCAAGCCCTCGGCCCTCACGTGGCGCTACGACGAGCTGCGCGGTGAGGACGACCACTCCAGCATTCCGCACATCGGCACGTACGAAGGGCTCCGGTTCCTCTTCAACGGCTGGAAGGTTCCCGAATCCCTCCAGCTGAGCGGGGACCTCGCGCGCCTGGAGGCCCACTACGCCGGGCTGTCCAAGCGCATGGGCTACCCGGTGGTGCCCCAGGAGAATCTGCTCAACTCGGTGGGCTACCAGCACCTGGGGGCGAAGCGCCTTCCCCAGTCGCTCGCCGCCTTCGAGCGCAACCTCGCGCTCTACCCGGACTCCGCCAACGCGCACGACAGCCTGGCCGATGCCCTGGAGGCGGTGGGGCGGATTCCGGAGGCCCTCGCGTCCTGCGAGCGCGCCATCGTGCTTGGCAGCAAGCATCAAGACCCGCACGTCCCCGACTACCAGAAGCACCGGGACGCGCTTCGCGCACGGCTTGCCTCGCAACCCACGCCCTGAAGCTAACGGGCCCGACGTGGCTTCCGCACGCGCCCCACGCACTGACACGCGGCGCAGAAGTAGAGCGTGCGCGCCGCCAGCGTCTGGCCCTTCACCTCCGCGCCGCAGCGCGGACACGGCAGCCCCGTGCGCCCATACACACAGAAGCGCTCCGCGCGCTTGCGCCCCGGTGAGGGCAGCGGCGGCGCGCCCGGCGTGACGATGAGCCCGTCGCGCACCCCGTCCTCCAGCAGCGCCCGCATCGCGCCCCACAGCGTATCGAACGCGTCCCGCTTCAAGTCAGACGCGGGAAGCAGCGGCGGCAGCCCGGCGAGGAACAGCGCCTCCGCGCGCACGATGTTGCCCACGCCCGCGATGCGCCCCTGGTCCAGCAGCGCCTGCGCCAGCGGCATGCGTCCCAGGGCCAGCCGCGCATACGCCCGGTCCGGCGACGCGTCCGCGCGCAACGGGTCCTCGCCCAGCCGCGCACGCACCGTGGCCTCCGCTTCCTGCGTCAGCAATTCGCAGGCGGACGGCCCCGACAGGTGCAGCGTCGCCGCGGCCGAGGAGAGCCGCAGCCGGCACGCGGCGGAGGGGGCCGGCGCCTCGCTCCGGAAGTGACGGATGCGTCCGAAGAGGCCCAGGTGGATGTGCAGCCGCACGTCCCCCTCGAAGACGTGGAACAGGTGCTTGCCGTGCGCGTCCACGCCCAGGAGCGTCCGGCCGGAGAGCGTGCGCGCGGCCTCCTCCAGCCGGCCCTGCGGCGAATCCGCCGTGAAGCGCCGCCCCACCAGCCAGCGGCGGTGCACCCGGGCGACCCGGTGGATGCTGTGACCTTCAGGCATCCCCCTGGGT
>NZ_RAWB01000463.1 GCF_003612055.1 Corallococcus llansteffanensis
CCCCGGTTCCTCCTCCCGCCCGGTCAGCCACGCGGCCAGCCCATCGACCGTCGGATGCTCATGGAGCATCGTGGGTGACACCTCACGGCCCCATCCCTCACCGACCTCTCCCGCCAGCTCCAGGGCGATTCGCGAGTCGAGCCCATACCGGCCCAGCGGCACGCGCGGGTCGAGCCGCGCCACCTCCACCCCGAGCTTGTCCGCGATGCGCTGTCGCAGCCACTCGCGCGCCCGGTGGAGGTCTTCCGCCGCGGGGACGACGGGCGCGGGCGCCTCCGGCGACGGGCGTTCCTCCTTGAGCGGCTCCAGCGTTCTCGCGAGCCAGGCCTCCCGGCAGGCAGCGCGTTGAACCTTCCCGCTCGTCGTCCGGGGCACGCGTCGCACCAGCACCAGCGCGTGGAGCGTGACGCCGTACTCGCTCATCACGGCGTCGCGGGCCGCCCGCTCCAGGACCGCCGCGCCATGCTCCCGCAGCGTGGCGGGGCGCACCTCCTGGACGACGACCAGCCGCTCGCCTGCCTCGGAGTCGATCCCGAACGCCGCCCCGCGTCCGGCACCGAAGGCTTCGTGACTGGAGGCCACCGTGCACTCGATGTCGTGCGCGTGGTGGGCGCGTCCGTTCACCTTGATGACGTCCTTGCGCCGGCCCGCGATGAACAGCTCTCCGTCCAGCAGGAAGCCCAGGTCTCCCGTGCGCAGGTAGGGCCCTTCACCTCCGGCGGTGTGCGCGTGGAACGTGTGCTCCGTCTCCTCGGGGCGCTGCCAGTAGCCCGCCGCGACCGCGGGCCCCGCGACCCAGACTTCTCCCACGAAGCCCGGGGGACAGGGCGTCAGGGCCTCCGGATCCACCACGCGCACCTGCTCCTGCGGCAGCAGCGGCCGACCACAGCTCACGAGCGTCCGCGCGGGATTCCCTTCCCTGGCTGCGACCGCCCTTCCCGCCTCCAGGCTCCGGGCCTGCAAGGACTCGACGCGCACCCCGCTCCGGCTCGCCACGCACAGCGTCGCCTCCGCCAGGCCGTAGCAGACATGGAACGCCTCGCGGCGGAAGCCATGCGGACCGAAGCGCTGGACGAACTGCTCCAGGATGGCGGCACGGAGGGGCTCCGCTCCGTTGAAGGCCACCTTCCAGCACGACAGGTCCAGCGTGTCCGGCAACGGCTGGGAGGCGCGCGCCCGGCACAGCAGCGCATACGCGAAGTCGGGGCCGCCCGCGTGCGTCGCCCGCTCGCGGCTGATGCGCTCCAGCCACCCGAGCGGCCGGTGCAGGAACATCGTGGGCGACAGGACGGTGGCGGGGAAGCCCGCGAACACGGGCTGGAAGATGCCTCCCACGAGCCCCATGTCGTGCGTGGGCGGCAGCCACGTCACCAGCCGGCTGTCGCGGCCACACCGGAAGCCGCGCCGGAGGGCCTCCAGGTGGTGCAGCAGGTTGCCGTGCGTCAACACCACGCCGCGCGGCGTGAGGGTGGAGCCCGACGTGTATTGGATGAGCGCCGGCATGTCCCGCCCGAGCGTCGGCGGACCCCACATCCCCGTGCAGCCGTCCGCGTTGTCCACGTCCACGACCACGGCCCCCGCGCCGGACAGCTCCTCCCGGAGCGCGGAGCCGCAGTCCCCGGCGACCAGCGCCACCGCGGCCCGGGCATCCCGGGCTCGCGCACCCAGCCGCGCGTGCTCGACCGGAGCTCCCGCGCGAGGGGCCTGCGTGGGCACGGCCACGGCTCCGGCGTACAGCACGCCGAACAGCGCCTGGATGAAGCTTCCCCCCGGCGGGAGCACGAGCAGGACGCGCGCCCCCGGCCCCACCCCGTGCGTCTGGAGCAGCACCGCCACCCGGCGGGCCGCCGCGTCCAGGTCCGCGTAGGTGAGCGTGACGTCCCCCGCTTCACCCGCCAGCCGGTAGGCCTCGCGGGAGCCCTGGATGACCGCGCGCTCGCGCAGGATGTCGACAATCAAGCCGCTCATGACCGCTCCCGGCGCAGCGGCGCCAACCGGTACAGGAAGGGGTCCTGCAGGTGCTCAGCCATCCTGCCTCGCGACATGGCTTCCTCCCGCGCTCAGGTCCCAGGGGGCATCCAGCGCCGCCAGCGCCTGGCCCATCGCTCCGGTCCAGGCGTGGGCGAGCCGCGCCACCGTGGCCGCGTCGAAGAGGGCCACGCGGTACTCGAACGTCGCGCGCAGGCCTTCGCCGACCTCGCCCAATGACAGACGCAGCTCGTACCGGCTCTCTCCCGCCGTCATCGGCAGCGCGGGGTGCACGGTGAGGTTGGAGCGCGACGACACCAGCCGGGGCGTGTCCCGCCACACGATGGCGAAGCGGTGGAGCGCGTCCCCTCCGTCCAGGGCGGGCTCGGCCTCGGTCAGCTCGTCCACGGAGGCGGCGTCGGGCTCACTCGCCGCGACGAGGACGGCCCGCGCCACCGCGAGTCCTCCCGCCAGCGACGTGTCGGAGGGGAGCGCGACCGGCACGGGCACCATGCGGACGAAGCTCCCGAGCGCGTCGCTCAGGCGCACGTCGTCGCGGCCGGAGAGGGCCAGCGTGACGACGAAGCGCGCTTGCGCCGCCTGGCGGGCCAGGAAGCCCAGCGTCACGGAGAGCAGCGCTTCGAAGGGAGTGAAGCCGCGCGCCCTGGCGAGCCGCTCGAGCTGGACGCGCTGCTCCGCGGCGAGGTCCACCGTGAAGGAAGCGCTGGTGAGCGGCAGCCCCGGCAGCCGGGGCCGGTCGGTGGGGAGCGCGAGCGGCGTGGCGTTGCGCAGGCGCTCCACACTGACGTCCCGCACGGGCAAGGTGACAGGGGCCTCGTCCAGGTCCCGGGTGTCCGCGCCCTCCGCCGGTGCCGGGAGCGAACCGGGATCCCGCTTGCCGTTGGGCAGCAGCGGCCACGCCTCCAGCAGCACGAAGGCCGTGGGCACCATCGCTTCGGGCAGCTTCTCGCGGAGGGCCGCGCGCGCCTCCTGGAGCTTCTCCCTCGCCTCCTCGGGCGTCATGACGACGTAGGCGACGAGGCGCACGTCACCGGGGCGGTCTTCACGTGCCACCACCACCACGTCGGCGCTGCCCAGGGCGTCGCGCGCGGCGCGCTCGACCTCCGCCAGCTCCACGCGCATGCCGCGCACCTTCACCTGGCGATCCGCCCTGCCCCGGAACTCCAGGTCGCCCCCGGGCAGGAAGCGGCCCAGGTCACCGGTCCGGTACAGCCGCCCCGGGCCGTAGGGGTTCGCGATGAAGCGCTCCCGCGTCAGCTCCGGCAGGTCCAGGTATCCCAGCGCCACCCCGCGTCCGCCGATGCAGATCTCCCCCACCATGCCCGGGGGGCACGGTTGCAGGTGCGGGTCGAGCAGGTGGATCTCCGTATTCCAGATGGGCCGCCCCACCGGCACCGAGGCCTGTCCTTCGAGCGGCACCGCGCGCCAGCACGTCGAGTCGACGGACGTCTCCGTCGGTCCATAGACGTTGAAGAGGGCCGCGTCCGGCAGCACGTCCCGCACGCGCTCCAGGAAGGAGACCGGCAGGGCCTCACCGCCGGACATGACGGCGCGCAGGGTCTCCACGGTGGAGAGCTCCGGCTGCTCCAGCAGCGCCCCCAGCAGCGAAGGCACCAGGTGCAACACGGTGACGCCCTGCTCGCGCATCAAGCGGATCAGATACGCGGGGTCGCGGTGCCCGTCGGGGCGGGCGATGACGAGCCGGCCTCCGGAGATCAGCGCGGAGAACAGCTCCCGGAGGGAGGCGTCGAAGCTGATGGGCGTCTTGTGGAGGACGCGGTCACTCGCACCCAGCGCCAGCTCCTCGCGCAGCCACAGCAGGAAGTTCGCCACGCCCCAGTGGGGCACGAGCACGCCCTTGGGCCGGCCGGTGGAGCCGGAGGTGTAGAGGACATAGGCCGGTTGCTCGCCCTCCACTTCGAGCGGTACCGGATGCGACGGAAGCGCGGCCAGCACGTCACGAAGGGCCTCCAGGTCGACGACGGGCGCCGACACCGCCTCCGCCGCGCAGTCCACGTCGCCATGGACCAGCAACGCTCCCAACCTCGCGTCCCGGGCCATGAAGGCGATGCGCACGACGGGATAGGACGCATCGAGCGGGACATACGCGCAGCCCGCCTTCCAGACACCGAGCAGCGCGACCAGCAGCTCCAGGGAGCGCTCCACGAGGACGCCCACGCGCGAGCCGGGCTGAAGCCCCAGGCCCACGAGGTGCCGGGCAAGCTGGTTCGCCCGCTGGTCCAGCTCCGCGTACGTGAGCGTGACGCCCTCGTACCAGAGCGCCACCGCGTGAGGCGTGCGGCGGGCCTGCGCCTCGAAGAGCTGGTGCACGCACGGCGGCGGCGGGCTCACGTGGCCCGCGCTCCACGTCCCGGAGGACAGCGCGTCCTGCTCTTCCCGCGCGAGCATGGGGAGGCGGGACACCGGGCAGGACGGGTCTTCGGTCGCGGCGCGACACAGGGTGATGAAGTGCCGGGCCAGGCGCTCGATGGTGGAGCGCTCGAACAGGTCGGCCGAGTACTCGAACTCACACTCCAGCCCGCGCGGCGTGTCCCGCATGAAGAGCGTGAGGTCCATCTTCGCGGTGCCGTTGTCGACGGTGCGGCCCTCGACCTCGATGCCCGGGAGCGACAGCTCCGGCATGGACCCGTGGAGGACGAACATCACCTGGAACAGCGTGGGCCGGTCCAGCTCGCGCTCCGGGTTCACGGCGTTGACGAGCAGCTCGAAGGGCAGGTCCTTGTGGACGAGCGCGTCGTGCACCGTCGCCCGGGTCCGCGCCAGCGCCTCGGAGAACGGCGGGTCATCCCGCAGGTTGGCGCGCAGCGGGAGCCAGTTGACGAAGAAGCCGACCATGCCCGCCACCTCGGCGCGGTCGCGGTTGGCCACGGAGGTGCCGACGAGGAACTCGTCCTGGCCCGTGTGGCGGCCCAGCAGCGTCTGGAAGACGGTGAGCAGGAACGGAAACAGCCGGCCGCCCTCGCGTTGGCTGGCCGCCTTCACCGCGGCCGTCAGCTCCGGAGACAGGGAGTGGACGAGGGTCGCGCCCCGGTGGCTCTGCTGCGACGGACGCCGGGCATCCGCAGGCAACTGGAGGACGCGGGGACACCCATCCAGCTGCCGCCGCCAGTAGGCGAGGTGCGCCTCCAGCACCGGCTCGGAGAGCCACGCCGTGTGCCAGTGCGCGAAGTCCGCGTACTGGAACGCCAGCTCCGGCAGCGGTGAGGGCTGGCCGGAGGTCCGCGCGGTGTAGAGGGCGCGCAGCTCGCGGGCGAGCACCGTCAGCGACCAGCCATCCGAGATGATGTGGTGGAACGTGAAGAGGCCCACCAGGTCCTCGTCCGACAGCCGCAAGAAGCCCAGGCGCAGCAGGGGGCCGTGGACGAGCGAGAACGGCGTGGAGGCCTCGACGCGCGCCAGTCGCCGCGCCTCGTGCTCGCGCTCCGCTTGAGGAAGCCGCGTCAGGTCCACGATGGGCAGCGGGAGGCCGAGGACCGGCGCGACGCGCACGCACGGCCTGCCGTCCACCGTCTCGAACGTGGAGCGCAGCACGTCGTGACGGCGCACGAGCTCCTGGATGCACCACCGCAGGGCGTCCAGGTCGAGGCGTCCCCGGAAGCGAAGCTCGATGGCGAGGTTGTACGCCGTGAGCCCCGGCCGGAGCCGGTCGATGAACCACATGCGGCGCTGGAACGAGGAGACGGGCAGCTCCGCCCCCTTCGGCATCCGCGCGAGCTCCGAGCGCGACGGCGCGGACCGGGTCTGCTCCAGCCACGCGAGCAGCTCCTGCTTGTGCGTCGCGACGCGCCCCCGCACGTCGTCGGTGAGGGCGGAGGCGGGGCCGCGCAGGCGGAGCGTGTTGCCCGAAGCCGTGACGGAGATCCGCCGCTGCGTCAGCTCTGTCAGGAGCGCCTGGAGGGTCATAGCTCGACTTCGGCGAGGGGCTCCGCGCCGTCCGCCCGCGTCTCCTCCGGAAGCGCGAGCAGCACCGCCGTCGCGAGGCTCCGGATGGTGGTCTGCTCCAGGAAGCCCGCCACCGGCAGCGTCACCCCCAGCTCCTCGTCCACGGTGTTGCGAAGCTGGATGGCGGACAGCGAATCGAACCCCATGCCGGTGAGCGTGCGCTCCGGTTCGACGTCCCCGGGCATCAAGCCCAGGAGGGTCGCGACGCTCGAGCACAGGTACTGCTCCAGCATCCGCCGCGCTCCCGCCGGTGGCGCGGCCCGGAGCTTCGTCGGATCCAGTCCACTTGCCGGAGACGCGGGCGCGGGGACCAGGCGCGAGAACACGGGCCGGCCCGCGAGCGCCGGAAGGACCGCGCCCAGCCGCCCCCAGTCGAACGAGAGCACCGCGACGTGGGACCCGAGCGCTCCGGAGCGAAGCCGCTCGAACGCACCGAGCGCCGCTTCGACCTCCAGGCCCCGCCCCGAACGCAGGGCCATGCCGGGCCGTGAGGTGCGGGCCGACATGCCGAGGTCCGCCCAGGGCCCCCAGCTGATGCTGACGGCGGGGCGGCCCGCCGCGACCAGCGCGGGCGCGAGCGAGTCCAGGAACGCATTCGCGGCCGCGTCGTTCCCCTGCCCCGGTGACCCGGTGATGGAGGCGGCGGAGGAGAACAGCACGAAGAAGTCCAGCGGCGTGTCCCCCAGGGCCCGGTGCACCAACCACGCCCCCAGGACCTTCGGAGCCAGCACGCGCGTGAACGCATTCGCGTCGAGCCGCGCCAGCGTGCCGTCATGGAGGACGCCCGCGGCGTGGACCACGCCCTTCACCGGAGGCCATCCCCTGCGCCGCAGCTCCTCCAGGGCCCGTGCGACGGACCGCGCATCGGAGACATCCGCGGGGACGACGGCCACGCGCGCCCCGGCCTGCTCCAGTGCCTCGACGGCCCGCCGTTGCGCACGCGGGTCGGGGCCCTGCTCCATGTCCGACAGCGGCGTGCGCTGCAGGAGGATGAGCGCGCCCGCGCCCCGGGCCGCCATGTGCCCCGCGAACGCGAGCCCCAGCGCCCCCATCCCACCGAGGATGAGATAGCTCGCGTCCGCGCGGTACGCGGGGAGCGCGGGCGCGGGGGGCAGCTCCACCGCCTCCAGCCTCGGCACGTAGGCCCGGCTGCGACGGAAGGCGACCTCCAGCTCGCGCTCCGGCGCCAGGAGGGCCGTGACGAGCAGCAGGACGGACCGGTCCGACACGGGCTCGCGCTCCAGGTCGATGAGGCCCCCCGCCAGCGACGGGTGCTCCGCGAAGAGCGTGCGCGCGAGGCCCCAGGCCGTGGCGGCCTCCGGCGCGGTGGGAGGGCCCTGGACCGCCAGCGCCCCCGAGGTGACGACGACGAGCCTCGCGCCACCGGAGACGGGATGCGCGGCCCCGCGCGCGGCGGCGGTCAGGACGGCGAGCTTGTGGCCCAGCACCCCGGGATCCACCGAACCGGAGCGCTCACCCGCCTCCCACAGGAACACGACGGTGCCGCCCGCCGGGCCCGCCGCCAGCACCTCCTTCACCTGGTGCTCGATGGCCCGGGCATCGTGGCCGATGACCTCCGGAATCACCTGGGCCCGCGAGGCCCCACGCTCCTGGAGCGCCGCCACCAACGGCCCGCCCAGCTCCGAGCCGCTGTCGAGGACGAGCCACGGCGCACCGCTCGCGGGCTGTGCGTCCGGCGGAGGCGCGGGCTCCCAGCGCAGCGAGTAGGCCCCCACGGTCGGCGCGGCGGCGACGCGCTTCTTCCCGAGCCCCTGGATCCGCAGCCCGGTGGCCTCGGCGATCACCGCGCCGTCCGCGTCCAGGATGGCCACGTTCCCGACGAGCGAGTTCCCATCCTCCGCCTCGGGCACGCGCACGGCCCGGCTGTAGCGCGCGCGGGAGAGCTCCCCCAG
>NZ_RAWB01000464.1 GCF_003612055.1 Corallococcus llansteffanensis
GGTCGACGTGGGGGGTGCGTGCCTTGCGCGGGGTCCGGGACGGCTTCATTCGGTCTTCACTCAGAAGTAGAGCGTGATTTTCGTGATGAAGAAGTCCGACAGGCACACGGACACGGACGTGATGGCCACGGTCTGCGTGGTGGCGCGGCCGACGCCCTCCGTGCCGCCCTCCACCGCGAGCCCCTTGAAGCAGCCCACCAGGCCGATGATGAGCCCGAACACCGCGCCCTTGATGACGCCGGAGACGAAGTCGCCCATCAGCACCGCGTCCATCGCGCCCTGGAAGAACTGGTCCAGGGAGATGCCGTACTGGGAGCGCACGACGAGCGCGCCGCCAATCAGGCCCACCACGTCCGAGAACACGGTGAGCACGGGCATGACGATGAGGCACGCGAACACGCGCGGCACCACGAGCTTGCGCAAGGGGTCCGCGCCGAGCGCGCGGATGGCGTCCACCTGCTCCGTCACGGTCATGGAGCCCAGCTCCGCGGCGATGCCGGACCCGATGCGCGCGCCCACGGTGAGGGCGGTGAGCACGGGGGCGAGCTCCCGAAAGAGCGTGAGGATGACGACGCGGCCCACGGTGTACTGCACGCCGAAGCGGGCGAGGAAGTAGCCGAACTGCAGGGAGATGACGAGCCCGGCGAAGGTGGCGGTGAGCAGCGCGATGGGCATCGAGCGCACGCCCAGGGACTCGGTCTGGTAGATGAGCCCGGCCACGTCATACGGGGGGCGCACGGCGCGGCTGAACACCTGGCCGGTCATCACGGACAGGGCGCCCAGCGACTCCATCCGCTCCGTGAGGCGCTCCTTGAGGGTGGGCCCGGAGGCGGCGTGGGGTTCGGGCCTCACGGCAGGCGCTCCGCGTGGAAGCCGGAGACGAGGCTCTCGAAGTCGGCCATGCGCGCTTCGGCGGTGCCCACGGGGGCGACGTAGCTGAAGTCGAAGACGCAGTTGTCCTTCTTGACGACGACGAGCTCCAGCGACACGGGGACGCCGTCGAGCTTCGCGACGTAGCGGCTGCGCAGGGCCTCGCGGCCGTCGAGCGTGAAGGTGCGCTGGCCCAGGTCCTGCCGTTCGGTGAAGCCCATGAGCAGGTGCTTCGTGAGGACGGGCAGGGGCGGGTCGTCGTGGTCCTTGCAGGTGGAGTTGGTGGCGAGCACCCGGCCGGTGTCACCGCGCTCCACGAAGGCGAGGTCGTTGTCCTCGAAGCCGGTGCGCTGCCAGACGTCGTTGGACAGGGGGCCGACGCGGTACTTCACGTCGGACTTCTGGAGCACCGAGTCCTCGAACGTCGCGCGGTGGCACCCCGCGAGCAGGGTGGACAAGGCGAGCGTCAGCAGCATCCGCGACATGGCACCATTTCGTTCGTCCCGAGGGCTTCCGGTGGGACGGCGCACGTCATGGTGCAGGCCTGGGGCGTCCGCAAGAACTTCGTCGGAGCAAACGTCGACTACCGCGCCTCACGCCGCCAGCGAGCGCCCGGCGTCTCGGAAGGACTCCGGGCAGGGCGCGCACGTGTTCGTGGGAGCACGAAGCAGACACGACGGCGTGGACGCGTATTCCAGGAGGTTTGGAAGCGCCGCTCTCCCGCCGTGTCCCCGGTCGGACGCGGCGGGCGCGCCCCTGGGGGGAGTGCATCCGGGGGTGGAGAGGACGCATGTTCAGCCGGGAGTCCGAGGGGATTCTCACGAGGAGGATTCGATGGACGGCGGACTGGCGATATTTGGATTCGGGCTGTTCCTGCTATCGATTGCCAACCTGTTCGCGCGCACGTCGTACTGGCTGGCGTGGCCGCTGCTGATCATCTCGATGGTGACGATGGGGATGGCGTTCAGCGAGTCGAAGCGCCTGCGGAACGTGTCGCTGGGCGCCGCGGGGGTGCTGGGGGTGCTGGGCATCATCGCGCTGGCGACGGGCGCGCCGTGGTGGCTGACGCTGGCGGTGTTCCTGTTCGCGGTGGCGTTCGGGATGCTGTGGGCGGAGTTCCGCTTCACGTACTTCGGCCATGTGACACAGCAGGAGCTTCCGCACCGGGCGAAGCGCGGGCCGGTGCACTGGCCCTGGCAGCGGCGGCGCGTGCCCTAGGCAGAAGGCGCGTCGGTGTTCACCTGTCCTGCGCGGACGGTGAGCCACAGGGAGTCACTGGCGGCGGCGGCCCGGACGAGCCCCGCGTCGGTGGTGGTGAGGAAGACCTGCGCGCCGCTCTGGGCGAGGTAGCCCATGAGGTAGGCATTGCGCTCCGGATCCAGCTCGCTGGAGACGTCATCCAGGAGGAGCAGGGGGAGGAAGCCCATGGCGGCTTCCAGGTTCTCGATTTCGGCGATCTTCCAGCCCAGCACCAGGGCGCGCTGCTGCCCCTGGCTCGCGTAGGCGCGGGCGCTGCGGCCGCCGAGCGTCACGGAGACGTCGTCCACATGCGGGCCCACGGAGGTGAAGCCGCGGTCCAGGTCGCGGCGGAGGCGGCCCGCGAGCGCTTCGCGCAGGGCGGCGGCGAGCGCGGCCTCGTCCGCCTGGGCGAAGTCCGCGCCGAGGTGCGCGGGGTGGTAGCCGTACACGGCGGGGTCGGCGGTGCGGCCGATGGAGGCGAACGTGGCCTGGGCGCGCGGGGCGAGCTCCGCCATCAGGGAGCGACGGCGGGCGTAGAGGCGGGCGCCCGCGCGGGCGAGCGTCTCGTCGTAGGCGTCGAGGTACGCGGCGTCGACGGTGGCGCCGTCGCGGAGCAGGCGGTTGCGGTTCTTGAGGGCGCGGGCGTACTCGCGGCTTTCCCTGAGGAAGGCGGGGAAGCGGTTGAACACGGCGCGGTCGAGGAAGGCCCGGCGCGCGTCGGGGCCGCCCTTGATGACCTCGAGGTCGTCGGGGGTGAAGGCGACGACGGAGACACCGCCGAAGTAGTCCTCCAGGCTGGACGCCTTCTTGCCGTCCACGAGGGCCTGGCGGGTGCCGCCGCCGACCTCGACGGAGATCTCGCGCTCGGCTCCCTTCAGGAGGAAGCGGCCGGTGACGCGGGCGGCCTGCGAGCCCCAGCGGACGAGCTCGGAGAGCCGGCCCGCGCGCAGGGGCTTCAGGGTGGCGAGGAAGTAGAGCGCCTCCAGGAGGTTGGTCTTCCCCTGCCCGTTCTGGCCCACGGCGATGGTCGCGTGGATGCTGGGCGCGAGCTGCACCTTCGGGAGGTTGCGGAAGTCCTGGACCTGGAGGGAGAGGAGGCGCACAGCGTCACCGGGAGGGGGGCCCTTCGTACTACAGATGCGGCGGGCAGCCAGTGCCGTGATGCGGTGCGCTCCGCTGGTTGGGGGGCACGGGTGGAGGCAGGCCGGGGGTTCACTCCTTCCGGAGGAGCGCGATCGTCTTCAGGGCGTTCCAGAGTCCGAAGAACGCTTTTCCTGCCTCGACCTCGATCTCCACGTCCTCGGCATTTCGACGCTGGAGCCTGAGCCGGCTCAGGGACAACTTGTTGCCAGCACCGGATGCGAATGCGGCCTGGATGTGCGCCGTGTCGGTCGTGGCGTTCTCCAGCTCACTCCACGGCACGCTCAGGAGTCCGGCTTCCCGTCCCAGCACGATGCGCTCCGTGGTGACGAGTGCCCAATGGTCAGGGCCTTCGAAGTGCGCGATGACGGGCAGCTCATCCGCCTTCAGTACCGCACGCTCCAGCAGGTGCGCTCGTGCATCCATCGGGAGATTGTCGAAGGCACGTGTCCGCAGCCCCTCTCCTCCCGTCTGGGTGAAGACGCGGAGGAGTCGTCGGAGTCTGGCTTCAGCACTGAGTCCCGTCATCGCGTCAGATCCTTGACCAGCTCGATCGTATCCCTGTTGATGCGCCGAAGCATGTTGCGTTCGAGGCAGCAGGGCCAGCGTCGTGCCATCGAGCCTGTTTCTGGCAATGACAACAGCCCCAGCACCGCGATCCAACGTCCCCTCATGGACATCCCTGTCTTCCGTCACGGCTTTCGCCCAGCGTCGGAAGACAGGGACTACCAGAGGGGTCTGACCTGCCCGGCGCGAGCGCGCGAAGCGCGCGTTCAGGGTGAAGGACAGTACGTGCAGTAGAAGTAGTCCTGGTGCACGTAGTAGGGCGATTCCTGTCCCCAGCAGACAGGGATGCAATCCGGCCCCGTCTCGCAGCCGCCCACCTGCCCATCCTCCCTCATGGGGAATGAATCGAAATAGCTGCTTCGCTGGGGACGATAGAGCTGCACGCAGCTCTGCGCCTTCACGTCCTGGTCGGAGGGCTGGCCTTGCGGCTCGGCTTCCGTCCCCGGACCACAGGCCAACAACATCCCAGCGGCTCCACAAACCAAGACATGCCATGCATTCTTCATGGGTGCTCCTTGGAAAAGGGAAACAGCTACAGCCTACCCTTTCCCAACTGGTACACGAAACCCGTCCGGGTGAAGAGGTAGAGCACCTCGTCACTGTCGTGCTTCACCACGAAGATGCGCGCGCCCAGGAGCGCTTCGTTCGTGAGCCCGGCCGGCCGGGGCAATGGCATCCATTGCAGCAGCCCCACCTGTCCGTCCGCTCGCCTTCCTCGCGCTGTCGCCGCGTACACGTCCGTCTCCGTCAGCGCCACCGGCCAGCCCGCGAGCGAGGCGTAGTCCACCACGCGCCCTTCGTCCGGCAGCGGCTTCGTCAGCGGCAATCCCTCTGGCAAGCGCAGCACCACGCCGTCCCGCAGGCCCACCCTTCCGTAGCCCACGCCCCCTCCTTCGCGGCTCCACACCTTCACCGGCTCCGCGTCTCCCAGGGGCAGCGGCGTCAGGCTCCAGCGCCCCTCCTTCGACTGCGCGTATTCGAAGAGGCCCCGGCCCGTGGCCACCCAGCCTCGCACCCGCTGCGGCGTCGCTCCCGTCAGGCTCACGGTCCGGTCCCTCGCCAGTGAGCGCACCGGGAAGCCTGGATCCGGCGTCAGGCGCGGCAACACTCCGGGGAGCTGTCCCGGCTCGGTCGTCGGGGAGATGCCTTCCAGGTAGTAGAGCTGATCATTCGCGGCGATCACCAGCGAGCCTCCTTCCGCCGTCGCGCCCTGTCCCAGGAAGGGCCCCGACGTCGGCACGCCGCTGGGCGCCAGCAATTGCGGCCCGTACGTGCTCCCCAATGACACGTCCGACGTCGCGCCCTCCGCGTTCACCTTCGCCACCTGCCCCGACTCCAACACCAACCATCCCGTCGAGCCCTCCACCAATCCACCCAGCGCGGGCTGCTCCACCACGCCCCCATCCGCCTCCGACGACGACGCCGTCACTGACAGCCCCACGCGCGCGGGCAGCCTCGAGTCCGGCACCTCCAGCGACAGATAGTCTCGCGTCAACGCCAGCAGCCCGTTGCCCAGCGGCGCCACGCTCAGCGGCACCCGGTCCAGGTACAGCGGTCGCAACGTGGACAGCGTGCGGCCCCGCCACACCTGCCCGTGCTCCCCGCCCAGCAGCGCACCCGCACCTGGTGAATCATCCACCGCTCCGGCTCGCGCCAACCGCGTGCCCGTGGTCCCGTCCGAGGACAGCTCGGAGAAATCCACCGGCGCTTCCAGGGGCTGCGTGAGACAGGCATCGCTCGGGTTCACCACCGAGCTTCCCACCACGCGCGCGAACGTGCGGCGGCCCGCCTGCGCGGACTCGCACAACACCTCCACCCCCAGCGCCCCGTCCGACACCGGCGTGAACGCCACCAACCGCCCGCCCCCGCATGGCGTGCAGTCCGCCCAGGCCCTCTCCAACCTCGGCTCGCCTCCACTGCGCCGCAGCACCCAGGTGCCCAGCACATGCCGGCCCTCCAGCGGCCTCCGCAACGCCCAGACCTCCGCCGTCTCGCTGTGACGCAGCGACCACACCGGCGCGCGCTCCGCCGTCGCCGGGCTCGGCGTTCCTCCCGCGGAGATGGGGTCCTCCGGGTTGAGCACCCTCCAGGTGTCCTTGCCGCCCGGCACGCTCGCGGGGGCTCGCCAGAAGAAGTACTCCGGCGTCACCACCACGGGCAGCGCGTCGGGCCCTGTTCCGGCGTCCTTCGTGAGCACCGACGCCGGCACGGGCCTCACGTCCAGGTAGGGCAGCAACGCGCCCGGCGGACACGGCGGCAGGGGCGTGGCGCCACACACCTCCACGCCTGCGTCCGGCAGGGCTCGCAATGCCCCCGGATAGAGCGTGTACGTGCCCGTGTCCGGCGCCACCTCGCCCGCGCCCAGCGTGTCGAGCAGCACCGCCAGCAGGCCCCGCTCCAACCGCCCTGGCGCCGCGCGCAACCCCCGCACTCCCGTGGTCACGACCGTGGGATCCACCGTGAGCACCGCGACCTGTGGACGCGTGTCGTCCAGCCGCCCCAGCCGCAGCGCGTTCTCTCCGCTCACCGCGCCCCGTTGCGAGACGACCGCCACACGGCTCCCCGTGAACGCCAGTTGCCCGGGGGTCAGCGCCGCGGGCTCCACCGTCAGGGACCGGACCACGCGCCCGTTCGACAGGAAGGCGCCACCGTCCGCGAAGCCCACCACCACCTGGCCTCCGCGCGTGTCGGCCGCCACCAGCCTTGCATCGCCCTCCAGCAGCACCGGGTAGCGACGCGAAGCCTCGAAGGTCGGCTCGCTCGCCTGGGTCACCGACTCCTCCGTGGCCTCGTGACAGCGATTGTCGATGCCGCAGCGCCACGCGGGCGGACAGGCCGTGTCGCGCACGTCCTCGGACTGCGTGAGGTCACAGGGGAACGCATTGCCTTCGTCCACCTTCACGCCGCCCGAACAGGCCGCCGCTGCCGCCCAGACACTGGCGACGCCCAGCATGGCCATGAGGAACCGGCGTGCGCTCGCGCCCTTACCTCCGGCCCGCGAGCCCTCGCCCCCTGGGTGTTTCAGGGAGCGCGCGTCTCCACCGCTGCCCCGCACTCCGTCGCCGCTCGGCCCACCCATGCGTCGCGCGCTCATGGGAACACCCCCGCGAAGCCCAGCCCCCGGTGCGATGGCACCAGGGCCACACGGGGTCCGCCCTCCGGCGGCGGCATCAGGTACAGCCCCGCGCCCACCAGCAGCGCTCCGGCCGCCATCACGCCCAACGCCAGGGTCTTGTCATTGCCCAGCTTGCGGTCCTGGGCCTGGTAGTACGACAGCGGCCGCAGGTTCTGCCCCGCGCACGCGGAATCCCCTCCCGGGCACAGCTCGTCGTTGAGCACCTTCTGCCGCGACAGCGCGATGAGCCCGTACACGCCTCCGCCCAGGAGCGCCGCGCCGCCTCCCGTCAGCAGCGAGTACGGCAGCACGCGCGAGGCCGGCGGCGGCAGCGGCGCTCCACTCGCCTCCGCCACCGCCCAGGGCACGAGCTGCCTCAGCGTCTGCGGATCCTTCGCCAGCCGCGTGCTGCGCCCCACCGGCTGCCCCTTCACCGTGTCGATGACCTGGAGCGACAGCTCATACGTCGCGCCCAGCTTCGACAGCGCGCCCGTCAGCACGTAGCGCGCGCCCAGCACGTCGCCCAGGTCCGTGGCGCAGGAAGACGGGTTCGTGTCACACGCGCCCAGCAGCTGCCGCTGCCGCTCCGTGCCCAGCACCGTCTGCAGGTCCTTGCGCGACAGCACCTGGAACAGCCCGCGCTCGGTGAGCGTCTGCACCACCGCGTCGGTGAGCGCCGCCGCCTGCTCGGGCTCCGCGCCCTGCGGCGTCAGGTCCGAGACCAGCAGCCTCGGCTTCTCCCCCTCCTTCAGCGGCGCGGCCTGGAGCTTCGCGCCTCCGGGCGGCGGTGCCACCTCCACCGCTGCCTCACCGCCCGCCGCGAAGGCCCCCAACGCCCACAACACCCCGACGACTCCCACTGTCCTGTGCAACGCACCCTCCCGGGCGCCGCCCACACAGGGCGCGGGCACCAGGGACGCAATCTAGCGG
>NZ_RAWB01000465.1 GCF_003612055.1 Corallococcus llansteffanensis
GGTGCGGACGTACGGCGCGCGCGTGCTCATCCGCGTGGGCAGCTTGCCCGAAGCCGGGGGCGTCGTGGACACCAAAGCGGGGGCCTGCGTCTGCGGCGGCAGCCGGCGCGGCGGAAGCTGCACGGGCGGCGGGATGGGGCAGTGCGTGCACGGGCCCTTCAGGGGAATCACCAGCCGCCGGCCGATGCTCAGGAACGTGTTGCGCATCCGGTTGGCCTTCTTGATGGCCACCACGCTGGAGTTGTGCCGCATCGCGATGCCGCCCAGCGTGTCCCCGTTGCGCACCCGGTACATCATGAGGTTCTGGTCCGGCTGGAGCGCCAAGAGCGGCGCCACCCGGCGGCCCAGCTCCTGCGCGCGGGCGTTGAAGAAGCGCACGTGGAAGTGGTCGCGGTGCCGCCGCGCGTGCTTGATGACGGAGTTGAAGCCCGCGTTGAAGAGCAAGTCGAGCCAGGCCTTGTCCTCGCCGATGCTCACCGCGTAATCGTAGAGGACCTTCTGGACGCGCTTGTCCACGAGGATCATCTGCACGTCGGTGTTCGTCACCAGCGAGCGCACCAGCGCCCAGTTCATGGCCACGTCGATGTAGCGCTCCCGCTCGCGCGCGCGCACCGGCTCCGCCGTCGGGTAGTAGAAGCCCAGGTCCACGTCGCGGCCGTTCTGGTGGCTCTTGTGCGGGCGCAGGTAGCCGCCGTCCTTGGTGGACAGCCGGTTGACGCGCAGCGGGGGCACGTCCGGGTACTGCGCGCGCACCGCGCGGATGGCGGCCATCACGTAGTTGACCGTCTCCTCCGTGCCCCAGGCGATCTCCGGCGACACCACGAGCCAGTCCTTGTCATCCGGGACGCGGTGGCTGTTGAGCTGCCGGCCGCTCTCCACGAAGCCAATGGACATGGAGCCCAGCGTGGACGGGTCCTTCTTCCACGCCTCGGTGAGCGCCTCTTCGGACAGGTCCGCGGTGTACAGGGGCCCGGCGGGCGCGGCGGGCGCGAGCGGCGCCTGAAGCTCGCCCTCCTCGCTCACGCCCTCGTCGTCGGTGGCCGCCGCCGCGTCGTCGTCCTCCTCCTCGGCCTCCGTCCCCGCGGGGCACGGGTTGTCGCGCATGGCCGCGTCGGTGACGACGGCGGCGACCTCCGCGGGGGACGGCATCGCGGCGGGAGCGGCGGTCACCGGAGCGGCGGCTGTGGCCGGGGCCTCACCCGTCGCCGGGGAGCCTGTCGGAGCCGCCGCCGGGGTGGACGGCGCAGCGGCCGGAGCCGTGGCCGGAGCCTCGGCGGTCGGCGCGGCCTGGCTCGGGGCCGGAGCCGGGGCGGACGCCGGGACGGGGGTGACGACACGCGCGGCGCAGCCGGCGCAGAGCAGGAGGATCAGGAGTGAGGAACGCACCGGGCCGAAGGATGGCCCGAGAAAGCCCATGCCACAAAGCGCCGACCGCGATTTTGACTCTGGGTGTGCACCCCTGCCTGCTTGCTTCAGCCTCCCGGGGGCGGCGCGCTCCGCGCCTCCAACAGCAGTGACGCGCGCCGGGGCGTCAGCACTTCAAACGGGAGTCGTCGCCCACCGCCCATCGACAGCACACGCTTGTCCTTGCTCACCAGCCACGCCGCGCCCACGCGCGCCGCCAGCACGAGGAACTTCTGGTCGTCCCGGTCCCGGCACGGCGGCAGCTCCACCGCCGCGCTGGCCTCCCCGTCCGCGACCCGCACGAGCGCGCCGTAGCGCTCACGCACCGCCTGCTGCGCCTCCGGCGTCAGCGCGAACGAGCGGTAGCCCAGCACCAGCTCCAGCTCCCGCAGCGTGTGCCGGTCCGCCCACGCCGTCAGCGCTCCGGCCTGCAGCGCCTCCTTCAAGGGGCGGGCGAATGCGTCGTCGAAGACGAAGACATCCAGCACCACGTTGGTGTCCAGCACCACGGAACGAACGGCAGGCTCAGCGGAAGGAGTGCTCACGGAAGAAGAACTTTCCGTCAGCAGCGCCGCCGACTCAACCTGCCCTCCAACCAGTCAATCCCGCTGCACCGGGTGTCCATGGTCAAAACCTGGAATAAAGGACAAAGATGATTCTTGTCGTCACCCCTCCTTCGGCCGGTCCGTGCCGGTGAAAGGTCTGTCCATGACCGTGTTCTCCCGTTCGCTGTGTCTGACGTTGCTGAGCGCCTCCGCCTTGCTGGCGGGCTGTGGTGGCGAGGAGGTGCCCGTGCCGGCCGGAGAGGGCGTCGTCGTCCCGCCCATGCAGACGGACATCGCGGGAGGCGGCGTGAGCGCGAGCGCGGCCTACTGTGACGACGTGACGACGTGGGATCCGGCGTGGGTGGCGCTGGAGGACAGCGTGCTCACGCTGATCAACCAGCGCCGCGCGGCGGGCGCGACGTGTGGCGGCGTCGTCAAGCCTCCGGTGGCGGCGCTCACGCTGGACACGCGGCTGCGCTGTGCGTCGCGCAAGCACTCCAAGGACATGGGCACGAACAACTTCTTCAGCCACACGGGCTCCAACGGCTCCACGCCGTGGCAGCGGATGAACCTGGCGGGCTACACCTACCGGACGGCCGCGGAGAACATCGCGGCGGGCTACGGCACCGCGCAGGCGGTGGTGGACGGCTGGATGGCCAGCACGGGGCACTGCAACAACATCATGAACGGCGCGCTCAAGCAGACGGGCATCGGCTACTTCAACGGGCCCACCAGCACCTACCGCGCCTACTGGACGCAGGACTTCGGGACGCCGTAGACGCCATGGCAACAGGGCCCGGGTGCCCTATGCTGCCGGGCCCATGACCTCCCCGTACGCCGAGCACTTCCCCGCCCTGCGGTCTGGCTTCAGCTACCTGGACAACGCCGCGGGGGCGCAGGTGCCCTCGCACTGCATCCACGCCATCAGCCAGTTCCTCACGGGGGGCAGCTGCAACGTGGGCCAGCCCTACGCCGCCTCGCAGGTGGCCACCGCGCTCAAGGCCCGCGCGCGAGCGGAGACGGCGGAGTTCCTGCACTGTCTGCCCGAGGAGGTCATGCTCGGCCCGAGCACCACCGCGCTCACCTTCCAGGTGGGCCGGGCCCTCTCGCGCCTCTTCAAAGCCGGAGACGAGGTCGTCATCTCCGAGCTGGAGCACGAATCCAACGCGGCCCCGTGGCGCGCGCTGGAGGCGCAGGGCGTGAAGGTGAAGACGTGGCGCGCGCACTGGCCGGAGGGGCGGCTGGAGCCCGCGGACCTGCGGGCGCTCGTCACGCCGCGCACGCGCCTCGTCGCCGTGACGGCGGCGGCCAACTCCGTGGGCGCGACGCCGGACATGGCCGCCGTGGCGGAGGTGGCGCACGGCGTGGGCGCGTGGGTGTTCGTGGATGCGGTGCACTCCAGCCCGCATCACCTGCCGGACGTGCGCGCGTGGGGCGCGGACTTCGCGGTGTTCTCGCCGTACAAGGTTTTTGGTCCGCACCTGGGCTGCCTCTACGTGCGGCGCGAGCTGCTCGCGGGGCTGCCGGCGGACAAGCTGTGGTTCGTGCCGGATGACAGCCCGCAGAAGTTCGAGCCGGGCACCGCCAACCACGAAGGGTGGGCCGGCTGGCTGGGCTCGCTGGGCTACCTGCGCGAGGTGCTGGGCGGAGGTGAGCCGGGGCGCGAGGGCCTGGTGCGGGCCTTCCAGCGCATCGAGGCGCTGGAGCGGCCGCTGCTGGAGACCACGCTGGAGCGGCTGGCCCGCCACCCGCGCGTGCGCCTCCACGGACCGAAGCAGCCCGAGGGGCGCGTAGCGACCTTCTGCTTCAACGTGACGGGCCTGCCGGCGCGCGCGGTGGCCGAGCACCTGGCCCGGCAGGACGTGGGCGTCGCCGCGGGGCACTACTACGCCACGCTCGCGGCGGACGCGCTGGGCCTGATGCCTGACGGCGCCGTGCGCGCATCGCTGCTGCACTACAACACCCAGGAGGACGTGGAGCGGCTGATGGCGGGCCTGGACTCGCTGCCCTGAGCCCGACGCGTGAAGCGGTGGAGCCACTGCGAGTAGGTTCCCGGTCCTGATGGAACTCGACGCACTCGACAAGGCGATCCTCGCGCTGTTGCAGGACAACAGCCGGCTGACCTCCGAGGCCATCGCCGACGCGGTGGCGCTCTCCCCCACCGCGGTGCAGCGGCGCATCAAGCGCCTGCGCGACACCGGCGCCATCGTGGCGGAGGTCGCCATCGTGGCGCCCCGGGCGGTGGGGCGCGGGCTCACCGCCATCGTCGGCGTGGAGCTGGCGCGCGGCGGGAGCGAGGTCCTCATCGACGCGTTCAAGCAGCGCATGGCGGCGCGCCCCGAGGTCCAGCAGTGCTACTACGTCGCGGGCCCGCATGACTTCATGCTGATCGTCACGGCCGTGGACGTGGCGGACTACGAGCGGCTGTCGCGCGAGCTGTTCTTCGGCGATCCCAACATCCGGAAGTTCCAGACCACCTTCGTGCTCGAAGCCGTCAAGGTCGGCCAGCGTCTGCCCATCTCCTAGCGCGCCGCGGGGCCGCTGCGTCCAGGGCCTCCCGGACGCAGGATGACGGCGAACTTCGCCCCTCTTCGCCGCAAGCCTGCGCGTCGAGCGCATTACCGTGGCGCGGACTGGATGGGATTCTCCGGAGGCACCATGGCGGACAGCGACTACGACATCCTCGACGAGCGGTTCAGGCGCTGCATCCGACGCAGCGCGAAGGTGGAGCGGCTGTATGAGGGCTGCCGCTGGGCGGAGGGGCCGGTGTACTTCCCCGTGCACCGCATGCTCGTGTGGAGCGACATCCCGAACGACCGGATGCTGCGCTTCGATGAGGCCACCGGCACCGTGGGCGTCTTCCGTCAGCCCGCGGGCTACACCAATGGCAATACCTTGGACCGGCAGGGCCGGCTGGTGAGCTGCGAGCACGGCGGGCGCCGCGTCACCCGCACCGAACACTCCGGAGCAATCACCGTGCTGGCGGACCGCTTCGAGGGCAAGCGCTTCAACAGCCCCAACGACGTGGTGGTGAAGTCGGACGGGTCCATCTGGTTCACCGATCCGACCTACGGCATCGACACGGACTACGAAGGGCACAAGGCCGAGTCGGAGATGGGCGCCTGTCACGTCTACCGCATCGATGGCCAGACGGGCGCGGTGCGCATCGCCGCGGACGACTTCGTGCGCCCCAACGGGCTGGCCTTCTCACCCGACGAGCGCCGGCTCTACGTCGCGGACACGGGAGGCACCCACGTCCCGGAAGGGCCCCGGCACCTGCGCGTCTTCGACGTGCGGGATGACGGCACGCTCGCGGGCGGCGCGGTGTTCGCCACCTGCCCGGCGGGGTTCTTCGACGGGTTCAAGCTCGACACGGAGGGGCGCCTCTGGACGAGCACCGCGGACGGCGTGCACTGCTACGCGCCGGACGGGACGCTGCTGGGCCGGGTGCGCGTCCCGGAGCCCATCGCCAACCTCACCTTCGGCGGGCCCAAGCGCAACCGGCTCTACCTCTGCGCGACCACGTCGCTGTATTCGGTCCTGCTGCCCGTCAATGGCATCCAGGCCTGCTGACGCCGTCACGCCTCGACGGGCGGCTCCGGACGCTTGCCCGTCAGCGTCGCCCCTGCCGACGCGAAGCTCACCAGCGCGACCGCCAGCCATTGCAGGGGCGTGAGGTGCTCGCGCAGGAAGGCCCAGCCCGCCAGCGCGGCCACCGCGGGCTCCAGGCTCATCAGGATGCCGAAGGCGCGGCTGGAGAGCTGCCCCAACGCCCGCATCTCCAGCGTATAGGGCAGGGCGCTGGACAGGAGCGCCACGCCCACGCTCGCGGCGAACAGGCCGGGCGTCAGCCGCTCCAGGTGCCCGCCCACCAGCGCGAACGGCAGCACCGTCAGGGTGGCGAACACCATGCCCGCCGCCACGCCCTCCCCTTCGGGGACGCGCCGGGAGAGCCGGCCGCCCACCAGGATGTAGACGGCCCAGCACGCGCCCGCCGCCAATGCCAGCACGACGCCCAGCGGATCCAATCCGTCGGGCCGCGCCGTCCACGGGGTGATGAGCACGATGCCCGCCGCCGCGAAGAGCACCCACAGGAAGTCCAGCGCCCGGCGCGACCCCACCACCGCGAGCGCGAACGGGCCCACGAACTCCAGCGTCACCGCGAGCCCCAGCGGGATGCGCGCGATGGACAGGTAGTACGTGAGGTTCATCACCCCCAGCGCCAGGCCGTAGGGGATGACCGCCGCCCACTGCGCGCGGGTGTAGCGCATTAGCGGAGGCCGGAAGAAGGCCAGCAGCATCACCGACGCCAGCACCAGCCGCAGGCCCGCCGCGCCTGTCGCGCCCACCGCCGGGAAGAGTCCCTTCGCGAGCGCCGCCCCACCCTGCACGCTCACCACGGCGAGGAGGACCGCCGGAATCGGGGACAGCAGGGGGGCGCGGCGTCCGGCTGGAGTCATGACGCCGGACTCTTACCACCACTCCTCAGGGAGTCACGGGCTCGCGCCAGGGCCCGGCCCGCAGGAGCGCCCGGCGCGCGAGGAAGCGGGAGACATTCCACTCGGGCACCGTGTCCCCCTGCGACAGCCGGTCCCGGTGCCCGTCCAACAGCAGCGCCGCGTCGGACTCGGAGAGGAAGGAGAGCGCGGGCATCAGCGCCGGCACCGCGTCCGCGGACAGCCGGGACAGCAGCTCCACGTCCAGCGTGCCGGTGCGCGCCTGGCGCTCCAGGTTGTGGCGGGCGATGAAGGCCTCCGGGTTGATGACGTTGAGGGCCAGCACCGCCGCCAGCGCCGTGCCGAAGGCGCCCACCGCGAAGCGCTCCATCCTCCACCACAGCGTCACCGCGCGCCAGGCCAGCGCCGCCCCCAGCGCGACCATGAAGACGTGGGTGTACAGGCGCAGCAGCGTGTAGCCGAAGGCGTCCTCGTAGAGCGACAGCCGCTTCATCGCCGACGCGAGGATGACCAGCGTGAGGACCACCATCAGCGACGTGCCCGCGCGGAACACGGCCTGGGCCACGGGCGTCTCGCGTCGCGTCCAGCGCGTCAGCGCCATCACCAGGGCCAGCGTCAGCATGGAGACGACGACCAGCTCGAAGAAGCCGCGCCGCGCGTACTCCGCGAAGGAGTAGCCAGACGCGGGGGAGGACGCGTCGCCGATGAACAGGTACGCCACCTGGAAGCCCGCGAAGAGGAGGAACAGCGCGTCCACGGTGAGGATGAGCATCAGCGCCTCGATGAGGCCCAGGCGCGGCGTGGCGGGCTCCACCTCCGCGTCACCCCACTCCTTCGCGGCCCGGCGGCGCAGCGCGTGGCCCAGCACCCCCGCCGCCACGCACGCGCTGAACGCCATGCCGATTCCGCGCGCCACGAGCACGTCCAGGCCCAGGTCGAACGACAGCATCCGGTCCATCGCCGAGGAGAAGACCCCATCCGCTGAATTGAGCAGCACTCCGAACACGAGCAGCACCGGCAGGGTGAGCAGCAGGCCGCGTCCCAGCGACAGCAGGCGCGGGGCATGGGCGCGCAGGCCGCGCACGTCCACGCTCTGCCGCACCAGCGCGGGCGGATAGCGGAAGGCCTGGAGCGCGGCGCCCAGCACGACGGAGGGATAGCCGGTGAGGCCCAGCCGCTGCAGCCGACCTGCGGCCCAGAAGTGCGCCAGCAGCATCAGGAGCACGCCCGCCGTCAGGACGTTGAGGGACAGCAGCCACGGGCTGTCACGCACGGCCACGAAGCCGGTGACGAGCCCCAGCGGCACCAGCAGCCACGCGTTGGGCCGCGCGCGCTGCCAGCCCTCGCGCCCGCCCAGCCACGCGAGCGCGCCCACCAGGACGGCCACCAGCACCGGGAAGCCCAGGCCCCAGCGCTCCCGGTCCAGCAGGACCTCCGCGAGCAGTCCCAGCG
>NZ_RAWB01000466.1 GCF_003612055.1 Corallococcus llansteffanensis
TCGCGAGGGCCCGGGAGGATGGAGGTCCACGCCGGCGGCATTCATGGCCGGACGCCCCCCAGGGCCAGGGCCACGCCCAGGCCGCTCACCGCGTCCACGGGACAGGGCAGGCGGCTGACGGGGACGGGGATTCGCATGAGGCGGGGACCGTGGAGAACTTGGAGTCCCGCGCCGCGACCGGCAACGCGACCGCCCCGGGGTGAGGCAAGGGGACGGGCGGCACGCCCGGTTGGCGGACCCTTGCCGAGATGCCGCGGGCACCCCACGCATTGCGGTGCCAGTCTCCCGGGAGGGACTGAACCGATGATGGATGACCGGATCGATGCGCGCATGAAGCGCTCGTGGGACTTCTTCCTGATCAACGCCGAAGGCCTGCTGCTCGGCGGACTGGTGGTGCTCGTGGGCTTCATGGTGCTGATCCCCGGGCCCTGGTTCGCGTTCAACCTCCTCCAGGAGTCACTGGAGTGCGCGCGCACGGGGCGGACGGTGCGCTGGCAGGCCGCCTTTGATCGACCCGGCAACTTCGCGCGGAGCTGGGGGCTCGCGCTGGCCATGGGGATTCCCATCGTCCTGGGGTTCGCGCTGCTCATCGTCCCTGGCGTGCTGCTGTCGCTCTACTGGTTCCAAGCACCGGCGCTCGCGGCGGACGGGCGCCGCGTGGGGGACGCGCTCACGCAGAGCGGCCAGCTCTTCCGCCAACGCAGGGACTGGACCGCGTACCTCCTCAACTGGCTCGTCTTCGCGCTGCTGTGCAGCCTGGGCGGCGTGACGGCCGTGGCGCTGGCGCTCACCGTGCCGCTGTCACTCGTCTACCTGGTCCTCTGCTACACGGATGAGACCGGTCCGGTGCACATCGACACGCCAGTGAGGACCCACCTGCCCGCCTAGGGCCCGGGCGTCGCGGCGGGCCCTGGCGGACCTGGCACATGACGCGGGCGCGCCCCATCGTTCGAGGGGACGCTTTGGGAAGGGCACCATGTACTTCGAGGATCGGGTCGACGCGGGCCGAAGGCTCGCGCGGCTGCTGCTCGCGCGTGGCTACACCGGAGAGGACACCATCGTCCTGGGCCTGCCCCGGGGAGGCGTGACCGTGGCCTCCGAGGTCGCGGACGCGCTGGGGGCTCCGCTGGACGTCTGGGTGGTGCGCAAGGTGGGCACGCCGCACGACGAGGAGCTGGGGCTGGGGGCGGTGGCGGAGGGAGGCATCGCCTTCCTCGACCGGAAGATGCTGGCGCGCATGGGCGTGCCGGAGGCCGTCGCGCGGAGGCTCGTCAAGCGCAAGGCCATGGAGGTGAAGGAGCGCGTGGCTCGCTTCCGGGGCGGGGCCGCGCCGCCCGAGCTGTGGGGCAGGACGGTCATCGTCGTCGACGACGGGATCGCGACGGGAGGCACCATGCGGGCGTCGCTCCAGTCGCTCCGGGAGCGGCGACCCGGCCTCATCGTCCTCGCCGTGCCGGTGGCCGGGGAGGAGATCCTCGAGGAGCTCCGGCCGCTGGTGGAGGACCTGGTGTGCGTGCTTCCGACGTCCGACCTGGAAGCCGTCGGCCAGTGGTACGCCTCCTTCCCCCAGGTCCCCGACGAGGATGTGGTGGCGTTGCTCGCCCGGGCCCGGGCGCGCGCCCAGGGCGGAGGCCTTCCCCTGGGGCATGGAGCCTGAGCGGAGGCGCTCGCGCGCATCACGGGAGAGGGTCCGCCGCGCGCGCATCCAGCACCTCGAGCACGTGCACGAAGGCGGTGAGGTGGCGGGCGCCGGTGAAGTGGGCGAGCACGTGCTGGTGGGCTTCCGCCCCCAGGCGCCCGGCCAGGACGGGGTCCTCCAGCAGCGAACCCACCGCCCTGGCGAACTCCGCCGGGTCGCTGGGGTCGCGCACGAGCAGACCATTCACCCCGGGGACGATCTGGTCCTGGATGCCGCCCACCGCGCTCGCGACCACGGGGCGCGCCTTCCACATGGCCTCCGTGACGGTGAGCCCGAAGCCTTCCTGCAGGCTCTTCTGCACCATCACCGACGCGTGGCGCTGGAGCGCGTTGACGATGGCCGCGTTCTCCTCCAGGTCCGCCATGGGCAGGCACACCAGTTGGACGCGCTGGCGAAGGGCGTGGGGCTGCTGCCGCCAGAGCGCGATGACCCGGTTGAGCGTGGTCGCGGCCTCCGGGTCGTCCGCGACGGACGCCACCGACGGCCCCGCGAGGACCAGGTCCGCGCGCAGGCCCGGGCTGTCGCGCGCCAGTCGCGCGAACCCCATCAGCACGCCCGCGGGGTCCTTCAGCGGATCCCAGCGGGACACCTGCGCCACCAGCGGCGTCTCGGGCGCGGACGCGGCGCCCAGCCCCACGAGGTCCGCCCGGCGAGACACCCGGGCTGGCAGGCCATCCCCCCGGGTGAAGACGGGCTCGGGAGCGCCGGGCTCCGGCCGCAGCAGCCCGGTGTGGGCGAGGATGGCGCGCGAGACCTCCGGCGCCAGGGGCTGGTTCTTCACCGCGAAGATGTCGATGGAGGGCTGGATGACGATGGCGCGATCCGCGCACTGGGGTGGCACGTAGGCCGCACGGGAGAAGATGGTGAGCCTCGCGGCGGCGAGCCCGGGCGCGAGGAACTCCCAGGCCCGCTCCACCTCCTCGTTGGGGGTGTCACAGCCCACGTGGCAGCGCCACGCCACGCGGGCGCCCACCGCGGCGAGCACGGGCGCCAGGCCCGCGGTCTGCGGGTCGTGCAGCAGCACCACGTCCCCCGGGCGCACCAGGACGAGCAGCTCCTCCGCGTTGTCGCGAAGCACCTCGTCGTAGAGCGCGCGCTCGCGGGCGCCCAGCGCGGACCCATCCCCCCGCGAGCCATGCAGCGCGTGGTGCAGCCGCTTGGTGACATGGAAGAAGTCGGGCGTGCCCTCCAGCACCAGCCAGCGCGCGTCCACGCCCGCCCCGCGCGCATAGGCGAGCAGCCAGGGCAGCATCTCCGCCACGCCTCCGCCCCGGGCCGTGGAGTTCACGTTCCAGAACGTGCGGCCCGCCATCCGGGCGCTGGCCTGCTCCGCGTGCGCCCGCAGCGCGCCCCAACGCGCGTCGCCCAGCACCGGCGCGAAGCGCGTCAGGGGCTCCGCCTGGATGTGCACCTCGAAGGGCTTCAGCATCCCGGGACTCACCTCCGTGGCACCCACGGACGCGGGGGCACCTTCAGAAATGAGGCCCGGCAACCTCCGCGGCAAGGGGCCTGGATGCCGGCGCCCCTGCCTGGAAGGTGTCGCTCGAGCCGATCAGGTGCAGGTCAGCCAGGAGCACTTGTTCGACTGACACTCGCGGCCGGTGGAGCACAGCGAGCCCCGGGGCCGCTTGTCCACGCACTTGCCGGAGTTGAGGCCCCAGCCGCAGAACTGGGTGGTGGCGCAGTGCGAGTCGGTGGTGCAGATGCAGCTGCCCGGGATGTCGCCGCAGTCGTCGAGCGCGTTGCACGAGCCGCTGCGGCACTCCTGGTCGAAGCGGCAGGTCTCGGAGACGAACTTCGTGGCGGGCGCGTAGCGCTTGCCGCAGATCTGCGGATAGGCCGCCTCACGGGTGGCCTTGGGGACGTAGGCCGCGACGCCGCCGGTGTCGATGTCCGCCGCCGCGTCCGCCATGCCGGAGCGGGCGCCGTTCGCGCGCTCCCACATCCGGATGAAGTTCTCCGCGGAGCCCTCCAGGCCGGTGGTGTTGACGCCCAGCTGCTTCAGGTCGCGCACCACGTCCGGCAGCAGGCCCACGTGGGCGAGGCCGTAGATGTCGAAGTCGGTGCCCAGGCGCGCGGGCCCGGAGACGCGCTGCTGCTCGCGCTGGGTGTCCGCCTCCGCGCGGAAGCCGGCGGAGCACGCGCCGAAGTCGCCGAAGCGCGGACGGGTCTGCTGGATGAAGCCGTTCAGGTCCGCGCCGAAGCCCATGTTGACCTTGAGGCCCTGGCGGCCGAACTCATACGCCTGCGCCAGCGAGCGCGTGGAGCCCTGGCAGGTGTTGGCCACGGTCGTGCGGGTGTAGGCGCGCGTCTCGTCATGCGCGGTGCGCAGGCCGAACATGCCGCCCGTCTGGCGCACGTAGCGCACCACCCACGCGGGCGTCGTCTTCTCGTTGGCGGCGAGCTCCGGGTTCATCACCTCGCGGAAGTGGCCGTGGGAGATGTACAGCGGGTAGTAGGTGTTGGCCTGGGACACGGTGAACGCGTCCTGCACGCTCTTCTCGGACATGTGGGCCATGTCGATGAGCATCCCCTTCCCCATCATCTCCTGGACCAGCGCCTTGCCGTCCGCGGTGAGGCCCTTGGTGTTGCGGCAGTTCGCGTCCACGTCGAAGCCGAGCGTGAAGCCGGGGCCGGTGATGCCGCAGTCGGTGTCGATGTGGCAGTTCTCCAGGAACTGGGCGACCTGGAAGATGGCGTTGTGCGGCGCCGCGCCACCAAAGCGGTTGTCCAGCTGGTGCACGGGCTGCAACGAGCGCACGCCCAGCGAGTGGACGCGGTTCAGCTCCGAGCGCCAGTCCTTGGTGCCGAACAGCTTGGACGATTCAATGGACAGCACCATGGCGAGCTTGCCGGCGCCGATGATCTGCCGGGCATGCGCGGGCGACAGGGCGATCTCCGCCCAGTCCGTGCGCGCGTCGAAGTCGCGCGCCATCTGGAGCTGCACGTCCACGTCCATCATCTCGTCGCAGGGCCGCTTGAGGTTCTGGTACGGCAGCGCCTTGCAGAGGAACTCGTTGCTGACGAGCGACACCATGACCAGGGACATGCCGCCCTGCTTCGCCTTCAGGAGCCAGCCCTCCCACGCCTGCTGATGCGCGATGGTGTCCCAGCGGGGCCACTGCGTGAGCACGTCCTTGCGGCCCAGGTGCAGGCCGGTGTCGCCCTCGGTGCCCTCCGCCTGGCCGATGACCTCCGAGGCCACCGCGCCGCCCACGCCGAAGATGTCCGACAGGAGGGGCACGCCGCCCAGGTTCACGCTGCCCGAGTTGGGACAGATGTTGAGCATGTCGCGCAGGTCCATGCGGACACGGGCATGGTCGCTCTCCGGTTCACCGCCGTCACAGCTCGCGAGCGTGCCGGTGTGCCCGCCGTGGAACCAGCCGCCGCCAAAGGCCTCCTCGGCGAACATGTGGTGGTGCATCTCCGCGAAGCCGCCCACGGCCAGCGGCTGCGCCACCACTTCGGGCGCGACGGGTGGAGCAGGTGGCTCGTCGGCGACAGGGCCACAGCCGAGCGCGAAGGCCGAAGCGGCGAGCAACGGGGAGAACAGGCGACGGGCAACGGTTCGGGGACGACGCTGCATGGGGTGCACCTTTCGAGGGGAAGGTTCCAGGTAATCAATCCTCCCCCATTAAGCACTGTTCAGGGGTGGCATGCGGCGTGCTCTTGGGCGGCCAGCGTCATGAAGCAGACCCCCAACTGGAAGAGGAACGGAAGCACATGAAGACCCACTCGAAGTCCCTGAGCGTCGCGGCGCTCGCGCTGGGCTTGCTGGTGCTGGTGGCCGCGCCGCGAGCCGAAGCGCAGCTGACGCCCACGGCCATGCAGGTCCCGTCGAGCACTCCGCTCGCCATCCCCGCGGGCATGAAGGTGACGTGTACGCCGGGGCCCGGCACCGGGGCCGCGTCCCCCACCTGTCCCGTGCTCAAGTGGCACGGCTACACCTACTGGGCCTTCAGCTACGGCGACAACCGCGTCGCCATGGGCATCGTCGTCTATGACGCGGCGGGCAAGGTCGTGGCGCAGTGGGAGAAGCCGGGCGCCCGCTACGTGTACGCCATCACCGTGGACCCCATCGCCAAGAACGTGACCTTCGCCGGTCAATCGGACGCGAAGGTCGTCATGACGTGGGACGCGCTGTTCCCGCCCCCCGTGGTCGTCCAGGTCCCGTCGAGCCCGTCGCCCGCCGTCCCCGCGGGGATGAAGGTGACGTGCACGCCGGGGCCCGGCACCGGAGCCGCGTCCCCCACCTGTCCCGTGATCCAATGGGGCGGCTACACGTACTGGGCCTTCAGCTACGTCGACAACCGCGTGGCCATGGGCATCGTGGCCTACGACGCGGCGGGCAAGGTCGTGGCGCAGTGGGAGAAGCCCGGCGCCCGCTACGTGTATGCCATCGCCGTGGACCCCTCCGGCAGGAACGTGATCTTCGCCGGTCAGTCGGACGCGAAGATCATCATGAAGTGGAGCGACCTGTTCCCGCCGCTCGCGCCGCCCGTCACGCCGCGCTGGGAGCTGGTGGCGGGCCCCGTGGGCGCCACGCTGAAGCAGGTCTCGGTGGGCAGCGCCAACGCGGTCTGGGGGCTGGATACCGGTGGCTTCCCCTGGAAGTGGAACGGCTCCGCCTGGGAGAAGAAGGCCGGCACCGTCAGCACCCTCTCCGTCACCTCGGACGGCACCGTGTGGGCCACCAACCCGCCCGACTCCCTGCGCGTGCTGAAGCTGGATGTGGCCAACAACAAGTGGACCTGGAACCTCCCCACCGGGATGAAGCAGGTCGCCGCCATCAACGCCACCACCGCGTGGGGCCTGGACAACGGCGGCTCGCACTACTGGCTGAACGGCGCCACCTGGGAGAAGAAGGGCTGCTGCGTCAGCCAGATCTCCGTCGGCGCCGATGGGGTGCTGTGGGCCACCAACCCCCCGGACGCCAACCGCGTCCTGCGCTGGGACGGCACGAAGTGGGCCTACAACATCCCCGCGGGGATGACGTTCGTGTCCGTGGGCAATGCCCAGAACATCTGGGCCCTGAACGGCTCGGATCAGGTCTTCAAGTGGACCGGCGCGACCTGGCAGGCGACCCCCGGCGCGCTGCGGAACATCTCCGCCGCCGCGGATGGCTCGGCCTGGGGAATCAACGCCCAGGGCATGGTCTACAGGTGGATCCCGTAGCCGCGTAGTCGGGGCCCTGACGTGTCAGCCGGGTCCGCTGACACGTCAAGGTGCCGGGCTCACGGGTCCCCGGCTTCCGGGGTCCCGTGGAACAAGGCTAGGTTCCCGGCCCCATGTCTCCGTCCCCTGCCAGCGCGTCGGTTGCTCCCGTTCCACCGTCTCCCAGACGCCGGGGCGTGTTCCGGCGCCTCGCGCGAGGGCTGGTCGTCCTGCTGCTCGTGGTCGGTGTTCCCTTCGCGCTGTACGCGGCCTGGGTCTCCCATCAGCTGCCGCCCGTGGCGCCGCTGCGCGACGAGAACCCCGCGCAGACCAGCTACATGCGCCGCGCGATCTCCCAGGGACAGCTCGCCGAGGGGGCGTCGGTGAGCTGGATGCCGCTGTCCTCCATGTCCTCCCCCCTGGTGTGCGGGCTGGTGAAGGCGGAGGACACCGTCTTCTTCCAGCACGGGGGCTTCAACTACCGGCAGACGTATCAAGCCATCCTGGGGCGCTTGAGCGGCCGCGTCGTGGGCCACAGCACCATCACCATGCAGCTCGCGCGCAACCTCTTCCTGGGGCCCGAGCAGACCTTCCAGCGCAAGCTGCGCGAGGTGCTGCTCACCCTCGACCTGGAGCGGGAGCTGGACAAGCGCCGCATCCTGGAGCTGTACCTGAACGTCATGGAGCTGGGCCCCGGCGTCTGGGGCGTCGCCCAGGCCAGCCAGCACTACTTCCAGAAGACCCCCGCCCAGCTCGACGCGTTCGAAGGCACGCTCCTCGCCGCCATCGCTCCGGCCCCGCGCCAGCCCCTGACGGGCGACAACCTGGAGCGGGCCCGGAAGAAGCAGGCCTCCGTCCTCTGGCGGATGTACGTGTCGGGACTGCTCGACCCCGCCGGGTACCAGGCCATGGTGTTGCGCCACCAGGGCGTCTTCCAGGCGCTGGCGAAGGGCGTCACGCTGGAAGAGGCCCTGCGGCTCCCCGTCCCTCCGGACGCACCGCCCC
>NZ_RAWB01000467.1 GCF_003612055.1 Corallococcus llansteffanensis
CCCCAGGACCGTGCGCTGCTGGTGGGTGAAGGCGCGTGTCTGGACGAGACATGCGCCCTGGCTCCGCCAGGCCAGCTCCAGCGCCAGCACCGGCCTGCGCCACATGGGCCCCTGCTCCAGCGCGTCCAGCAGGACGTCCGGGCCGAACTCGCGGCCCCACAGGTAGCGCTTGCCCTCTGAGAAGCGCTGGCGAGCCTCCTTCCACCACGCCGCCACCGCCGGCTGGGCGGGCACGGGCAGGGCGTCCTCGGGCCGAGGCTCCAGGTCCTGGGACAGGTCCTCCACCAGCGGGGGAAGCTCCTCCGGCTCCTCGCGGGGCAGGACGTAGGGGCCCGCCCACTCGAGGCCGGTGATGGCGCTGAAGGCCTCCGCGGCGAGCGGCGCCACGCGGCGCTCTCCCATCAGCTCCAGGCAGGCCTCGGCGGCCTCGCGCCGACCGCTGAAGCCGAGCGCCCAGAGCGCGTCCGCGCGTGCGTCCTCACGCCCCAGCAACCCGACGAGCAGCTCAAGGTCCCGGCGCTCGCCGCCAAGCGCGAGCACCACCATGGGCAGCCGTGCGGCGCGCGCCGCTCCGGTCACCCGTGCGCGGCAGGCCTCCCATGCGGCCCCTGCACCGGACACCAGCCCGGCCTCCAGGGCGGCGTCGGCGACTCCGGGGCGAGGGTCCTTCAGCAACCGCGCCAGCCATAGCGCCTCCACCTCGGGCGGCAGGGGCCACAGCCCCCGGAGCGCAGCCGCCACGACCTGGCCGTCCGGGTGGGAAAGCCGCTCCAGCGGCGGCCGGGACACCTCCCGCCGGAACGCGAGCACGTCGAGGGCCAGCGCCACGAAGGGGGCCTCCTGCATCCCCTGCCAGGGCTGGAGCACCACGCCCGGGAGGTCCCTCCTCCCGCTCAGCTCCAGGGCCCGCTGGGCCGCGGAGCGCAGCTCCCCGGGCAGCGTCCCCAGCAGGGCCTCCATCGTGGAGGTCTTCAGCACGTCCGGCTGGGCCAGCAGCGCCCACAGGGCGGCGCTCAGGCGCGTGGGCTCCTCCGACTCCAGCGCGGGCAGCAGCAGCGCCTCGGCCACGGGCGCCCCACCCACCACCAGGGCATCCAGGTGCGCCAGCAGGCGCTCCTCCACGGTCTCCGTGTCCGCCAGGGTACGGTCGGGCGCGGCCAGGGCGCGCTCCCACTGCGTCCACAGGAAGGCCGCCTCGTCCAGGTGCTCCTCGTAGACGTCCCGCAGAAAGTGCATGGTCAGTTGATCTGCACCGAGCCACCCTTGATGCGATGGGTGCCCGAGGCATGGCTCTCGATGAGGGTGCCCCGGATGACGACCCGGCCATTGCGCCGCAGCGTGATGCTGGCCTGCCCGCATTGAAGGACAATCTCGTCCTCCCCCTCGATGACGACCCGCTTGCCGTCGACCTGGGCCTCGACGGGCTGCTGCGCCGGCCGGGCCGCCGCCTCCAGGACCTCGTCGATGAGCGGCGTCGGGCTGGACGTCTGCTCCATGCCAATCACCAGGGGCAGCCCCGGGTCACCGTTCTCGAAGAGCAGCACCACGGGCTGGCGGGCGGCAATCGCATCCTGCAGCGCGGCGGTCTCCAGCGAGATGGTCCTGCGAGCGACCCGCGGGCCCGCGCGGTTGCCAGGGAAGTCGACCAGGAGCCTTCCCTGCTCATCCGCCCCGGCAATCCAACCCAGCCTGCTTCCCCAGATGGGAGCGTGCTCCTCACCTGCCAGCACCTCGGTGGCGGATGGCTGCGATGGAGACTTCATGCGTACACCTCGGGAGCTTGCCGGCCAGGTCCATTCCAGACAGCACTGCGAAGCATAAGCGGAATGGGACGCCCTGTTGAGGGGGCGGGCAGGTGCAAAGGGGTCGAGGGGTGCCGCTGCCGGAGGCAGCAAGGCGGTGTGCCGCGCCGGTGTAGGGGGCCGTGCGGGAGAGCCACGGAACCGGCTCTCCCATCTGCCTGGATGACGCGTCAGTTCAATCGAGCGCCCACAGATTCTCTGCATGATTTCCGGCCGCGTTGGCTCACTCCTTTCGGTGGAGCAACGATGCGAACTCGTGCATTGAAAGGAAGCCCCCTTGCGTAAGCTTTCCATGGCGTTGCTGGCCGGTGTTGCCCTCGTCGGCTGCGGCGTCGACCCGGAGACCGAGAACCAGGAGATCGTCTCCAACCTGATCGAGGCCGGGTTTCCGGCCGACGACATCATGGTCGCCGACGAGAGGGTCTACGTGGGTCGCGATGCTCACGTGACCCTCGATGCGTCCCGCGAAATGCTCCAGGCCCCTGCGGGGAGCGCTGAGCAGTACCGCTCGACCAACCTCGTCGGCTCGAGCGTGACGAAGATCTGCGTCAACCCCACCTCCACGTTCGACAGCTACACCCTCCTGAGCCAAGGGCTCGACCTGGCCATCGCCAACTACAATGAACGGGGCCTCCGGATCACCTTCGCGCGCGGCCCGACCACCGGCTGCACCGCGAACATCATCGCGACGACCATGGACGGCGCTGGCGGCTGGACGGGCTTCCCCTCGGGCGGCCTGCCCTACGGGGCCATCTTTATCGGCACCGGGCTGCAGAGCTACAGCGTCGACTTGAACGAGCACATCATCACCCACGAGCTGGGCCACTCGATCGGCTTGCGCCACTCGGACTACTACGATCACAACATCAGCTGCGGCGTCGCCGGCGACGAGGGAGCTGGTGACCTGGGCGCCATCCACATCCCTGGGACGCCGACCACGGCAACCTTGGGCGGGTCGGTCATGAACTCCTGCGCCCGGACGACCGAGACCGGCGAGTGGACCAGCTCCGACATCACCGCGCTGAACTCCCTCTACTCCCCTGGCAGTGCGGTCGCGAGCTGCTCGAGCTACAGCTTCACCTCCTACCGCGGGCAGAACGGGACGCAGATTCGGTGCAGCTGTGAGGCGGTGAGCGGGGGGGCTGTGTGGGGGACGGACCTCTACACCGACGACTCGAGTGTTTGCGCGGCCGCGGTGCATGCCGGTGCGATTCCCGCCACCGGCGGGACGGTGGTCGTCACCATTCAGCCGGGGCAGAGCGGCTACTCGGGCACGACCCGCAACGGCATCACCACGTACTCCTATGGCTCCTGGCCGGGGAGCTTCTCCATCAGCCCGTAGTAGCCACGCCGGCAGCCGGAACGAGGGTCCGTAGGAGAAGGGCGCCACCGGATCCTTGTCGCGGACATGACCACCATCGAGACGATGGACCGCGGTGACGGCGTGGCGTGGAACGCCAGCGACCCAACGCACGCGGCCTGAGCGGAGGATCGGAAGGAGGGAAGGCCCGCGGTCCCGGCCCCTACCCGTCCACGGGCCGGGTGAGGCCCAGCGCGTCCGCGTAGCTGTGCAGTCCGCGGATGTGATTGCCGCCGTCCACGGCGATGGTGTCTCCGGTAATCCAGGACGCGAGGTCGCTGCAGAGGAACGACACCACCTTGGCCACGTCATCGGGCTCGCCCCACGATTTCCCGAGCGGCGTGTGGGCGAGGAAGCCCTGCGCCATGGCTCCCGTCCCCAGGCCGGCCACCTCGGCCAGGGGGGTGCGGATGGCGCCCGGGGCCACGACATTCACCCGGATGCCGTAACGCCCCAGCTCCGAAGCCGCGGCCTTCGAGAAGTTCGCGAGCCCCGCCTTGGAGGCGCAGTAGTGGGACAGTCCGTCCGTCACCGCCGTCTGGTTCAGCGAGGAGATGTTGACGATGGAGCCCGGCTGCTTCGCGGCGACGAGCGCCTTCGCGAGAGCCTGGGTGAACAGGAAGGGCCCCTTGAGGTTGATGGCCAGGACCTGGTCGAACTCCGCCTCGGGCAATTCGAGCAGCGTGCGGATGGTGGCCGTTCCGGCGTTGTTCACCAGGATGCCCGGGAGGCCGAACTCGCGCGTGGCGACGTCGAGCGCTCGCGCCACGTCCTCCGCGCGAACCACGTCTCCCGCGAAGGGCACGGCCCGGGTGCGCCCCTCCGCCGTCCGGTTGAGCTCCGCGGCGGCCGCTTCCAGCTTCTCCGGCGTCCGCCCGAACAACAGCACGTTGGCGCCGTCCCGCATGAGGCGCGCGGCGATTCCCAGTCCGATGCCCTGTCCTGCTCCCGTCACAATGGCACTGCTCGACATCAGCTTCATGGTGTGGCTCCTGGGTGAGGCTTTGGCGATGGCCCACGACTCTATGCCGACCCCGCGTCGCCGCTCGGGCCTTCCGCACGTTTCGTGGCAGAGCTTGTCGAGCACCCGCTTCCCAAAGCCAGACGCTCCATGAGTTGACGTCACGCACCGCCCTGCGCTCTGTTCGTCTCATGAAAGCTCCCCTCTCAATGTTCGTGAGCGCAGCTGTCACCCTCGCCTCTGCTCCCGCCCTCGCCCAGGACCGCGAGAACGACTTGCTCGGCGGCAAGCCTCCTCCCACGGGCACCGGGATGCTCGTCGCCGGCAGCATCTTGACCGGTGTGGGTGCGGTCAACCTGCTCACCTCACCCCTCTGCAAGACCAGCCTGATCCCCCGCGACACGCAGGACGTCTGCTTTGGCTCCTCGCTGGCAATCGGCGGCGTCTTCGCGGCCGTGGGCCTCCCGCTCCTGTTCGTGGGCATCAGCCGCCACAGCACCTACGTGGAGTGGAAGCGGCAACACCGCGCCCTCTCCGCGCTCACCGACCTCGGCGTCGCGCCGGCCCCAGGCGGCGCCGCGCTCACGTGGAGCGCCTCGTTCTGACTTCGCGGCCAGGACGCATCCGGATCGAACTGGCTGGAACTGGAGAAGGACCGCGAGTTGTTCGGGGAGTTGCTGAAAGACGATTGAAGGAGGCACTTCATGGCGGAGAGAGAGAGTTCGCGACGGTCCCTGCTGTTGACCGTGACAGGTGTCAGTGCAGGCTGGGTGCTGGCCGGATGCGCGACCCCATCCGCCGGGAGCAAGCACGGTCCAGCGGAGTCGGGAGAGCAGAAGCAAGAGGAGGACGTTTCTCCCGCGGAGGATCTCATGCGAGAGCATGGGGTCCTGCGGCGGGTGCTGTTCGTCTACGAGGAGAGCCTCCGGCGCCTTGCTGCAGGTGAGGAGGTGCCACCCCAGACGCTCGCGGGCGGAGCCCAGCTCATCCGCCGCTTCATCGAGGACTACCACGAGCGACTCGAAGAACAGTTCCTCTTCCCTCGCTTCGAGAAGGCAGGGAGGCTGCTGGAGCTGGTAGGTGTCCTGCGCGAGCAGCATGCGAGGGGACGGCAACTCACGGCCGACGTGCTGCGCCTCGCGACGCCTGAGGGGCTGAGCAACCCTGATTCCGTGGCGTCGTTGACGCGCACCCTTCAGTCTTTCATCCGCATGTACGGCCCCCACGCGGCACGTGAAGACACGATCCTCTTCCCTGCGCTGCGACAGGTCATCTCCGCCAACGAGTACGACGCGCTGGGCGAGGACTTCGAGCGAAAGGAACACGAGCTGTTCGGCGCGGACGGCTTCGAGGGGGTGGTGGAGGAAGTCGCCACGCTTGAGAAGGCCCTGGGAATCTACGAGTTGTCGTCCTTCACGCCCCGATGACACGGCTCCACCGCATGGAGCCCACGCCACTGCGCAGCGCGGACGAGACACCGATGAAGCCGAAGCCCGGCACGCCCCACCTGGGGCCGCCGAGGTCCGCTGGCGCGTCCTGGAGGGAAAGCGCTACGCACTGGGGACAGGCGGCACGCTGCTGCTTCCCACATCGGAAGGGACGCCGCGGCCGGGGGCTTTCGCCTAGGTGGGCCCGGGGGGTGGATGATGCGCGCTGACGTCCTGTTGCTGGCCGTGGTGCTGCTGGCCACGGGATGCGCCTCCGTGTCGCAGGCGCCTGGGCATGACCGGAGCTTGAGCTTCGCGCCGCGTGAGTCCCCCTCGCCCACGTGGGAGGAGGCTCCAAACGATGAGCCCCCGCGCGCCTGGGACTCCCGCCCCCGCGCCCTCTCCGGGCCTGAGCAGCGGCTCCTGCGCCGCCAGCAGCCCAGGTGCGCACTCGCCGTGCGCAACCCCAGGTGCTTCAGAATCGCGCGCACCCCTCGTGCTCCCTTCACGTACGCCAACACCCTTAAGCTTGCCTCCACACCTCACGCAGGCCAACACGTCGAAGTCGAACGTCCTCCTCAGCACCTCGGCAAAAGTCCACTCGCGGCGTCCTCTGCTTCATCCGCTCCGTTCTGGCCGCTGCCTCCTTCCCCGCTCTCGCCTCCTGCGCACCTCCTTGAGGGACCCGAAATGACCGCAGTTTGGCGCCTGGAGCGAAGACGCCGTGGAACCTCGTGAGGTTTGCCCGAGGCACCAGGCACCAGGGACGCCACACGTCGTAACAGTTCCAGTCCGGTGAAGAGCAGGTGCGTCGTACCGTCCGGCAGCGGGCGCTTCATCCGATAGGCAATGCGGCCATCCTCCACTCGTGACAAACGCTCCAGCGCCAGCGCACCGCGTGCCCCGTAGCGGCATCGCCGCTCCAGCCCCTGCCTGTCGTTCGCATGCAGGTGCGTATTGGCGTGCAGGGAGAAGCCCTCCGGGAAGGCGCACCGGGGCTGCTTTCGGGGAGGAGGCCGAAGCTCCACCTCCGTCCAGCGCAGCCGCTGCTGCAGGGAATGCGCCTGGTACGCCTGCAGCGCGTCCTCGGGCCCTTGCGCGGGCAGGGTCCCTCTTTTCTCCAACAGCCGCAGCACCCGGTGCAGCACACCCGCCCGGCGTCTTCGAAGCGGCTTCGGCATCCATTCAAGGGGGCCCGCGCCCACTCCACTCGCGGGCCCCGGGCAATCACTTGCTGTTCAGGGTCACGGACTCGTCCAGGACGGTGACCTTGTTCACCGCGCCGGTCATCCCGATGTGTGTGAACGAGGAGTACGGATAGGCGCCGTCCTCAAGTTGCTCCACGAACTCGATCTCATCGCCCGTCACTTGCGTGCCATCGTCCAGAGTCACCCGGAACGAGTTTTCCTGGAAGTGCACCGTCCAGATACAGGCCCCCTGGGTGTCCCCACTCAAGGCCGATCCGCCATCACTGCGGGAGAAGGTTTCGACCAGCCGGAGCCAGCGGTGCAGGGCTTCCTGCATCTCGACGATGACCGACTTCAGCCGGTCGCCCGGAAGCTTGTAGTAGGCCACCTGCTCGCCGTGGTCCCGCACGATGATGGTGTAATCCGAGCCGCCAGGGCTTCCAGTGAACGTGGGCCGCAAGCGCAGGACGCCCGGATGGTCCGGGTCCGGGGCCATTCGCAGCGTGCTGATGACCTGGTCCTCGCTCCGGCCGTAATAGGTCACGGCCTTGTCGCCTTCGCCGAAGTCCACGATGGAATGCTGCCGCCAGCTCTCAGCGCGGCCCACTGCCCCGACGACGCCGTCCTCGTCCCCATTGCCCAGGCCGGTGACCACCAGGCCCTCGTCCGTGGCATCCAGCGCCGCATTGCCCGTGGTGCAGTGGGTGATGCCCTCGAAGCGATTCACGCAGCCATCCGTGGCCGCCGTCATTTCCTGCGACGTGGCTTTGGGGCCGGATTCTTGCGAGGGCTCCGCCTGACAGCCCGCGAACGCTCCCAACATCGTGGCCGTTAGCAGCCGGCCCATGAACATTCTCGTGCGCATCTTTGACATCCATGCCTCCCTGGGGTGTGGACAGCGGATGCCAGTCATTTGCAATGGTCAGACCATGCCTGTCGGCTGCGCAAGTCCTTGGATGACAATGTTTGTCGTCTGATGACTGTGGCGATTCAGGTCACAGTTGGCCGGACTTTGTGGCGCTTTCCGCTCTTTCTGTTATTATCAGTTCTGGACAGTACAGAACCCGCAACGCATAAGAGGGATGGAGGCCCTGTTGAGGGGGAGGGAGGGTGCAGAGG
>NZ_RAWB01000468.1 GCF_003612055.1 Corallococcus llansteffanensis
ACCCCTACGCGGACCTGGTAGCCCCAAGGGTGCTGGCGGGGGTGGTGGGCGTGCCGCTCCTGTGCGTGCTGGGAACGGTGGCGGCGACGCTGTCCGCGGCGGGGGTGGCAAGTGTGGCGTTCGACATCGACGGGCGGGCGTTCATGGACGCCAGGTACGTGGATGGCTGGGACCTGCTGGTGGCGGCGCTGAAGTCGGTGGGCTGCGGGCTCTACATCCCGCTCGCGGCAGCGGTGGCGGGACTCAAGGCGAGAGGCGGCGCCGAAGCAGTGGGTCAGGCCACGACGGAAGGCGTGGTCGCGGCGAGTCTCGGGTGTCTGTTGATTGACCTGACGGTGTCGCTTGCGTTCCAGTTCGTGCGCCTGTGAATGACACCGGACCGGACACGCTGCGCTTCGAGGACGTGGCGATCGCCTTCGAGCCGGGCCGCCGCGTGTTGGACGGCCTGAGCGCGGAGGTGTCCACGCGGGAGCTGACGTTCATCGCGGGGGCGAGCGGTTCCGGAAAGAGCGTGCTGTGCCGACTGGCCGTGGGCCTGCTGCGGCCCGAAGCCGGCAAGGTGACGCTGTTCGGAGAGCGGGTGGACACGCAGCCCGAGCGGACGCTGGTGGGAGTTCGCCGTCGGGCGCCGTACCTGGTGCAGGGGCCCGCGCTGCTGGACTGGAGGACGCTGCGGGAGAACGTGCGCCTCGCGGACCCGACCGCCCCGGACGAAGCGGTGGCGACGGCGCTGGAGCAGGTGGGCCTGAAGGAGTGGGCGGACCGGATGCCGCCGGAGCTGGGGCCGGGAGCGAAGAAAAGGGCAGCCATCGCGAGGGCGCTGGTGCTCAAGCCGCGCTACCTGCTGTTGGACGAGCCAACGACGGGGCTGGACCGGAGGGCGGCGATGCAGGTGGAGGCGGTGCTGGCGTCGCTGAAGGAGCAGGGCCTGGGAGCGCTGGTGGTGTCACACGACTACCGGCAGTTGAGAGAGATTGCGGACCGCGTGTTGGTGGTGGCGAAGGGACGCTGTGCCTTCCTGGGGACACCGGAGGGCTTCCTCAAGTCCCCTGCCCCGGAGCTGCGGACCCTGACGGCGCCGTTCATGGAGGGTGCGACGGATGGATGAGCAACGGCTGGAGTTGAAGGTGGGAGCGCTGGTGCTCGCGTCGGTGGTCGGCGTGCTGGTGTTGCTCTGGTTGATGGGTGAGCTGACGCTGGGCCGGGGCTCCAAGCTGGCGGTGGACTTCGCCCACACGGGCAACGTGGTGCAGGGCGCCCCGGTGAAGCTGGGCGGCGTGCAGGTGGGCAAGGTGGACGCCATCCACCTGTTGCCGGAGCGCAGGGACGCGAAGGGAATCCCCCTGCCCGTCCGCATGGACCTGTCGGTCGAACCCGCGGCCCGGGGTGCGTTGCGCAAGGATGCCCGGGTGACGGTGGGGACGGTGGGCCTGCTGGGCGAGCCGTATCTGGAGCTGAACCCAGGCAATGCGGAGGCCGCCTTGCCTGAGTCCGAGGCCCTGCGAGGCGTGGACGCGCCGCGCCTGGACCTGCTGTCGGAACAGCTCTCCAAGTTCGTGACGCTGCTGTCGGAGATGCTGGAGAAGGACCCGGAGTTGGTGACGGGCCTCGCGGCGAATGTCTCGCGTCTGGCGAAGACGCTGGATGAGGTGCTGCGCGAGAACAAGGGTGACGTGAAGGTGCTGGCGTCGGAGCTGGCGGCGGCGTCCAGGGACTTGAGGCAGCTGTCGCAGCTGGCCAAGGAGTCGCTCCAGCCCGGGGGCAAGGGAGCCCGCCTCCTGGACGATGCCTCGGCCGTGGCGGCCGTGATGCGAAAGGACCTGCCGGGCCTGACGAAGTCCGCCGGAACGACCCTGGAGGGACTGGCGGCGGTAACAGGCCCCCTGACGGCCGAGGACGGGCAGCAGGTGAAGGTAGCGCTCCAGCGGTTCACGGCAGCGGCAGGCCAGTTGGAGCAGATCGCCGCGAAGGCGGACCGGGTCCTTGGGAGGCTGGACGCGGGCGAAGGTACGGGAGGCGCCCTGCTCAAGGATCCGGCGCTCTATGACGAACTGCGCACCCTGGTCACGGACCTGCGCAAGCATCCGTGGAAGGTGCTCTGGAAGGACTGAGGGAAGCCTTCATGAAGCCGAGGGGCGACCCCTGAATCGGCTTTGCCCAGCAGCCTGCAGATTCTCTGCATCATTCTCCTCCTGATGGGCTCATCACCCCATGGGGGCTGATGCATGTCCGCGTATCGATTGTTGTGCGTGCTGTTCCATTCGTATCGGGGGGCATTGCGTTCCCAGCCCTCGCGTGGTGCCGTCGGGGCCATGGTCGCCCTCTGCGCGGCCGTGGCTCAGGCACAGACCACGACCTACGCCGAGCTGTCGAAGGCCGTGAAGGCCCCCGACGCGGTCGCCACCATCGGCACCCACCTGTTTGGTGACCAGCTCAACCTCTACAGTGGGCGGCTGGAGTTCACCCAGACCGACGTCAGCCTTCCTGGCAACAGCAAGCTGCCGGTGGCCGTCGGGCGCAGGTTGATCGCCAACGTGCCCGGGGTGAGCGCGCGGCCCTTTGGCAGGTGGCTGATGGACATCCCAAACATCCACGGCATGTTCTCCAGCAGGGATGGCTGGAAGGCCGCCAACGGTACGGTTGCGCGCTGCAACAGCTTTGGCGCGCCGCCGCCGTCCCTGGGCGCCAACAACTCCGGCCACTGGGATGCAGAGGAGTTCTGGCAGGGGAATTCCCTCTATGTTCCCGGCGAAGGGGAACAGCAGTTGCTGCGGCGCAGCCCGGACAACACCCTCGCGCCAGGCCCCGTCGACAGCTACCCCATCGTCACCAGCAGGTTCTGGTCGGCCAGTTGCCTGCCGACCCTGGCCAACAGCGCCACCCTGGGCGAAGGCTTCCTGGTCGTCTCCCCCGACGGGACGAAGTACCGCTTCGACCAGCTCGTGACCTACAGGGAGCAGGGACTGACCAAGCCCTCCGGCTCAGGCTTCGCCTCTGGCGAAAACTTCCTGGACCGCAAGGAGGTCTGGCTGCTGCCGACGCTGATCACCGACCGCTTCGGCAACACGGTGCAGTACACCTACGACCCGGCCAACCCCGAGAACGTCACGATGATCAGCGCCAGCGACGGGCGCGTCCTCCGGCTGTCCTATGGCCATGCCAGCAGCCCCAAGGTGATCACCTCCGTCACGGACGGCATCCGCACCTGGTCCTACAGCTATCGCGCCACGAACCAGGGAGTGCCGGACCTGAACCAGGTGACCCTGCCGGATGGGACGATCTGGCAGTTCGGCGGCACGGATCCGCTGTTCCAGGAGCTCCTCTACCTGGGCGGCCCCGACTGCGAGTACCCGGCGAACCTCAATCCCTACGTCGTCACCGGCACCATGCGCCACCCGTCGGGCGCGAGCGGCAGCTTCACGCTGACGCCCACCACGCATGGCCGCTCGAACGTGGACAAGCAATGCAGGATGTACCCCGACGGGAGCACGTTCGCGCTCGCGCCTCGCTACTTCTACAGCTATGCGCTGACCCAGAAGACCCTCACGGGCCCGGGCATGGCGGGCATGACCTGGACCTATGACTATGGCCCGACCAACGCCAGCTGGTCGCCCTGCGGCGCGGGCTGCCCGTCCACCAAGACCGTGACGGTGAACGACCCCCGCGGGGACCGGACGCTGTACACCTTCGGCAACAGCTACAACGTCTCGGAAGGCCAGCTGCAGCGGGTCGACACCGGCTGGAACGGCAGCACCGCCCTGAGCACCCGGACCCTGCATTACCGCGCGCCGGACGCCGGTCCCTACCCCTCGCGCGCTGGCGCCGGCAGCTACGCCCTGGGCGACGGCGACCTGCTCGCTCGCCACATGCCGGTCGACCAGCAGACCGTGACCCAGCAGGGCGTGACGTTCCAGTGGACCGCGAACAGCTTCGACACGCTCGTGCGGCCCACGTCGGTGACCCGCGCCAGCAGCCTGGGCTACAGCCGCACGGAGACGACGACCTACAGCGACAACCCGGGCAAGTGGGTGCTGGGACAGATCGCCACCGTGACCGAGAACAGCACCGGCAAGGTGATGGAGTCGAACACCTACGACGCGACCACCGCGGCGCTGACGACGGTCAGCCGGTTCGGCGCGCTGGACCAGACGCTGACGTATTACCCGGATGGCACGCTGGCCAGCCGCAAGGACGGCGGGAACTTCACGACCACGTATTCGAACTACAGGGCTGGCCTGCCGCAGAACACCAGCCATCCGACGGGCGCGAGCGAGAGCACGGTCATCAACGGCATCGGGCAGATCACATCCACGACCAACGCGGCGGGCTTTACGACCCGCTACGGCTACGACGCGATGGGCAGGCTCAACCTCATCACGCCCCCCACCGGCGACACGGTGGCCTGGAACACCACTTCGATGGTGCTGGAGCCCGTCGGCGCCGTTGAATACGGCCTGCCCGCCGGGCACTGGCGCCAGACGGTGTCGACAGGCAATGCGCGCACGATCACCTATCTGGACGCCTTGTTGCGTCCGCTGCTGACGCGCACGTTCGACGCCGCCAACGAGGCGGACACGCGCCGCATGGTCCTGCGCCGCTTCGACTTCAATGGCAAGCCGACCTTCGAGTCCTACGCGCAGCGCGGCATCACCGACGTCAACGAGAATCCCGCCGGCACCAGCACCGCCTACGATGCGCTGGGCCGCGTCACCAGCGTCAGCGTGGCGAGCGAGCTGGGCAGCCTGACCACCTCCACCCAGTACCTGGGCGGCTTCATGCGCAGGGTGACCAATGCGCGCAACCTGGTGACCGACACCCGCTTCTGGGCGCTGGACGACCCCTCGGAGCAGGCGCCAGCCACCATCGTCCAGCCGTATGGCCTGACGACGACGTTCACGCGCAACGTGTTCGGGCAGACGACGGCCTTCACGCGAGGGGTCGACGGCGTCTTCTCCACGCGCACCTACACGTATGACGCCAACCAGCGCCTGTGCAAGACGATCGAGCCCGAGACCGGCGCCACCGTGCAGGCCTACGATGCGGCGGGCAACGTCGCCTGGCGCGCCACCGGGCTCTCCTTGCCGTCGCCGGGCAGCTGCGACAGCGCCAGCGTCCCGGCGGCCCGGAAGGTCTCGTACGGCTACGATGCCTTGAACCGGGTGACCAGCACGCTCTTCGGCGACGCCAGCCCGTCCATCACGCAGACCTATACGGCTGACGGCCTGCCGCTGACGAACACGTCCAACGGCGCTGTCTGGACCAACACCTACAACCGCCGGCGGCTGCTGGAAGAAGAACGCCTCACCTACGGCGGCAAGACGTACTTCATCAACCGCGCCTACGACGCCAACGCCTCGCTGGCCAGGCTGACCTACCCAGACACGGCCCGCACGGCCATCACCTACAGCCCCAACGCCCTGGGTGAACCGACCCTGGTGAGCAACTACGCCAGCTCCATCACCTATCACCCCAACGGAGCCATCGCCGGGTTCGTCTACGCCAACGGGCTGGTCCACACGATGACGCAGAACACGCGCGGCCTGCCCCGCCAGATCAGCGACACCAGCGTGCTCAACGACGTCTACAGCTACGACGAGAACGGCAGCGTCATCGGCATCGCCGACCTGCAGCAGGGGCTGAGCACCCGCACCATGTCCTACGACGCGCTCGACCGCCTCTACAGCGTCAGTGCGCCGGGCCTGTGGGGCACGGTCACGTACAGCAACGACGCGCTCGACAACGTCGTCTCGACGGTCGTCACCGCCGGCGCCACGGCGCGCACCAGCACGCACGACATCGACTATGTGCGCAACCGCTTGAGCAACATCAGCAGCAATGCCGCGCCGTACAGCCTCGGCTACGGCTACGACAGCAACGGCAACATCACGCAGCGCGGCGGGCAGGCCTATGTGTTCGACCTGGCCAACCGCATGACGTCCGCTACCGGGAAGGCGACCTATGCGTACGACGGTCGTGGCCGGCGCATCCAGATCGTCAAGACCGATGGCAGCAACCAGACCCAGCTCCAGCTCTACACGCAGGACGGGCAGTTGCTGTACGGAACCACGACGGTGGGAGCCTCCGCGCCCGTGGAGAGCAGGTATGTGTACCTGAGCGGCACGCTCCTGGCCGACATCGGCGTGTCCTACGTGCACACCGACGGCCTGGGCAGCGTGGTGGCGCGGACGGACTCGGCGCGCACGATCCAGAACCGCACCTTCTACGAGCCGTATGGCCTGACGCAGTCCGGGGCGCAGCCGACGATTGGCTTCGCGGGGCACGTGAACGACAGCGCGACCGGCCTGACGTACATGCAGCAACGGTACTATGACCCGGTGGCGGGGCGGTTCCTGAGCATCGACCCGGTGACGACGGACGCGAACACGGGCGGCAACTTCAACCGCTACAGCTACGCGAACAACAGCCCGTACAAATACATCGACCCCGACGGGCGTTTCGTGCGCTCCATTGAGGTGTGTCGCGGCAAATGCGTTGGGATTTCCGTGGGCTACAACGTCGCCAGCGGTGAATGGGCTGTCGTCGCGAACTATGGCTCCGGGCTCGGTGGCGGACTCAGCACGGATCTCCGGCCCGACGAGAATGGTCGCGCGAACGCCACCCATTCGAGCCAGGGAAACGGTGTCGTCGTGAACGCCTACGCGAAGTTCGCCGTGGAGGTCCCGACACGGGACGGCACCCTTTCCTATGGAGGAAAGGCCACGGCGGGATTGGACGTCCTGAAAGGCAAGGGATTCGCGCATCCGCTTTCGCTCGAATCCCATGAGGAGGGCATCGGCCCTGGCGGCGGGGGGCGCCCGAAAGTGTCGGCCAGCATTGGCGTCGAAGCGGGCGTGTACGGCAATGCGAAGGATGGACTGGGGACCCTCAAGGATACATATGACGGGGCCAGGCAAAGCCTCCTGAACGGCGCAGGCCAGCTGCTGCGAATGATGGAGCCGAAGCCACCTGACGACCTGGCGCGATGAGCGGGGGACGGAAGCGCCCCCGGAGGACGTCTAGAATCTCTGCATCATCTTCCGCCTCGTCGGCTCATTGTTCCAGCGGGTCCTGCTCAGCCCACGCAATGGACTCGGGACGCGCCGAATACCCACCCCTCATGTCGCACCCTGCCCCAAAGGCAGCGGAGATCGAAAATGAAGAATCTCATTGTAACCATGTTTGCCCTGATGATGGGGCTCATTTCCATGGAAGCCAATGCCCAAACACTCCAGGCCAATCAAGCCCTGATGGCTGGCCAGCAGCTCTACTCCTCGAATGGGAGGTACAAGCTCGTCATGCAGGCCAGTGATGGGAACCTGGTCGTGTATCGCGTCAATGACAATGTCGCGATTTGGGCCACCCATGCCCTCGGTGGCACGGCCGCGGTCATGCAGCAGGATCGTAACTTTGTCGTCTATGGGGACATCAACAATGCCGCCAGCTGGCGCTGGGCCTCCCAGACAGGCGCCCCTGTCGTGGACACCGGCACCTATCTTCAGGTGGGGGATGATGGCGCCTTGACGATCTACTCTGGCGCTGGGCAGAAGGTCTGGGGCACGCGCTCGGACCCGGCTGCGCTTTGCCCTCCCGGCTCCACCAAGTCAACGTATGCGATCTGCATGTTCGCCAACTCGCCCAATCCGATTGGTGTGAACGGTCAATTCTACTGCCTGGCTGAGGCCCAGCAGTTCGCGCAATCGTCCAGCGGCTTCGTTGGGTACTGCTTCTAGGTACCCCGGCACATAGGTCTTGAAGGGTTCAGGCAGCGGCGGCTGCTGCCTGGGCCCGAGGGCACGTTCGCCCAAGCCTGGTGCGGGCGCCCTTGAACCCTCGGAACAGCCAGGCCCTGCCC
>NZ_RAWB01000469.1 GCF_003612055.1 Corallococcus llansteffanensis
CCCGCGGCACCCGCCGGGGAGCAGACGGCGGACGAGGCCTTCACCGCGCGCGTGAAGACGCTGGAGGAGCAGGTCGTCGACCTGAAGGAGAAGATCTACCGCTCCAAGGCGCGCCTGCTGCTGTTGCAGGAGACGGTGATGGGCGGCGAGCTGTCCACGGGCGCCCGCGCGGTGCTCGTGCACAAGAACGAGATGGGCAACGCGTTCCAGCTCGAGTCCGTGGTGTACGCGCTGGACGGCGCGCCCATCTTCACCCAGGTGGACACGCAGGGAGACCTGAACCGGCACCAGTCGCTGGAGGTCTTCAACGGCCGCATCGTGCCGGGCCAGCACCAGCTCGCGGTGCGGCTCGTGTACCGGGGCAGCGGCTACGGCGTGTTCAGCTACCTGGAGGGCTACAAGTTCAAGGTGCAATCCAGTTACACCTTCAACGCGGAGTCCGGAAAGGTCACCACGGTGAACGTGGTGGGCGTGGAGAAGGGCGGCCTCACCACGGACCTGAAGGACCGGCCCGCGGTGCGCTACGACATTGAAGTGGCCAAGGACACGCGCACGCCCAAGCCGCCTGTGTCCGGGACGGAAGCGGCGCCGGGCGTGGTGCCCGTGCCAGCCTCCACCTCCAGCGAGACGAAGTAGGAGCGGGAACCGCCGTGACCGCGACGCTGCACGCCCTGGCCCTCGCCCTGTCCCTCGGGGCCGCGCCCGCGCCCGCCCCGGCCTCCAAGCCGGGGACGGCGCTGCCGGCGCTCCCCGCCTCCCTGAGCACGCGCGCCGCGTCCGTGGAGGCCGTGGAAGCGCAGCTGCACACCGCCGAACAGGGCCTGCGCTTCGTGGAGGCGCAGTTCACCGAGCGCCCCGAGCCGAGCAACGCCGACTCGCAGTTGAAGCGCTTCTCCGAGGGGGAGCTGCACTCGCTGCTGGGGGACTGGGCCGCCGCGTCCGTCCTCTTCTACGACCTGGTGAGCGACCCGGACTTCAAGTCGAACCCGCGCTACCCCGAAGCGGTCTTCTACCTGGCGGACGCGCTCTACCAGCAGAAGAACGACATTGGCGCGCGGGTGTACCTGCGGGACGTGCTGGCGCTGCCCCTGACGCCGCAGCGCTACAAGGAGGCCGTGAGCCGCTACCTCGCGGTGGCCGGACGGCTTCAGCAGTTCGAGGGCATCGACGCGTACGTGGAGAAGGCGCGCGAGCTGTCCGGCGGCGTGCTGGCCCCGGACATCGCCTACGTGCACGCGCGCGGCACCTTCAAGCGCGCGGACCTGTCTGCCGAGGAGCACCAGCAGCGCTCGCGCGCGCTGTTCGCCCCGCTGGCGCAGACGCCCGGCCGCTTCCGCGTGCAGGCCGTCTACCACCTGGGCGTCCTGAGCGTGCAGGCCGGGGACCATCCCGCCGCCATCGCGCAGTTCCAGCGCATCATCGCCACCGGGCCGGAGGCCGTGGTGTCCACGGGCCTGCCGGAGCCGGAGGCCCAGCGCTTCCGGGAGCTGGCGCGGCTGTCGCTGGGCCGGCTCCTGTACGAGACGGGCCGCTACGACGAGGCGTTGGATCAGTACAGCCAGGTGCCGCGCGAGAGCGAGCGTTTCCCGGAGACGCTGTTGGAAGTGGCCGGGACGTACGTCCGCAAGCAGGACTTCGTGCAGGCGAAGAACGCCACGGACATCCTGCTGCTCGTCGCACCGAACTCGCAGCTCGCGCCCGAGGCGCAGATCCTCCAGGGCCACCTGCTCCAGAAGCTGCGCCAGTACGACGAGGCGCTGGAGACCTATGACGGCGTGGTGCGCACGTTCGCGCCCGCGCGCGACAAGGTGGACGCGCTCTTGCGCGTGAACCAGGACCCCGTCGCGTATTTCGACAACCTGCTGGCGCGCAACGAGAAGTCGCTCGACGTGAGCACGCTGCTGCCGCCCCTCGCGCTCCAGTACGCGTCCACGCAGAAGGAGGTCGCGAACGCGGTGCGGATGGTGGGCGACCTGGACAGCGGACGGCAGGGCGCGGGCGAGGCGAAGGCCATCGCGGAGCGCATCCTGGAGGCGCTGGCGGCGCGCGGGCCGGAGGCCTTCCCGGAGCTGCAGGAGGGCTACACCCGCGTGGAGACCGTGGACACCGCGCTCACGGTGGCCGAGCAGGCCCTGGTGCGCGCGGAGACGGCGCTGGTGGAGGAGAAGCTGACGCCCGCCGAGCGCGAGAAGCTGCTCGTCGCCCAGGGCGTGCGCGAGGCCCAGCGCCTGCGCTTCGCGACCCTGCCCACCACCACCCGCGAGCTGGAGGACCGCCGCCACCGCATGCAGGCGCGCGTGGACGCGGTGGACCGCGACGCCTTCCGGCTGGGGTACGAGCTGCAGAGCCTGCACGCCAACGCCGCCGCCGTGCGCAAGTGGGTGGAGGACACCCGCGAGGACCGGCAGGCGGACCCCTCCGAGGAGCGCGAGTTCCTGGTGCAGCTCCAGGCGGAGATCGCCACGCTGCGCGACCTGCAGTCGGAGCTGGACCACACCCGCGCGCGGCTCGCGACCGAGCGCCAGTCCACGGACACGTCACTGGAGGGCGAGGCCGCCATCCGCACCCGGTACGCCGCCGCGCTCCAGCAGGAGCACGCGGTGCTGCATGCGGCGGAGGCCCGCCTGTCCGGCGAGGACACCCGCGTGCTCCTGCGCATGCACGCGGTGCGCACGCGCACGGACGTGCTGCGCGGCCGGGTGGCGGTGGCCCGGGTGGCGCTCCGCGCGCGCCTGGAGCACCGCGTGCAGTCCATCCGCGACAAGGTGCGCGCCGAACAGGCGCTGCTCCAGGGCTACGAGCAGGAGGTGGCCGGCGCCTCCGGCGACGCGCGCAACCTCGTGGGCCGCATCGCCTACGACAGCTTCCGGCGCGTGCGTCAGCAGTTCTACGAGCTGGTGCTCAAGGCGGACACCGGCACGGTGGACGTGGCCTTCAGCCGCACCCAGGACAACGCCGCGAACATCCAGAAGGTCGCCAAACAGAAGAGCGAAGCGCTGCGCGCGCTGGACACCGAGTTCAAGGACGTCCTGTCGCCGGAAGGGGGGGACTGAAAGTCATGCGCCGCCCCCTCCTCGCCCTCCTCATGGCCCTCGCGCCCGTGGCCATCCACGCCGCGCCGAGGGCCGCCACCAAGACGGCGCCCAAGGCTTCGACCAAGGCCAAGGCGCCGGCCAGGGACGCCTCCCCGGCTCCGAAGCAGCCTCCGGCCCCTGCCGCCGCCGTCCCCGCCCCCGCCCCGCGCTACCTGGACGGCCTGGGCCACACGCCCGAGCAGGAGAAGCTGCTCGGCGAGGTGAGCCGCGCGCTGGAGGCTTACGAAGCAGAGTCGCGCGACTTCCATCGCGAGGTGAAGCAGTTGGTGGAACGCCGGTACGCGCAGCGGCGCGCGGCGCTCTCCAGTTCCTACGAGAAGTCCCTCACCGCGCTGGAGTCGCAGGAGCGCACCCACCGGCTGGACGCCATCTCCCGCTTCGAGGACTTCCTCCGCCGCTACCCGAACGAGCCCCGCGCCACGCCGGACGTGATGTTCCGCCTGGCGGAGCTGTACTACGAGCGCTCGGCGGACGAGCACCAGCTCGCGCGCAAGGACTACGCGGAGCGCGTGCGCACGCTGTCGGATGAGGCGATGGCGGACCTGCCGCCGGAGCCGGAGGTGGACTTCACCCCGTCCATCGGCCTGTATCGCCAGCTGCTCGCGCGGTTCCCGGACTACAAGCTCAACGACGGCTCGCTGTACCTGCTGGCCTACTGCCTCTCCGAACAGCACAAGGACGAGGAGAGCCTCGCCACCTACCAGCAGCTCACCACGCGCTACCCCAAGAGCCGCTTCACCACCGACGCGTGGACGCGCATCGGCGAGTACTGGTTCGAGGACGAGACCGACCCCGCGGCGCTGCGCAAGGCCGCCGACGCGTACACCGCCGCCACGCGCGACACCGGACACCGCTTCTACGACAAGGCCCGCTACAAGCTCGCCTGGACGTACTACCGGATGGACTGGTTCGACGAGGCCGTCGACAGCTTCCTGCTGCTGCTGGACCACTACCAGTCCCACCAGCAGTCCGGTGACAAGGCGGACGAGGGCGACCTTCGCGCCGAAGCGCTCCAGTACATCGCGCTGTCGCTGGCCGACGAGACCTGGGGCGGCATGGCCCGGGCGCAGGAGATCTTCGCCAAGCGCGGCGGCCGTCCCTACGAGGCGGAGGTGTACCGGCGGCTGGGCAACGTCTACTTCGACCAGCTCCGCAACACGGACGCCATCGCCGCGTACCAGCAGGTGCTGACCACGGATCCGCTGACCGCGGATGCGCCGCGCCTCCAGCAGCGCATCGTCCAGGCCTACGAGCGCGACCGGCGCATGGACCTGTACGCCCTCGAGTCCGAGAAGCTGGCCAACAGCTACCTGCCCGGCGGCGCCTGGTACGAGAAGAACAAGGACGACCCGAACGCGCTGTCCAACGCGCAGACGCTCGCCGAGCAGAGCCTCTTCTCCGCCGCCAGCTACCAGCACCAGCAGGCCCAGGCGTTCCAGAAGGAGGGCAAGGCCGAACAGTCCCTGTCCACCTACGCCGCCGCCGCGCGCGCCTACGGCACGTACCTGGAGCGCTTCCCGCGCAGCAAGAACGCGTACCCGATGCGCTTCTTCTTCGCGGAGTGCCTCTTCAATTCGAACCAGTTCGACGCGGCCGCGAAGGCGTACGAAGCGGTGCGCGACTCCAACCAGGACGACACCTACCGCAACGTGTCCGCGCACAACGCGGTGCTCGCGTGGAAGGAGCAGCTCACCCGGGACGTGAAGGAAGGCCGCGTGCCGGAGCGCAAGCCGCTGCGCGCCGCCGAGCGCCCCAAGGACAGCGCTCACGCGCCCGTGGCCCTGGCGGAGACGGAGGCCCGGCTGGTGAAGGCCTCCGACGCCTACGTGGCGCTGCTGCCGAAGGAAGAGGCTGCGCCGGGCATCGCCTACCAGGCCGCGGAGCTGTTCTACACGCACGACGACTTCGCCCAGGCCCGGCCGCGCTTCGAGCGCGTGGTGCAGGCGTATCCCCGGAACGCGGTGGCCGGCTACGCCACCAACCTCATCATCGAGTCGTTCCTCGTCGACCAGGACTGGAAGAGCGTGGAGGAGGTCAGCGCGCGGCTCGCCAGCAACGCGCAGGTGGTGGACCCCCAGAGCGACCAGTACCGCGAGCTGATGAAGTTCAAGCTCGCCGGACGCTTCAACCTCGCGGACCAGCTCGCGGCCCAGAAGCGCTACGACGAGGCGGCGAAGAAGTACCTCCAGCTCGTCGAAGAGGCCCCCCGTCACGAGTTCGCCGACAAGGCGCTCAACAACGCGGCGGTGGCGTACGAGGAGCTGCGCCGGTTCGACTCGGCGATGAAGCTCTACGAGCGCGTGTACCGCGACTATCCGAAGTCGCCGTGGGCCCACACCGCCCTCTTCCGCGTGGCCGTCAACGCGCAGAAGTCCTACGACTTCGACAAGGCCGTCACGAGCTACCAGAAGCTGGTGAAGGACTACCCGGCGGCGGAGGAGCGCGAGTCGGCGCTCTACAACGCGGCGGCCCTGCTCGAAGGTCAGCAGCGCTACGCGGAGGCCGCGGCCGCCTTCCAGCGCTGCGTGGAGCTGTTCCCCCACGGCAAGAACGCGCCGGAGAACCAGTACCGCGCGGCCCGCATCCTGGAGAAGCAGGGCGACACGCGCGGAGAGATCAACGCGCTGGAGGCGTTCGTCCGCAAGTTCGCGAGCAAGCCGGACCAGGTGGAGCTGGTGGTGGACGCGAAGCGGCGCCTGGGCGACGCGTGGAAGAAGCGGGGCAACGCGAAGGAGGCCTCGCGCGCGTATTCCGCCGCCGCGGACGAGTTCGACCGGCGCAAGCTGAAGCCGGAGACGCAGCAGCGCGCCGCCGAGGCCGCCGCCTACAGCCGCTTCCAACTGGCGGAGGCGGAGTTCCAGCGGTTCGACGCGCTGAAGATCACCGGCTCCGGCAAGGTGCTGGAGCGCAGCTTCAACAAGAAGACCGAAGCCGTGAAGTCGGTGAGCGACGCGTACGGCAAGGTGCTGCCGTACAAGCAGCTCGAGTGGTCGCTGGCCGCGTTCTACCGGCGCGGGCACGCGCTGGAGCGCTTCGGCAACACGCTCCTGGAGGCCCCGGTACCGCCGGAGGTGAAGCGCCTGGGCGACGACGCGGTGCTCGCCTACCAGGACATGCTCACCCAGCGCACCGTCGCGCTGGAGGACCGCGCGGTGGAGAGCTACGCCGCCACGCTCAAGGAGGCGCGCAAGAACCACGTCTCCAACGAGTGGACGCACCGCACGCTCGAAGCGCTCAACCGCTTCCGGCCCAAGGAGTACCCCGTCCTGAAGGAACCCAAGGGCGCCATCGCGTCGGAGACCGTGTACCCGGACGGCCTCGTGGGCAGCCTCACCGCGCCCGTGGTCCCCGCGCGGACCGAAACCGACAAAGCCCCCCGGCTGACGGAAGAGGGCGCACGATGAGCCACGGCAGACGATTCGCGCTCACCGGACTGGCGCTCTGGCTGTCCGCCTGCGCCTCCGGCCCCCAGACGCGCACCGAGTCGAAGCTCGACGGGCCCTCGACGGGGCCCATCGCGTCCGTGAGCCCCGGCACGAAGCCGGAGCCCGAGAAGCCCGCAGCCCCGAAGCCCCAGGCCTCGTCCGGCGCGGAGAAGGACTTCACGCGCGCGGTGGAGATCGCCCGGAGCGGCGAGCTGAGCATCGCGGAGACCGCGCTCAAGGCCCTGCTGGAGAAGTCCCCGAAGCTCGCGCCCGCGTGGACGAACCTGGGCATCGTGCAGGAGCGCCAGGGCCGCCTCCCCGACGCGGAGCGCTCCTACCGGCAGGCCCTGTCGCTGGAGCCGGAGCTGGAGACCGCCTGGGACTGCCTCGTGCGCCTGTCCGCGCGCACCGGCCGCGCGGCGTCCCTGGAGGCGGAGCTGCGCGAGGCGCTGACGAAGCAGGACTCGGTGGCCCGCCGCACGGCGCTCGCGCTCACGCTGCTGCTGCAGAAGCAGCACGCGCCCGCCGTCGCCGAGGCCCGCCGCGCGCTCCAGGCCAACGAGCAGCACGTGCCCGCGATGCAGGTGCTCGCGCAGGTGTACGCCCGCGAGGGCAAATTCGAGCTGGCGTCCATGGTGCTCGGAAACGCGCTCGCCATCGACGCGCAGGACGCGTCCACGCTCAACGCCCTGGGCCTGGTGCACCTGGGCCTCAAGGAGCGCCCGCAGGCGCTGGAGCGCTTCCGGCAGGCCATTGCCCTGCGGCCGGACTTCGCCGAGGCGCGCAACAACCTGGGCGCCCTGCTCAACGAGGGCGAGGACTACGCCGCCGCCCGCGTGGAGCTGGAGGCCGCCGTGCGCGCCGCGCCGGACTTCGCCGCCGCCCACCTCAACCTGGGCAACGCCTACCGGGGCGAGGGCGACTTCGCGCGCGCCCTGGCCGAGTACGAGCGCGTGCTCCAGCTCCAGCCCGACGGCAAGGACCCGTACTTCAACCTGGCCCTGCTCCACCTGGACCTGGAGCCCGCCGGCATGGACCCGCTGGAGCGGCTCCAGAAGGCCGTGGCCTACCTGGGCCAGTACCAGGCCAAGGGCGGCACCGACGAGCGCACCGCCCAGTACGTGAAGGACGCGAACAAGGGCATCGACCGGGAGACCCGCCGCCGCGAGCGCGAGCGCAAGGAAGGCCTGCGCAAGGCCGCGGAAACCGCCGCGAAGCCCGCCGAAAAGCCCGCGGAGCCCGCCGTACCCGCCGCGAAACCCACCGAGGCCGCCACGACCCCCACC
>NZ_RAWB01000046.1 GCF_003612055.1 Corallococcus llansteffanensis
CCCCTGCTCCCCGCCCGCACGCGGATGGTGCCGCCCCGGGGCATGGCGTCGCGTGCGTTGATGAGCAGGTTGATGAGCACGTACCGCAGCTCCATGGCCGACCCCGACACCTGCGGGAGCGTCCCTGGCAGCACCACGTCCAGCCGCGAGGCCTGCCCGTCCCTGCGGTGCTCGATGCCGCCCCGCGCGATGTCCACCGCGTCCCGGATGACGTCGAGCAACTGGACGCGCTCCACGGTGGAGCGCGTCCTCGGGCGGGAGAAGTCCTGGAGCCGGCCCACGCGCTCCCCCGCGTCGGCGACGATGCGCGCCAGCGCGTCCATGTGGTGCTGCCCGTGCTCGGTGATGGCGCTGGCGTCGCGCTGGAGCATCTCCAGCCGCAGCCGCATGGCGTTGAGCGTGTTGCGCAGGTCGTGCGCCATGCCCGCCGCCAGCTCTCCCAGGGCCCGGAGCTGCGCGCGCTCCAGCAGCGTGGCGCGCGCCTGCGCCAGCTCCTCCTCGTCGCGCGCCTGGGCGGTGATGTCGCGGGCGAGCACCAGCACCTGTCCTGCCAGGGGATGGGTGACGCGCTCCGTGCGCACCTCCAGGACCTGGGGCTGGGCTCCGCGAACCTGTCGGAAGCGCGTGATGCGCGCCCCGCCTTCCGCCTCGGCGAGCACCGCTTCCGCCTCCGCCAGGTCGCGCAGGGCGGCGTAGGTCGGGCCGGTGCCCTGACCCTTTTCTTCGCGCCACCAGGGGCCCCGCTCCCGGCTCAGCGCACGCCAGCGGGCGTTGGCCACCACCACCTCGCCCGTGCGCAGCACGGCCAGGGCGCTGGCGCTCGTCTCCAGCGCCCAACTGGACAGCGTGAAGGTCGTGGTGCGCTCGTCCAGCTTGCGCACCAGCGCGTCGTGCTTGGACAACAGCCCACGGTACTTGCGCAGCAGCGCCGGACTTCCACCCCCTGCCGCGGCCGGAGGCTTCCGGGGCTTCAGGGACGGGCGCCGAGGGCTCATGCCTTCACCTTCGCACGCAAGCGTCGATTCTCTTCCTGGAGGGCCGTCGCGCGCGTGGCCTCCTCTCCCGTGGCACAGCCGGCGCTGCAGGTGCGTGGCTCCTGGTCCTCGTGCTGGCGGATGAGCTCGACCACGGAGGAGGGCGTACCGCAGTGCTCCGGGGCCGGCAAGATCCGCCTACCCATCAGGGTTGGGCCCGACGCCACCCCCGCCCGGGTTGTCGCCCATTGGTAGCAGGGGTCCGAGGAGGATGAGGGCGCGCGGCTCACGGTCCATGCGCTCGGTCGGGTGGTCGTCCTCGGAGCGACTTTCGAGCAGGACCCTACCCCTACCGTTACCTTCAGACCTTCCGATCGCCATTGAGAGTTCCAGGGCGGGAAGGCCGCTGTTAGGAAGGTCTCATCATGGAATTGAATGCGGCAGGGCAGGAAATCCGGGTGGCTCTTCTGGAGGACCAGCTCCTCTTCCGGGAGAGCCTGGTGGCCCTGCTGGAAGGCGCGGGGATGAAGGTGGTGGCCCGGTGCTCGGACACCCATTCGTTCCTGTCGCAGGTGCGCGGTGCCGCGCCCCATGTCGCCCTGGTGGACCTGCGGCTGGAGCAGGTGGGCCGCGCTGTCGTGGAGGACGGCCTGGTGGTGTTGAAGTCCCTGCACGACTTCCACCCCCAGGTGCGGTCCCTGGTGCTGTCGGGTCACCAGGAGCCGGCCATCGTGGAGCAGTGCTTCCAGGCGGGGGCGGCGGGCTACCTGTGCAAGCTGAACGTGAGCTGCGACGAGCTGGTGCGGGCCGTGGGCCGGGTGGCGCGGGGTGAGCGGCTGTTGCCCATGGAGATGCTCCAGTCCAATGTCCTGCACTTGGAGGACTTCACCCCGTCGGGCTCCGCCCTGTCCCGGCTGACGCTCCGGGAGCGCGAGGTGCTGGGCTACGTGGCGGCGGGCGCGGACAACCTGAAGATCGCCGCGCACCTGGGCATCACCGAGCGCACCGTGAAGGCGCACCTGACGAACATCTACCGCAAGCTGGGGCCGGAGAACCGCGCGCAGCTCGCGGTGCTGGCGTGTGAGCTGGGCGTCGCCCGTCCCGTGGTGGCGTGACACGAAGGGCGGCCGCCCGCTGTCTCGCGGAGGCCGCCCCTGAGACCTCCCTGAAACACTCAGGGCACTGGAGCCGGTTCCGCCTCCGCGTCGTACTGGGGCGCCCCCAGGTGCTGGAGGAACCACTCCCCGGCGAGCTCCGCCACCTTCTCCAGCTCCGCGTCTTCCTGGAAGTGGTGGGTCGCGCCCGGGATGATGTCCATGCGCTTCTGGGTCTGGAGCTCCGCGTAGGCCCGGCGGTTGATGTCCAGGCCCAGCGCGTCCGCGCCGCCCACCAGCAGCAGCGTGGGGGCCCGCACCTTGGGCAGCACCGCTCCGGCCAGGTCCGGCCGCCCACCCCGGGAGACGACCGCCTCCACGAAGTCCGGACGGAAGGCCGCGGCCGACAGCGCCGCGCCCGCGCCGGTGTGCGCGCCGAAGTAGCCCACGCGCAGGCCGGTGGTGTGGGGCTCGCGTTGCAGCCACCGCGCCGCGCCCGCCATGCGCATGCCCAACAGGCCCATGTTGAAGCGGAGCTGCCGCGTGCGGCGCTCCTCCATCTCCTCGCTGGTGAGCAGGTCCAACAGCAGGGTGCCCAGCCCCATCGCCTGGAACAGGTGCGAGGTCTGCGCGAGCCGGGGACTCTGACGGCTGCTGTCGCTGCCTCGCGCCAGCACCACCACGCCCCGGGCGCCCGCGGGCACCGCCAGCCGTCCTCTCAGGAGGACCGCGTCATCCACCGGCACCATCACCTCGCGCTCCAGATGCGTGCGCGCCGCCGGTCTTGCTCCACGGGCCTCGGGCGACTGCCGTGCCTCTTCCGTCCCGTGGTCCTGCTTTACCGCCCTCAACCCCGTCCCTGACCGGGGACCTGTCATACAGGCTCCTCCCGTCTGCGTTTGGCTGACTGCGACTGAGAGCAAGTTGACCACGCTCCCGCCCGGCGTGACCTGTCTGGGGGTCCAGGCTGTCCGCCGTCCGACACCCCGTGGGCGGGGAGGGAGGGAGGCCCTGAAGTCCTGAAAGGAGGGGCTCCTGTCGGGTTTCAGGGCTTCGTGGCGACGACGAGCTCGAAGGGGCCGGGCCGCACGTGTGCGTGCGTGAAGCCCGCGGCGGTGAGCGCGTCCAGGTAGAACTCCACCTCGCGCAGGCGGCTCACGCACGCGTCCACGCCGATGAGGAAGTAGGACCAGAAGAACTGGGCCGCCAGCCGCTCGGGGGTGCGGAACTCCTCACAGATGAGCACGCGGCCGCCCGACGGCAGCGCCGCGAAGGCCGCCTGCATCAGCGAGCGCGCCACCTCAGCGGGCCAGTCGTGCAGCACGCGCACGAACGACAGCGCGTCGTAGCCCTTTGGCAGGGGCTCGCGCAGGAAGTCGCCGCCCACGAAGCCCAGCCGCGCCGCCGGCAATCCCGCGCGCTCGCGCGTGCGCGCGACGAGCGCCTCGGTGGCGGGCAGGTTGTAGACGTCCACGGACAGGGACGCGTGCTCGCGCAGCAGGTGCTCCGCGAGCGTGCCGTCACCGCCGCCCACGTCGAGCAGCCGCGCCCCGGAGGGCCACAGCGCGCCCGCGTGCGCGCGGAACGTCTCCAGGATGGGGCCCAGGCCCGCGGCCATGCTGGCCTCGAAGCCCTCCACCTGTTCGGGCGTGCGCGGAGGCCAGTCGAAGGAGGCCGCGGACATCGCGTGCTGGCCGCGCAGGACCTCCGGCAGCCGGCCGTGCAGTGCCTTCCAGTCGTACTTCTCCCGGTCGCGCTCCAGCGAGCGAGGCCCCAGCACCGCGTCCGCCGCGGCGCGCAGGCCCGGCACGCCCCGGTAGCGCGTGTCCTCCAGCGCGTCCGAGGGCTGCTCGCGCTGCACGAGCCCCAGGCTCTCCAGGCAGTCGAGGAACTTGTACAGCCGCGTGGGCACCAGGCCGTGCCGCGCGGACAGCTCCCCCAGCGTCACCGGCCCGGGCTCCAGCGCGTCCAGCAGCCCCAGGCCCAGCGCCGTCTCCACCACGTCCAGCGCGCGCGCGCCGTTGAACAGCAGGTGCAGCAGGGCGCGCGGCGAGGCGGCCTCCCGCGACGGGGCAGGGAACGGTGCTGACGGTGCTGGCATCGCGGCGCTCATGCGGCCTCCTTGCGCTGCTCCTGGACGAGGGCATCCATGAAGGACTCCACCTCCTCCAGCGTATTGTAGAAGTGCGGCGCCGCGCGCAGGGAGCCCCGGTGGCTGCAGATGAAGCCGCGCGCCACCAGCCGCCGCGTCACGTCCGCGTCACCCGGGAAGCGCAGCGCCACCACGCCGCCACGCTTTTGCGGCTCGCGCGGCGTCACCACGTGCAGCCCCGCTTCGTCCGCCCGGGCCATCAGGCGGGACGTGAGCTTCAGCGAGTGCTCGCGCACCGCGGCCAGGCCCACGCCCTTCAGCAGGTCCAGCCCCGGCTGGGACAGCAGCACCATCAGCGGCGCGGGCGTGCCGCCCATCATCCGCCGCGCATCCGGCGCGAAGTCCTCCGCCGCCTGGAACGCGAGCGGCGTGGCCCCGGCGAGCCACCCGGTGGCGGCGGGCCGCAGCGTGGACAGCAGCTCCGGGCGCACGTAGAGGAAGGCGGCCTCGGAGCCGCCCAGCCACTTGTGCGCGCCGCCCATGAGGAAGTCCACGTCCAGCGCGCGCACGTCCACCGGCACCGTGCCCACCGTCTGGTACGCGTCCGTGGCGATGAGCGCCCCGGCCGCGTGCGCCGCCTTCGCCACGCGCGCGACGTCCAGCACCGCGCCGGTGGCGAACGCGCCGTGCGACACGCAGACCAGCCGCGTGCGCTCGTCGATGGCGGCCTCCAGCAGGGCCTCGTCCACGCGACCGTCGCGCGACGGCACCACCACCAGCTCCGCCCCGTAGCGCGCGAAGCCCTTCCAGATGAAGGGCACCGTGGGGAACTCCAGGTCGGTGATGACGACGCGGCGGCGCTCGCCGCTGAAGTCCAGGCACGTGCCCAGGCGCGACAGGTGCGCGCTCAGGTTCACGTCCAGCGCCACCGAACCGGCCGGCGCGCCGATGAGCCCCGCGACGCCGTCCGCGTACGCCTGCATCTGGGACAGCCACCCGTCCCAGGTGTCATCGCGCCACGCGCGCATCGTGTTCCAGTAGTGCGCGAGCACACCCTCCACCGCGCGCGGCATCGCGCCGGTGGAGTTGCTGTTGAGGTACGTACAGGTCTGCAGCAGGGGGTACTCCGCGCGGAGGGACTCCAGGAGCACCCCCCCGCTCACGGGTGGCTCCGCAGCTCCGCCGGGAAGGATGCCGCGTGCTGCGCGTACGGGCAGCCGCCACCGGTGCGCGGCTGCTCGTGCGGATCCGGCGCGCGGTGCACGCCCGTCGCATAGCCGCCTTCGCGCTTCCAGCCCGCCGTCATCTCCACGCGCACGTCCCACAGCGCGCGGAACAGCGGCAGCGTCATCCGGCCGGCCAGCACCTGCGTGGGCAGCCCGTCCAGCGCCTTCACGGAGCGGTCCACGCCAATGGTGCGCCGCACCAGCTGGAAGTGCGCGTACAGCCAGCCCTGGAACCCCTCGTCCATCGTCACCAGGTTCTCACAGACGTGCTTCAGGTCCTCGGGCCCCCCGGCCGAGTAGATCTGCAGCAGCGTCACTCCGCGGCGCGCCAGCATCCGCTCCATCGCGGACTCCAGCCCCGTGGCCGCCAGGCGGAACGTGTTGTAGCCCGGCGACTCCTGCCCGCTGCCGTTGCCCAGGCTGCGGCGGATGACCTGGTACGAGTCCGGCGTCATCGTCTCCAGCACCGCCATCTCCGCGCTGATGCACTGGAGGATCTTCTGCACCCGCGCGAGCCGGGCGACGACGGCCCACAGCGCGTCGCGGTCCATCTCCGCCACCACCTCCACCACCTCGCGCGACGCCAGCTTCAGGTACAGCTCCTGCGACTGGTGGACGATCTGGAACATCAGCTCGTCGTGCGACACGCGCTCCGCTTCCGACGACTGCAGCCCCAGCAGCGTGCCCGTCTGGAGGTAGCGCTCGTAGTCCAGCTCGCCCTTGCCCACCCACTTCTTCAGCATCGGATTGAAAAGCGGCTGCGTCAGCTCGTGCTTCAGCTTTTCGGCGTGGCTGTAATCGGTCGACGAGTGCATGTCCCCTCCGGGAGGCGCAAGGAAATACGGAAGGTGGGTGGAATGCGCCCCAGTTCGGGGGGAACAGTGGGCGCGTAAAACTCTAGAAGCGACTACCTTACAGGTCTTTCTGTGGACTTCAAGTCAGCAGACGGCTCAGGTTATCACTTTCCGAGATTTTCCTGGCACTGGGGGGATGGGTGACCCGGGAGGCCGGGTGCACCCAGGGTGGGAGTCAGCCTGGAATCCCCGTCTTCTCAGCCCTCGATGGGAGAGGGATTCCGGCCCGGGGCGGCCGTGCGGGGCTTGAGGCGCATGGCGTTGAGCTTCTGGGCCAGGTCCGCGCCCTGCACGCTCTTGGAGATGTAGCCGTCCGCGCCGGAGGCGATGGCGAGCGAGCGCAGCTTGGCCTCATCCGAGGCGGAGTAGAGGATGAAGCGGGTGCCCGGGGGCGCGTACTGGCGCGCCAGGCCCACGACCTTGTCCCCCTTGAGGGCGGGGAAGTTCACGTCGATGAGCACGAAGTCCGGCTCGGAGGCGCGCACGATGTTGGACACGCCCAGCGCGGACGTGTGGGTCTGCACGTCGAACCCGTACGCACTCAGCGAGCGCTGCACGAGGTCGAGCAGATCCGGATCGTCGTCCACGACCAGGACGCGCGGTTTCGGTTCAGCCATGGCTTCTCCCTAGATACTGACGAATCGTCTCGATGAGCTGCTCGCGGTCCAGGGGCTTGGTCAGGTAGGCCGTGCAACCGGCCGCCTGGGCCTTGTCCTGATACTCGCGTCCCGCGTGGGCCGTGACGGCGATGACAGGCACGTTCTGCCCATCCGGCAACGCCCGGAGCCTGCGGGTGACTTCCCAGCCGTCGAGCCGCGGCAGGGACAGGTCCATGAGGATGAGGTCCGGCCCGTCGTTGCGGGCCCGCTCCAGGCCCTGCTCGCCGTCCTCCGCCTCGATGAGGTCATACATCCCGCCCAGGTAGCGGCGGACGATGTCGCGGTTCTGCTCGCTGTCCTCCACGTACAGCACGCGGGGCAGCTTCCCCGCGCTCGCGGCCCGCTGGGACATCAACAGGCCCTTCGCCTGGGAGATGACGTCCTCCAGCGCGTGGCCGCCCTTGCGCACGAAGCCGGCGAAGCCGTCGCGCAGGAGCGTCTCCTCGTCGTGGGTGAGCGTCTTGCCGGTGAGCACCACCACCGGCACGGAGAGCTTCTCCGCGCGCAGCCGGCGCAGCACCTCGAAGCCGTCCAGGTTCGGCATCATCAGGTCCAGCACCACCAGCGACGGCGGCGACACGCGCGCCTTGAGCAGCGCGTCCTCGCCGTTGCGCGCCTCGTTGGTGGAGAAGCCCGCGCGGCGCAGGTTGCGGCTCACCAGCTCGCGCGTGGCCGCGTCGTCGTCCACCACCAGCACGTCGCCCGTGGCGGCCGTGGCGCCCGCGGAGGCGAGGCTCTTCTGCACCACCTCCACCAACCGCTCCGGCTCCACCGGCTTCACCAGGTACTCGCACGCGCCCAGGCTGAAGCCGCGCGCGCGCTGCTCCTCCACCGACACGAGGATGACCGGGATGGCCGCGAGCGTGGGCTCGCTCTTGAGCTGGCTCAACACCGACCAGCCGTCCATCCGGGGCAGGTGGATGTCCAGCAGGATGGCCTGCGGCTTCAGCTCCCGCGCGAGCTTCAGCGCGGCGATGCCGTCATCCGCCGTCACGACCTTGAAGCCCGCGGGCTCCAGCTGCCCGGTGACGAGCTGCTGGATGAGCGGGTCGTCATCCACCACCAGCACCGTGCTGCCCGGCCGCGCCATGGGCGCGAGCTTCTGGGCCACGTCCTGCACCGGCACCAGCCGCTCGGTGGCATGGGGGCTGTCGGCGCCCACGGTGGTCGCGAGCACGTCCGGCAGCCGCACCGTGAAGGTGGAGCCGCGGCCCAGCGTGCTCGTCACGTCCACGGTGCCGCCCAGCACGCGCGTCAATTCGCGCACGATGGCGAGCCCCAGCCCCGTGCCGCCCACCTTGCGCGTGGTGGAGCCGTCCACCTGGCGGAACTTCTCGAAGATGAAGGGGAGCTGGTCGGCGGGGATGCCCACGCCGGTGTCCTCCACCGTCATCAGCATCTCACCGCCGCCGGAGCTCACCACCGTGAGCGCCACCTCGCCCGTGTCGGTGAACTTGGCCGCGTTGCTCAGCAGGTTGAGCATGATCTGCCGCAGCTTCAGCGCGTCGGTGCGCACCTCCTGCGCCTCCGCCTCCACGTGGACGGTGAGGGCCACGTCCTTGCCCTTCAGGTACTCCTTCACCGTGGCCATGCACTCGTCGGCCAGCTCCTGCACGTCCACGGGTTCGGTGACGACCTCCACGCGGCCCGCTTCAATCTTGGACAGGTCCAGGATGTCGTTGATGAGCGCCAAGAGCGTCTTGGCGTTCGTCTTCACCACGTTGAGGTCGCGCCGGCCGTGCGGCGTCAGGCGGCTGCCCTCCTCGCGCATCAACAGGTCGCAGTAGCCGATGATGCCGTTGAGCGGCGTGCGGATCTCATGGCTGAAGTTCGCCAGGAACTCGCTCTTGAGGCGCACGGCGCCCTCGGCCTCGCGGGCGCGCTCCTCCTCGTTGCGCTTGGCGACGGAGAGCTCCTGGGCCAGCCGGTCCAGGTCCTCGTTCTGCTGACGGATGATCTCCATCTGCAGCGCGCGCTGCTGGTAGCTGGCGAGCGACCGGGCGGACACCGCGCGCGTCTTCTTGATCTCCTCCAGGCTGGCGGCGAGCTGCTTGTTGGCGGCCTCCAGCTCCTCCTTGGAGGCGCGCAGCATCGCCTCGTTCTGCTTGCGCTCGGTGATGTCGTCGGTGACGCCCATCACGAAGCGCGCGACGCCCTGGTCGTCCACCAGGGGAATCTTGCGCGTGGCGAAGATGCGGTCCTGGCCGTCCGCGCGCGCGACCTCCTCGAAGGTCTTCATCTGCCGCGTCTCGAGGATCTCCGTGTCGATGGCGACGAACGAGTCCGCCTGCTCCCGCGGGAAGTAGTCGTGGTCCAGCTTCCCCAGCAGCCATTCCTTGGTGACCTTGAAGGCGTCCGCGAACGTCTTGTTGGCCACCACCAGCCGGCGCGTCTGGGCGTCCTTCACGAACAGCACGAAGGGCAGCGCGTCGATGATGTTGCTGAGCAGGTAGTTGGTCCGCTTCAGCTCCATGCCCGTCAGCTGGTGCTGGGCGCGCTCGGCGTGCAGGCGCAGCTCGCGCGCCACCACGAAGGGCAGGTGGCCGTAGCGGTCCTCGGTGACGTAGTCGCGCGCGCCGGCGCGCATGGCGGCCCCGAGCGTTTCGGCGGCCCACGTGGGGCTGCTCACCACGAAGGTGAGCTCCTGCCCGCGCTTCACCCACGCCGCCTGGATGTCCTCCCAGGACCGCCCGGGCAGCTCCGAACCCGCGAGCACCAGCGCCCACGGCCGCTCCAGCGCCGTGTCCAGGGCCTCCACCGAGCAGGCGTGCTCGTAGGTGAGCATGGAGAGGATGTCCTCCCGCTCCAGCGCGTCGCGCATGGCGCGCGTCTCACGCTCGCTGCCCACCAGCAGCAGCGACAGGGTGTAACCCAGGGGCGATTCCGTGGGCGCCACGTCGAACGGTTGGTTGGCCATTGTGTCTAGTTGGAACCGAACGCCAGCACGGTCAGCGTGGTGTTGATGTGGAACCCCGAGTAGATCTCGAACTGCACGTTCATCCCAGCGGCGGACGGTGCGAGCTTCAGGGCCTCGGAGAGCTGGGGCACCACCCCGGTAGCGTTCGCGTACCACATGCGTCCGCTGCAGTGGAACAGGAGGGCGGCCTGGGGGTTCTGCACGCGCCTGGGCAGCTCCTCCGAGAAGAAGTCCCGCGTCATGCCCGCCAGGTCTCCGGCCTTCATCAGGTCCAGCTCGCTGCCCTCCTCCAGGAGGTTGGCGAACAGGATGGAGCCGTCCTCCAGGGGGCGCCACGCGGCGCGGATGAAGTACTCGCGGCCCACCTTGAGCGCGGTGGGGCGCACGGCGAAGCCCTTGGGCTTGCCGAACTCCAGCTCGTCCGGGGTGACGCCCAGGATCTCCGCGTAGCGCTTCGCGGCGGGCTGCCCGTCGATTTCGAGCGCGCGCGTGTGCGTCTCATCCACCTTGGTGATGGTGAGCCGCTGGCCGGTGGGCACGTACCAGTGCGAGCGCAGCGCGGCCCAGGGGGCATTCGTCTTGAACAGGGCCACGAGCACGCCGTCGCCGGCCACCTCGCCGTCCACGTGGATGAGCGCGGACTGGCGCGCGGGGTCCGGCTCCGAGTCGCTGGCGCCGCCGCCCACGAGCACCAGCGTCTGGTTCTTCTCCAGGATGCCCAGCAGCAGCTCTTCCTTCTTGTAGCGGAAGCCGTCGTCAATCACGAGGCCCACGTACCGGCGCGCGTCCAGGTCCTGCTGGCGCACGCCCAGCTCCTCGCACGCGCGCTTGATGGCCATGGCGCCGGCGGCGATGGCGTCCCCGGTGAGCCCGCTGCCCAGGCCCAGGCCCACCTCGAAGTCACCGGAGAGCGCGCCCAGCACCACGCTGTTGCTGTGGATGCCGTTGTTGTCCAGCTCCCCGCCCGTGGTGGCGCCCACGAGCCGGGTGTCCTTCGGGAGCCGCTCGCGCACCGCGCGGTTGAGCGCGCGCTGGTCGCGCTGACGGGAGGCGAACAGCGTCACCAGCTTCGGTGGGGGTCCGTGAAGTTGTCGCAGGAGGTCCTCCGCGGCCGCGACGGGGTCCATGAGGGTGGAGCGAGCCGTCTGCATCTTCACGTGGGCCATGTCGGACCTCCTTGCGAACCCGGCCTGGGGCTAGAAGCCGCTGCCGGGGTGCGTCTTGTGACAACTGCCGGTGCACTGCTGGAACGATTCACGTCCCCCGCCCACATACATGCTTTCGATGGGGCCGAACTTCGCCACGTGGCTGTCCGGGTAGCTCTTGTGGCACGACAGGCAGGCGGCCTTGCTGGTGCGCTGCGTGCCTTCCTTCTCCAGGTGGCACGACGAGCACTTCTCCACGGGCGCGTCGTAGCGGTTGGAGCGCGAGTGGATGAAGTGCGTGCGCACGAAGATGGGCCCCTCCAGTTCGAAGCCGAGCGGAGCATGACACGACGCGCACGCGGCGCGGTTGTCGTTCGCGTGCGCGACCTGGCTGAGCTCGCCCCCCTTGCTGTGGCAGCTGTTGCAGGGACCGGTCGTCAGCTTCGCCTCGGTGTGCGTCCGGGTGCCCACCTGGATTTCAATGGTGCGGGACGCGGGGACGTCCTCGCCCAGGAACACGCGGCGGGCCTTGGCCGTGACCAGGTAGGTGCCCGGCTTGGCGTCCGCCGGCAGGCGGTACGTCCAGGTGTCGCTCACGGGGGCGTCCCAGCGGCCCTCGGTGGGGAAGAAGGCGCCGCCGAAGAGCTTGTTGGAGGGCGGGAACGTCATGAACTGGGCGTACACGCCGTCGCGCGCCTGGGTGGCCACCGTCTGCACGTCCTGGGAGTCATCCAGGAAGGCCTCCAGGTCGACGATGCTCCGGATGGGCTGGATGTCCTGCGCCGGCCCGATGAGCTGCGTCATCATCATCCGTTCCCGGTGCTTGCGGCGGTAGTAGGTCGTCGTCGCGTCGAAGAAGGCCCGATAGTACTGGATGCCGGCCGGGTGGCCGGGAGCGCCCGGGGGTGCGACCTCATTGTAGGTTGGAAGGCTGCCGGCGGGGTGCAGCCGCTTGCCCTGGCCGTCCTTCAAGGTGAGCTGGAAAGTTACATCCGAGCCGGGGGCATAGGTGCCGTCCTTGCGGGGGGCGGTCAGCGGCTTGATGTCGATGGCGAAGCCGTAGCCGAATGCGGGCGAGGCCTCCTGCGTGACGGGGATGTAGTAGGGGGCGAACGGGCGCAGGCTCCAGCGCAGGCGCAGGCCGCGCGTGTTCGGGCGGAAGGTGAAGGTCTGCTGCTTCGCGTGGTCGTACGCGTTGCGCAGCTCCACCAGCGCCTCCTCCTCGTAGTTCTTCGCGTTGCGACAGTCCGTGAGGCTGGCGCAGTCGCGGGCCCACTGGATGGCGCGCATGCGGCGGATGAAGAAGTCGTCGCGCTCGGTGCGGCGCTTGTCGTCGCTGCCGACGTTCAGGAGCACCGGCGTCCCGGTGAGCACGCCGCGCGCGTCCACGGGCTCCACGGTGAAGAGGCTGGGAACCTTCATCCAGGCCGCGTCGCGGTAGAAGGCGCGGCGGGTGAAGGTGCCGTCCCCGTTGGCCAGGCCGACGAACTCCGTCTCCTCCAGGTGCACGCCCCCCCAGCCGAGCACCGCGAAGTCGCTGTTCCGGCGCAGGCCCGTCAGCCCCTCGTCCACGGTGGCGTTGACGAAGGCGCGCAGGTCGATCTGGTTCACATAGAAGGTCTGCCCGGCCTTCACCTTCAGGGGCACGCCCTCACCGTTCTCCACTTCCAGCGCGAGCCCCACCGGCGCCCCGCCAGAGCTCCCCGACCGCTCGTCCGTCACCGCCTGGGCCTGGGACCCGAGCGCGTCCTGCGAGTCGGAAGCTTCCGCGTCCACGGCGTCCGGGCCACCGCAGGCGAGCGCCAGTGCGCTCAAGCCGGCCAGCATGGCCATAGGGACCGCGGAAGCCGAGCGGGGGGTCGTGCGCGCGAACCGCGCCTGAAATGCTCCAACTGCGCCCATGGGGGTACTCCTCGTACGCGTGATAGCGGACTCTTCCAGTGGAAGTGTCGCGGCCAGGGGGCCCGGATGCCCTTCGCGTCGGGGGGACGGTAGGAGCGGGGCCGACTCAAACCCGGCTTTTACCGGGAGCGAGTAGTTTTAGCCGTACGAAGAATATCCGTAATCAACAGCAGCATTCAACTTCTGAGAATTTTTCCGCTCAGAGGGGAATTTGAGTGTTTGGGACTGGATGGGAGGGGCTGCTGGGGCACAACCTACCCGGACGGGTCAGGCCCGAATCGCGGAAGCGACTCCCACCGGGGCTTCCAGGGTAGCCGGGAGTTCGACGATGAACTCGGCGCCCTCCCCCGGCCGGCTGTGGACGCGGATGGTGCCGCCGTGGGCTTCCACGAGCTGCCGGACGATGTAGAGGCCCAGCCCGAAGCCGGGGGCGCGGCTGTCCGTCGTGACCCGCTCGAAGCGGGCGAAGAGGCGCGGCTGGTCCTCCTGGGGGATGCCGGCGCCGTGGTCGCGCACGACGAGCCGGGCGCGGCGGGCGTCGGGGTCCACCTCCACGCACACCTCCACCGGCTGGCCCCGGCCGAACTTGAGGGCGTTGCTGAGCAGGTTGGTGAGGACGCGGTCCAACCGCTGGCGGTCCCACCGGCCGGGGGCGGCGCCGCGGGCGTGGACGGTGAGGGCGCAGCCGGCGGCGGCGGCCTGGTCCTCGTGGCGCGCCACCACCTCGTGCGCGAGTTCGGACAGGTCCATGGGCCGGGACTCCAGCTCCAGCCGGCCGCCGGACAGGCGCGACAGGTCCAGCAGGTTGTGGACGAGCCGGCCCAGGCGCTTCGTCTCGTCCTCGGCCAGCAGCAGGCCCTCACGCAGCCGCGGGTCCGGGGCGTGGGCGGGGGCGCACTGCAGGCGCAAGCGGCGCAGGCGCAGCTGGAGCGAGCTCAGCGGGTTGCCCAGGTCGTGCGCCGCGACGCCGATGAGCTCCAGCGCGCCCTGCGTCGCCGCGAGCAGGCGGGCGTTGTCCAGCGCGAGCGCGGCCCGCGCGGACAGCTCCTCCAGGAAGGCCTGGTCCACCGCGCCGTAGCGGCGGTGCGGCTGGGTGGACAGCAGGCACAGCGCGCCCAGCACGCGGTCGTCCACGACGAGCGGCACGCTCAGGGCGGAGCGCACGCCCAGCGCGCGCCACAGCTCGCCATAGGCGCTGTGGCTGACGGACGCGGGCAGCCGGGTGGGGTCCACGTCCTCGAAGCGCTCCGCGCGGCCGGTGTGGATGACGCGGGCGGGGCCGGGCTCCTCCGCCGTGAGCGTGCGCAGGAGCGGCTCCCACAGCCGGCCCTGGAGGGCCGCGTCCGCGTATGACACCGCGCCGGGGCGCACCTGGCCGTCCTCGTCCGGGAGGTAGAGCACGCACGCGTCCGCGATCTCCGGCACGCACAGGCGGGTGAGGGCGGTGCCCAGGGACTCGGCGCCGGCCTGGGGCTGCAGGACGCGGCCGGCCTCGGCGAGCAGCGCCTGCAGGCGCTCCGTGCGCCTGCGTTCGGTGATGTCGCGCGTCACCTCCGCGAAGCCCTGCAGCCGGCCCGTCTCGTCATACAGCGCGGTGAGCAGCGTCTCCGCCCAGAAGCGCGAGCCGTCCTTGCGCATCCGCCAGCCCTCGGACTGCAGGCGCCGCTCGCGGGCGGCCCGCTCGCGGTAGGAGGCCGGCTGGCCCCGGCCCACCGCGTCCGGCGTGTGCAGCAGCTCCACGCCCTGGCCCACGATGTCCGTCGCCGTCCAGCCGGTGAGCCGCTCCGCGCCGGTGCTCCAGCAGGACACCGCGCCGTCCGGCTCCAGGAAGCACAGCGCGTAGTCCGACACGCCATCCATGAACAGGTGCAACCGCTGTTCACTCTGGAGCCGCTCGGCGTGCATGGGGCCCAGGGCGTTGCGCAGCACCATCATCAGCGCCGTCACGCAGCCCAGGCCCAGCAGCCCTGCGAGCAGCGCGCGCAGGTCCGATGCGCGGTGAAGGGGTTCCGTGTCGCCCACCGCCAGGGTGTGGGCCGTGGAGGCCAGGGTGACGAGCAGGAGCAGTCCGGCCAGAAGGCACACGGACAAACCCGCCCCCACCCTCTGTGCGAAGGTCCAGCGACGCAGCATGTGGCACTCCCCCCCGACGGCACCGAGCGCAGCTGTGCAGAAGGATCGTCAGCATCACTGAAAAAGTAGGCTGAGTAACATCGCACTCCCGGGCAGGGTGCCCTTCCACCCAGGGATTGCCTGCATGTCGGTTTAGGCAGGTTTTGGTGCGGGCTGCTCCCCCGGGCAGGCGGCCGGGGCCGGGCCTTCCCGGGTGCCCGTGAAATGGCCTTCCGGGCGCTGGGACGTTATGGAGCGCCCCCCTCTTCGCACCCGGTTGTTGCTCCTCTATGGCGTCTCTCGTCGAAGGTCTGAAGGTCCGCTACCTCCCGCAACCCGAGTGGGGCGTGGGGCATCTGGTGTCGCTGCAGGAGGAGGGGGCCAAGGCGCTCATCGCCTTCCCGTCCCGCGAGGACGCGCCGGTGCTGGTGTCCACCCGGGGCGGGGCGCTGGTGCCGTATCAGCTGCCGAAGGGCGAACCCATCCAGACGCCGAAGGGGCGCAAGGCCACCATCCTGGGCGAGGAGCCCGGCGCGCGGGGCCTGCGCCGCTATGTGGTGCGCTACGAGGACTCCGGGGAGGAGGACGAGCTGCCGGAGTCGGAGGTGCGCGCGCTGGCGCCGCGCTCGGACCTGCTCTCCACGCTGCGCGACGGGCGGGTGGGGGACGCGAAGGCGTTCATGCTGCGCAAGCAGGCGCTGGTGCTGGACGACGAGCGCCGGGGCGACGCGCTGGGGGCGCTGCTGGCCAGCCGGGTGATGGTGAAGCCGCACCAGGTGGGCGTGGTGCAGCGGGTGCTGTCCGCGCGCCGGCCGCGCTTCGTGCTGGCGGACGAGGTGGGCCTGGGCAAGACGATTGAAGCGGGCATGGTGTTCAGCGCGCTGCGGCTGGTGGGGCTGGCGCGCCGGTGCCTGGTGGTGGCGCCCAGCCACCTCACGGTGCAGTGGCTGGTGGAGCTGTTCCACAAGTTCAACCAGCTCTTCACGCTGATGGACTCGGACCGCTACGAGCAGTCGCTGAAGGAGGCGCCGGACGTGTCGCCGTGGGCGCGCTTCCCGCTGGTGGTGACGAGCCTGGAGCTGCTCAGCCGCACCCGCGAGCACCGCGAGGAGGTGGCGGCCGGGGACGCCTTCTGGGACCTGGTCATCATCGACGAGGCGCACCACCTCAAGGGCGAGAAGGCCTTCGCCGCCGCGCAGGGGCTGGCCGCGAACAGCTGGGGCCTCTTGCTGCTCACCGCCACGCCCATGCAGCTGGACCCTGCGGAGTACCACGGGCTGCTCACCCTCATCGACGCGACCACCGCGCCCACGGTGCAGGGCTTCGAGGCGCGGCTGCAGCGCCAGGAGGAGCTGTCCGCCGCGGTGCGCGCCCTCCTGGAGGGCAAGGGCGCGAAGGCCGCCGTGGCCGCGCTGGCGAAGCGCTTCCCGGAGGACGCGCGCCTCCAGACGCTGAAGGAGCGGGAGGCGCTGCTCGAGCACCTGGCGGAGACGTACAGCCTGTCGGACCGGCTGGTGCGCAACCGGCGCGCGGTGGTGGGTGGCTTCTCCCAGCGCAGGCTCCACCGGCACCCGGTGAGCCCCACGCCGGAGGAATTGCAGGCGCGTGACGCCGCGCTCGACACGCTGGCGAAGGGCACGCTGAGAGGCGCGCCGCTGGCCAACGTGCTCCGGCGCCTGGAGTCCAGCCCCGCGGCGTTCGCGGGCGCGGTGCGGGCGAACCCCGCGCTGAAGGAGGCGGACCTGAAGCTGCCCGGCCGGGACGCGAAGTTCGTCGCGTTCGTGGGCGTGCTGCGCGACCTCTGGAAGGGGGAGCCGCGCGCGAAGGTGCTCGTCTTCACGGAGAGCCGCGACACGCTGGAGTCGCTCCAGTCGGAGCTGTCGCGCGAGGGCGTGGAGGCGCTGGGCTATCACGGCGATCTGCCGCTCGTGGAGCGCGACCGGCAGGTGGCGCGCTTCCGCGACCCGGAGGGGCCCAGGGTGCTCATCTGCACGGAGGTGGGCGGCGAGGGCCGCAACTTCCAGTTCGCGCACCACCTGGTGCACTACGACCTGCCGTGGAGCCCCTCCACGGTGGAGCAGAGAATCGGCCGCCTGGACCGCATCGGCCAGGCGCACCCGGTGGACATCCACGTCTTCGACCCCGCGGGCACGCTCGCGTCGGACGTGCTGATGCTGCTGGCGGACGCCGTCGGCGTCTTCGGTGAGACGGTGGGCGGCCTGGACGCGGTGCTGGAGGAGGTGGAGGCCCGCATCGCGGAGCTGGCCCTGCTGCCCCGTGAGGCGCGCGTCGCGTACGCGGCCGAATTGAAGACGCGCGTGGAGGCGGCGCGCGCGCAGGTGACGCGCGCGTATGACCCGCTGCTGGACGTGCGCAGCTTCGACAAGCCCGCCGTCGCCCGGCTGGTGGCCCGCGCGCACGAGCGCATGGGAGACGAGCCGGCGGATCCGGACGATGAGGACGCTCCGTCGCTGGAGGACGGCCTGTGGAGCGTGGCGCGCGACCTGGACGAGCGCCTGGAGGAGACCGTCACGGAGCTGGCGCGCCGCGTGGGCATCAGCGTGGACACCGACGAGCAGGTGGAGGCCTTCCAGGTGGCCTTCCAGTTCGGCCACGCGCTCAACGTGGAAGGGCTGCCCGGCATCGACGTGATGCAGGACCGCACGCTGCTGGGCACCTTCTGGCGCGACACCGCCGTGGAGGCGGAGGAGCTGGAGTACTTCGCCACCGGCCACCCGCTGGTGGAGGCCCTGTTCGGCTTCCTCAAGGACGGGCCCTATGGCCGCAGCGGCTTCCGCCTCATCGAGAAGCGCGGGCTGAAGAAGCCGGCGCGCGGCCTGGAGCTGCTCTTCCACGTCCAGCTCCCGGAGCCCGAGGACACCTCCCCGGGCGCGCGCGTGCCCAGCCGTCAACTGGCGCGGTTCCTGGAGCGCACCCTCCTGCCCGTCGCCGTGGTGGACGGCCCGGAAGGCCCCGTGGCGGACGCTTCCGTGCTGCCCGCGCTGGAGGCGGACGGCCGCGCCCTCAAGGGCGACGAGGTGCACCAGGCCTTCCCTGGCTTCGGCCCCTTCGTGGACGCCGCCCTCCCCGTGGCCCAGGCCGCCGCCCAGGAGGAGCTGACACGGCGCGCCAGCAAGGCCCAGAAGGCGCTGGAAGCAGAGCGCGACGCCGCCGAGGCCCGCCTGCGCCTCTCCCTCTCCCACCAGGGCCTGCCCCCGGAGGCGGTGGAGTCCCAGGTTGACGCGGAGCGCCAACATTACGGGCGGCTGCTCCAGGCGCTCGCGGGGGCCCGGGTGGTGCTGGACGCGGCTTGCGGATTCAGCCTCAATCGTTGAATAACCGTTGGGCGGGAATGGAAATGCTGTCCCACCCGGCTCCGGCCATTTGACCGATTCCCCAATCATCAAGAATCTAGGAGGAAGCCCATACCCCTCATGGCCTCCTCCGACCCCCAACGGCGGCATCGCGAATCCGGGCAGGCCGCCGTGGAAGCGGCGTTGTGCATGCCGCTGGTGGTGTTCCTGGTGCTGGGCACGCTGCAGCTCTTCATGCTGCTGCAGGGCCGCATCCTGGCGCAGGTGGCGGTGTACCGCGCGGTGCGCGCGGGCAGCCTCAACCACGGCAGCTGCGAGGCGATGACGCACGCGGCGCTGGTGACGATGCTGCCCACGGTGGCGTCCACCACGACGGGGCCCAAGCTGGCGGCGGCCTTCGCGGACCGCGAGCGCAACTACCTGCGCGTGCGCGGCACGCGGGGCACGCTCTTCACCGAAGGGCCCATGGTGGAGATCGTCCGCGAGTCGCCGGCCGTGGGCTGGGTGCGCAGCCTGGGCGGGAACGAGGACCTGCTGTTCGACGTGCCGACGAACTCGGCGGTGGAGCTGCAGCGGCGCACGCTCGAGATCCGCATGGTGGCCTGGTACTACATGCGCATCCCGTTCGCGGACTGGGTGATGAGCCGGATGTTCCTGGCCCACTTCCACCTCAAGAACTACACGAACGCGAACCCGCTCATCCTCACGCAGAAGAAGTCGGACTGGTGGAACGACACCGACGTGGAGCTGGGCGACGACGATTGGCCCGGCGGTGACCTGGGTGAGCGCATGGTGCGCTGGAGCGACCAGGGCCACTACCTGTTCCCCATCCAGGTGCACGCGGCGATGCGGATGATGAGCCCGGTGAAGGCGAACAACTTCAACGGAGGCGCTGGATGCAGCCTGCACGGCTTCTGAGGCACGGCGGCGGCCGGGGGCAGGCGCTGGTCCTGTTCTCGCTCACGCTGCTGCTGCTCACGTTGATGGTGCTGATGACGCTGGGCTTCGGCATGCGCGCGAAGGAGCGCGTGGAGATCCAGATGGCGGCGGACGCGGCGGCCTACAGCCAGGCCGTGTCGGTGGCGCGCACGTTCAACGCCATCGCGGTGATGAACCGCGCGCAGATCGCCAACATGGTGGCCATGGCCGGCACCCAGTCGTTGATCAGCTACAGCGGCCAGCACTACGCGGTGGCCAAGGAGAACGGCTGCGCCATCCCCGACGCGGCCTTCTCTGCGGCGGACGATGCCGCGGGGACCCAGACGCGGGTGCTCCAGGGCAACGCGAGCGCCCTGTTCCACGCGGAGCTGGCGCTGTACGGCACCCTGCTGACCGAACACCTGACGGACCAGAAGCTGGTGAAGAAAATCGTGCAGGCGGCGGGCTCCGACCTGGATGCCGTGAAGCAGGGCGCCGCGAAGTCGATGATGGAGGTCAGCGGCGGCAGCGGCGCGCCCGACTACGTCAAACTGATGCTCCAGGAGCGCACTGGCACGGTGCCGGAAACCGCCGGCGCGGTGCTGCCCACCGGCGGCAACCAGGGGCGCGCCACGCTCAACGCCACCATGGGCAGCCTGGGCTGGACGTGGGTGCACAACCGGCCCGGCGGCAGTGCGGGCTTCGGCACCGGTGGGGCCAACGGCGGGGGCTACGGCTTCAAGCACTACGCCGACGTGTCGTCCATGGATCCGTCCACCTACGACACCATCTCCGGGCGCAACTCGTGGGCGCATGACCACGGCGCGGCGCGGACGTTCACCTGCCCCGTCAACGGCCAGCCCGTCACGGGAACGGGAGAGGGCTCCTGGGTGATGTCCGACGAGAAGCAGACGCCGCAAGACCAGCACGTCTATGCCGCGCACCCGGCGCCAGGGCAGGGCACCGAGGGCGCCGACCGCGTGGACGAGCGGCACACGCTGGGCGAGTGCAACGTGTGTCCGGGCATCTGGCCCTACTCCGTCGGCTTCAACGTGGGCCTGCTCCAGGGTGGCAACCCGGGGCGCAACGACTACGGCCAGCCCAAGCTGTACGCGGTGGTGTCGCGCGACTACGCGGGCCCCGCGCGCCGCGCGCAACCCGACCCCTGGAACATCTACTTCCAGTTCAACTTCGCGGGCATCTCCACGGACTTCGACAACTCCAGCCCGCTGGGCCGCATCCAGCCCACAGGCCGCGAGGACGTGCAGCGCAACCAGGTGGCCCTGTCCGCGGGGCTCGCCTACTACCACCGGCCCCGCCCGGTCGCGGACGGCGGCGGCTGGCGCGAACCACCCAACTTCCTCAACCCCTTCTGGCGCGCGACGCTCGCCAGCGCCGAGGGCACCACCGACGACAGCCCCGCGGGCAGCCTGTCCGCCGCGGGCTTCACCGAGCACGCGGCCGCGCTGCGCCAGTTGGACGCGGCGGGCTTCCGGGGCGGTAGCTCCACGGGCGCGAGGTACTGACCCCCATGCGCACGCGCACGGCGGTACGGCGGGGACAGGCGCTGGTGGAGACGGCGCTGGGGCTGATGGTGTTCGTCACCATCCTGATGTTCGGCATCTACTTCGCGGAGGTGGGTGCGCTGACGCTGAAGGTGCAGGAGGCGGCGAACTTCGCGCTCTGGGAGGCCACGGGCCACGTGCAGCACGACCCGGCCAACGGCGTGTGGCAGCGCGACCTGCCCATCGCCCAGGCGGCCGCCGAGGCGGCGGGGCGCTACCGGGACTTCGACGGGCGCTCCAGCCAGGACCGCGGCGGGATGACCATCCAGCTCGCCATGGCGCGCGCCCGGCCCATCCAGGTGACCTGCCAGCCGAACCTGCCCGGGGGCGCGGGCATCGAAGGCATCACCACGGCCGGCATCGCTCCGCTGTCGAACATGAACTTCGAGGCGGAGGGCATCTCCTGCCAGGCGTGGTCGTCGATGCAGGCCTCGCGCATCGGTGAGTTCATGCGGCCGGAGTTCTTCCGCGTGTCCACCCGTCGCGCCACGCGGCCGTTCACCGTGTGCGCCGCGGGCCGCGCGGGCAACGACGGGGTGTGCGACGGCCGCTTCGCGATGCTGCTGGACGACTGGGGCCTGTCGAGCCTGGCCGAAGGTCGCTCGTGCGCGCTCAACATCAACAACGCCGTGCGCTGCCAGAACACGGATTACTACCAGTGGGCGGAGGGCGTGTACCAGGCCAACGGCGGCGCGGGTAACGCGGGCACCGCGCTGGCGGGGGTCGTGGGCGCGACCGTCGCCATCGACGAGAGCCAGTTCTTCATGAGCTTCCGGGGCGAGGAGGACAACTACGAGGAGAACCTCGGCGCCACGCACGCGGGCGGACAGCCGCGCTGGGAGGTGACGCCCTTCCTGGTGCCTCCGGGTGGCCCCACCTACGACACGCCCCGGCAGGGGAAGTGGCTGGGAGGCGTGCCGCATTGAGCCGCCGGGCCGTGTCCGCGCTGCTCGGCGGGGTGTTGGTGCTGGCGTCGCCGGTGCTGGCGCAGCCGAAGCCCCGGGCCCCGGCTTCGGCCCCCGACGCCGGGACACCGCCGGAGCCGCCGCGCTTCGCGTGGCCCAGGCTCCAGGTGCTGGAGTACGTGGAGTCCAACGACATTGTCGAGGCGGGCGGCATACCGGTGGCGCTGCGCGCGGTGCACGTGAAGGAGTCCGCGCGGGAGCTGGTGCAGCGCTTCGCGGATGCGTTCCGGGACGGCGGGCTCTACGTGCCACCCGGCAAGGAGCAGCCGCAGCTGGCGAACAACGCGGCCATGCTCACCGCGGTGGATCCGCGCCGCCGCATCACCTACACGGTCATCCTGATGGCGCAGCCGGACGGCACCACCACGCTGTACCTGGGCGAGGCCAACCACGCCCTGGCGCGCGCGCCCGGCACGGAGAATGACTTCGCGCCGCTGCCCCCAGGGGCGCAGGGCGCGCTGCGCGTCAACACGGAGGGCTCGCGCACGCTGTCCTTCCAGGTGCCCCTGTCCGGCGCGCAGGTGCAGGCGTTCTACGACGACGCGCTGGGCAAGGCCGGGTGGAAGCGCGGCGACGAGGCCGGCGTCTACACGCGGCCCGGAGAAGAGCTGCGGCTCACGCACCGGGCCGGCGACGAGGGCCGGCGCGCGGTGGTGCTGCTCCACCAGTCCCGCGCGCGCTGACGGCTCAGGCGCGCAGCTTCTCGCGCAGCGTCTTCGCGCGGCCCTGCATGTCGGGGTCCAGGCCGGTGAGCTCGATGGACTTCAGGCGCTGATCCAGGCTCTTGGGCACCTTCTTCTGGAGCGTGCCCGCCTCCTGGAGCGCCTCCAGCTTCGCCAGCGCCTGGTCGACGATGCGGTCGCGCGGGTGGTCCAGCAGGCTGTCGAGGAAGTACGCGTCCTCGGGCAGCTCCGGGTACTTCTCCAGGTACTCCACCACGCCCTTCACCCAGTCCGCGCGCGTCTCCGAGTCCTGCACCTTCTGGAGGGCGGCCTTCTGGGCCTTGCGCTTGCCTTCAGGGTCGAACGTCTTGGCGAGCCCTTCCGGCAGCTCCCCGCCGGTGAAGAGGGCGTCCGCGGCCGTCTTGTATTTCTGGTAGCTGGCGCTGCGCTCCAGCTTCTGCTGCGCCGGGTCGTCCTGGCGAGAGTGGTACTTGCTCTTGCCCCGCTGCGCGTCCAGCTCGCGGTAGGACTTGTTGCGCTTGCCGGTGAAGCCACCACCGTCGTTGTCGTCTCGACCCATCTTCATCTCCCCTTGCGGGCGCGCCACAGCGCCGCCAGTCCCCGCCGGACGAGGGTGCGCACCTGCGCCAGCTCCTCGGGAGCGAGGGGGTGCTCCTCGTCATGCTCCGCCTCGAACAACGCTTCCGTCACGTAGGCCTGCAGGGTGTCCGGCGCGGGCGGCGCATCCGAATCCCTGTCCAGGGCCGCTGGCTCCGCGGCCGTCAGCCCCGGCGGCCAGCCCAGCTCCAGCATGGCGTGCAGCTCGAAGAGCAGGTGCCGGGCGACTCCGTAACCTTCGTCCGTGAGGCCTGCGGCGTCAAGCGCACCCAGCAGGCCATCCTGCCGGTTCTCGTAGGCATGCATCAGCCGCGTGCGCGCCTTGTCGTCGTCCTCCAGATAACGCCAGGCGGCCTCCACGAATTCGCTCGAAGGCTCGCCCGGGTGGAAGGGCGCGGGCGGTTGCAGCCGCTCCTTCTTCGGCCGGGGCGGGCGGGGGCCCTCGTCCTCCTCCAGCCGCACCGCCTTGCCCTCCTGCACGAGGTCCCAGAGGCCCAGCAGGTTCTGGTACAGCCGGCGCGCCAGCTCCGGGTCCTTGAAGCGGGGCTCCTCGGCGAAGAGGGTGGGGATGACGTCGCTGGAGGAGTCGCCTTCCGCGCGCGCCTCGCGCATGCGCTCGAGCACCTCGGCGGTGTCACAGGGACTGCCAGCCAGCTCCAGCAATCCGTCGAGCGTCTGTACACCCTCGAACTGACGGACGAAGTCGGGGCCTCGGTCTTTGGAACGGCTCATCGTGGGGTGGACGGTAGACACAAGCCAGGGGTCCGCGCACGGGCCATTCGCGCCCTTGCATGGACGGTGTCGGGGGGCAGCCGGGCCGGGGACGGGCTGGCTTCCGTTTCCGGCCGGGCGCCCCTACTGTGCGCCATTCATGGCCGTGGAAACCTCGTCCGACACCCTGAAGTCCGCGATGCAGGAACTCTATCGGGCGCGAGCGGTGGAGGGACCTCCGGGTGAGAACGGCCTGCGCACCGTCTGGCACCTGAGCCCCCAGGGCGCGGAGCTGCTGTCGCTGGTGGACGACGAGGGCCGCGTCCGGCGCCAGGAGCTCACGCTGCTGGACGAGCACTGCATCTGGGCCAGCGGCCAGGGCGTGCGCACCGGGCGGGTGGAGTCCGGCGAGGCGCGCAGGCCGCCGGTGTCCACGGAGGTGCGCGCGGATCCGGAGCTCGTGCCCCAACGACTGGTGCGCGCCGCGCAGGCGCTGGCCACCTACGCGGGGCAGGACCGCTACATCCTCCACATGCAGCGCGTGCTGGCGCTGGCGCGCGAGGGGCTGGAGATGTCCAGCATCGTGGCGCCGGAGCCGCTCGGGCGGAACGTGGCCTTCGCGCCCGTGATGCCGCCGCCGCCTCGGGTGGCCGTGGCCGTCTCCGCCGCGCCAGAGCCGGCGCTGACGCCGGAGCCGGAGGCGCCGCCGGAGCCGGTGCTGCGCTACGGCGAGGCGCTGCCCAACGAGGTGCTGCCCCCGGTGGTGCGCCGCTCGGAAGGGCTGGTGCTGGTGGCCGTCTTCGGCGTGGCCTTCGTGGTGGCCATCATCATGCTCTTCGTGCTGATGCGCGGCAGCTGACGCGCGCGGGCGAGCGCCTTCCCAGCACGAGTGACGCGTCCGCGTCGCCAGGCACCGGGGCGGGCAGCCCGCTCTCATCGCCCGCGGTGACACGCTCCGGGCCCAGCGTGGTGTGAAGCGGGTGCGCGTCCAGCACCAGCAGCCCGACCACCGCGATGGTGAGCACCAGGCTGCCGGCCCACTCCAGCGTGGGCGCGCGCCGGGCCTCCCGCGCGCGGTACGTCAGCCAGGTGAAGGCCAGCACCGTCAGGCAGCCCAGGCAGCTCCAGCGCACCGTGCGCAGCCGCGCCGCCTGCGCCATGCCCTCCGCCATCAGGTCCGGCCGCAGCGCGCCGGGGGCCCGCGACAGCCGGGACAGCAGCGTGAACAGGTGGTGTGCCTCCAGCGCGCCCACCAGCGCCATGCCCGCGAGCGCCGCCGACACCAGGCTGCCCAAGAGCAGCCCGCGCCGCGTGCCCCGGCTGATGCTCGCGTGGCTGAAGCGCGCCACCCCCAGCGCCACCGACAGCGAGCCCAGCAGCACCGCGCTCGTCCACGCGCCCAGGAGCCGGGGCGCCATCGCCTTGCCCATGCCCGCCGTCAGCGCGACGCCCGCGTCCTCCGCGCCCACCAGCGGCAGCGCCGCCTGCATCCGCTCCAGCAGCACCTCCGTGCCCAGGAGCCCCAGCGTCCACGGCACCGTCGCCATGCCCACCATCACCGCCAGGGGCACCGCCCGCCCCAGCAGCGTGGAGCCCGCCGCCCACGTCAGCAGCGGCACCTCCACCACCAGCGCCAGCCCCACCAGCAGCGCGAAGGGGCCCGCGGAGGCCACCACGCTCACGAGTCCGGGCGGGCCTCCCAGGAACATGGGCAGCGTGCAGCCCAGCACGCACACCGTGGCGGGAACGGCCAACGCCACGAACATGCCGGGCGCGAGGTGTGGTCTGACTGGAACAAGCATTTCCAGTAAGAATAGGCTCCCTGGCTTCCCCGGTAATTCAGACGGGAGGACGACCCACGAGCCAGTAGAGGACACTGCTGAGAGCGCCGGACACGGGTGCGAGGATGATGCCGAGCAGGATCGTCTGGCCGCAGTCCGCGGGCTCACACCCGATGCGACCGTAGGCGAGCGCGCCGCTGACGAGCATGGGCAGGTGCATGCCGGCGATGAACAGGCCCAGCCCGCGCAGCACGAGGCCGCGGTACCAGGTGCGCGTCCACAAGCGGAAGACGAGCGGGACGAGCACGAGGGTGACGGTGGCCGCGGCGGCCAGCGCGAAGTGGCGGGCGACCACCGCGACGCACGCGCCCCCGGCCAGCAGCAGGGCGGGGACGATGAGGAGCGCGTCGAGTGACAGCGGCTCTCGTTCGCGGGGCGGCGTCGGACGCATGGGACGGCGCCGCAGGCTGGCAGGGCAGGCCCACCCGCGCAAGGCCGCGGGAAGGGCGTGGGCAGTGGGGCACGGCCCCAGGGTCGCGCATCGTCCGCCAGGGCGCGGTGGGACTCCGGTCCAGGTCGCACCCTGGGACTGAACAGTCCGTGGCGAAGGAGGCCGGAGCGAGGGGCTCGGGGGGCCGCGCGGTGTTCAGGCCGCGACAGCGCCCTCGCCCAGGAGTCGGGCGTAGCGGCCCCTTCGCGCGAGCAGCTCCGCGTGGGTGCCGGACTCCACCACCCGGCCGCCCTCCACCACGGCGATGAGGTCCGCGTCGCGCACGGTGGCCAGCCGGTGGGCGATGACGAGCACCGTGCGGCCCTTCATCAGCGCCGCGAGCCCCGCGCCCACCGCCGCCTCGCTGGTGGCATCCAGGGCGCTGGTGGGCTCGTCCAGGAGCAGCAGCGACGGGCGGCACAGGAAGGCGCGCGCCAGGGCGATGCGCTGGCGCTGGCCTCCGGAGAGCCGGCCGCCTCTCTCGCCCACGGGTTCGTCCAGGCCGCCGGGCAGCGCGCGCACGAAGTCCTCCGCGTGCGCCAGCCGCAGCGCCTCCCACAGCGCTTCATCCGGCGCGTCCGGCTGCCCCAGGCGCAGGTTGTGGCGCACGGTGCCGGAGAAGAGCACCGGCTCCTGGGGCACCCAGGCCACCTGCCCGCGCACGCTGGAGGACTTGAGCGACGACAGGGGCACGCCGTCCCACTTCACCTCGCCGCCGCTCGGGGGCAGGAAGCCCAGCAGCACGGAGAAGAGGGTCGTCTTGCCCGCGCCTGAAGGCCCCACCAGCGCCACGCGCGCGCCCGCGGGCACCGTCAGGTCCACGCCCTGGAGGGCCTCGCGGCCGTCCGCGTAGGTGGCGCGCACGCCGGACAGCTCCAGCGCGCGCGACAGCGGGCGGGCCTCGTCACCCACGTCCGGCGGCACCGGCGCGTCCGCGAGCGCGAACAGCCGCTCCGCCGCCGCCAGCCCCGTGAGCACCTGGGACAGCGTGCCGCTCAGCGACTTCACCGGCTGGTAGAGCAGCAGCGCCGCCGCCATGAAGGAGAGCAGCCGTCCGGCGAGCGTCGGATCCAGCGACACCGCTCTCGCGCCCCACGCCACCGCCGCCGCCACGCCCACGATGCCCAGGAGCTCCACCGTGGGGCTGAACGCGCCGCGGATGAAGAGGGAGCGGCGCATCTCGCCCAGGTACGCGTCGGCTTCCGCGTCGAAGGACTCCAGCGCGCGCGGCACCGTCCCGTACGCCTGCACCACGGGCAGGTTCTGGAGCTGCTCGGCGGTGATGGCGCTGAGCGCTCCCAGGCTCGCCTGCGAGCGCGTGGCGACCTTCTTCAGGGAGCGCGCGAAGCGGTTGACCGGCAGCACGGTCACCGGCACCACGACGAACGTGAAGAGAAACAGTTTCGCGTCGATGAGGAAGCACGTGGCCAGCAGTGCGACGATCTGCAGCCCATCCCTGACGTACGATGACAACGCCTGGGTGACGGAGAACTCCACCAACGGAACATCCGAGGTGAAGCGCGCCACCAGCTCTCCCGAGTGACGCTGTTCGAAGAACGCGGGAGGCTGGGCAAGCAGGCGGCCGTAGAGGAAGCCCCGCAGATCGGCCATCACGCGCTGGCCCAGCCGCTGCATCAGGCCCCCCTGAAGGAACTGCGCGGTGGCCTTCACCAGGGCCACGGCGACCACGAGCAGGGGGAGGCGGGACAGCAGCGCCTCCGGCGACAGGGTCATCCCCGCGACGGAGACGGGGGCGCCGGTGAGGACGGCGCGCAGCAGGGGCCCGACGATCCACGCATACGCGGCGGTGGCGCCCGCGGCGGTGAGCGAGGCCAGCGTTCCCGCGAGCAGCAGCCGGCGGTAGGGGGCCAGGTAGCCCAGGAG
>NZ_RAWB01000470.1 GCF_003612055.1 Corallococcus llansteffanensis
TCCCCCGCCCGTGCGGCCACGCCCGGCCCCGCCACCGGCGCCACAGCGTCACCAGCGCGAGCAGCGCCATCAGGCTGCCCGTGCCCACCATCACCTGGAAGGCCACATGGACTTTCGCCACCGGGGGCCAGGTGTCGCGGGGGAAGTCATTCAGCCCCTTCACCTCCGCGTCCGGATCACCAAACGCCAGGATGGAGAGCCCCTTCGGCACGTCGATGGCGCCCGACACCGTCCGCGTCTCCACGTCCGGCAGTCCGCCCAGCTTGAGGGGCGCGCCCACCTGCGTGTCGAAGTGCCCCTCCATCGCGGCCAGCTTCACCGGCTGCGCCTTCGCGACGTGCTTCGCGGACAGGTCCCCCACCAGCGGCTGCAGGAGCGCGGTGACACACGCGAGCGGCAGCGCGATGGACAGCGCCTTCTTGTGGAAGGCCGCCCCCGGGTGCTTCAGCAGGATGAAGGCGTGGATGCCCGCCATCGCGAACGCGCTGGCCTGGTAGCAGGACAAGAGCACGTGCGCCGTCTGGTACTGCCAGCCGGGGCTGAACATCGCCACCAGCGGCTGCACGTCCGTGGGCCCCGACGCCGTGGGCGTGAAGCCGGACGGGTTGTTCATGAACGTGTTCACCAGCGTGACGAAGAAGGCGCTGGCCGCGCCGCTCACCGCCACCATCACGCCGCTGAACAGGTGCAGGCCCGGCGACACCCGCTCGCGGCCGTACAGGTAGATGCCCAGGAAGATGGCCTCGGTGAAGAAGGCCACGCCCTCCAGGCTGAAGGGCAGGCCAATCACTTCCCCGTAGCGGCCCATGAACTCCGGCCACAAGAGTCCCAGCTCGAACGAGAGCACCGTGCCGCTCACCGCGCCCACCGCGAACAGGATGGCGGTGCCCTTGGCCAGCTTCTCGCTGAGCTTGCGGTAGTCGCCGTCCCCCGTCCGCCGGTGCATCCAGTCGCTCAGCACCATCAACACTGGCAACGCCACGCCCGCCGCCGCGAACACGATGTGGAACGCCAGCGACAACCCCATCTGCGCACGCGCATAGAGCAGGTCCGTCATGCCCATCAGCATGCTTTATGCGCGAATTTTACGCCTTCACTATTTCTTATCAGCGTTCTCAGGCACCTTGGGGCCGGTGCGCGAGGGCACCAGGGTCTGCATGGAGTTGCGGGCCACGGCGGTGGCGAGCGTGGTGGCGAAGATCATCACCAGCTTGCGGCCCAGCTCCGCGCCCAGGGGCTTGTCCTCCACGCTGGTGGCCACGCGCTCCGGGTGGGCCCACGCTCGCTCCAGGGCCTTGCGGCGCCGGCGGCGGACGCGCTCGTCGTAGTGGCGGGAGCGGTAGATGGCCACGCCCACGCCCACGCCCACCACCATCAGCGCGGCGGCGCCCACGGTGACGAGCAGGTCGCGGTGCTGGTTGACGTGGTAGCGCATGTCCATGGCGCGGTCGCGGCGCCGGTCCAGCTCCTCCAGCGTCAGCAGCAGCTCGTCGCGGATGCGGTCCGCGGTCTGCTCCACCTGTTCGCGGTCGCCCATGTGGCGGGTGATGGCGTGCTCGCCGTGCGCTTCGGTATCGGGGGCCTGGCTCATTGCAGCGTCTCCCGGGTCATCTTGAAGTCCGCCTTCAGACGCTCCTGGGTGTGGGGCATGGCCTTCTTGGGCACCCGCTTCGTGCCCAGGAACAGCAGCAGGCCCGCCACCGCCAACAGCACCGCGCCCACGATGAGCACGCCCACCGCGGCCCCCAGGGGGAGCGCCAGCCCCAGCGCGACGAAGAGCACCGCCAGCGAGGTGAGGGCCAGCACGGCCCCCGCGCCCAGGAGGATGCCCGCGGTCTTGGCGGCCTGGAGCTCCTGCTTCAGCTCCTTCTTCGCGTGCATCACCTCCGCCTTCACGAGCAGGCGGGTTTCCGACAAGGCATGCCGGATGAGTTCCGAGGTGGAGAGCGTCTCCAGCTGCGTGCGCTCCAGGCGTTCCGATTCGAGGTCCACGACCGTGCCTCCGACTTGGTGGGCCCAGGGAAGGACCGTCGGACGCCTGACCGGCATCCCGTCCACCCCTGTTCTGTCCCTCAAGGTGGTCAGGAAGGGTGGGCGGGAGAAGTCCCGGCGCACACCCCTTTCGTGTTCGGCTGCCTGCCTGCTACCCCCGTCCCCCGAGGAGGAACGGGTCCCGGAAGCAGACGAGCGCTACCGGCGGCGGTGCTGGTGGGCGATCGCCGTGGCCAGCGTCTCGCGCACCTGTCGGGCCCGGAACAGCCGGTCCGCGGTGTCCACCAGGTTCTCCGCGTACAGCACCTGCTTGCGCAGGCGGGCCGGCAGGGCGCGCGTGCCCAGGTGCGCGCCCAGCAGCGCCCCGGTGAGGGCCGCGGCCACGTCCGCCTCGCCGCCGCAGCGCAGCGTGAGGATGACGGCCTGGCGGAAGTCGTGCGGCACCTTCAGCGTCGCGTACAGCGAGGTGAGCAGCACCGGCACCACGTGGGCCGGCAGGCCGTCCACGCCCTTGAGCTCACTGGGGGGCACGCCCACCTTGCGCAGCTGGTTGAGCGCGCGCTGGGTGTCCCAGGTGAGCAGGCGCGGCAGGTGGCGGATCTCCTCCGCCAGCGCCTTGTCGTGCACCGCGGCGGCCAGCGCCAGGGCGTCGCAGAAGGCCGCGGGCGTGAGGGCCTCCTCCTCCATGCCCAGCGCCACGGCCTGCGCGAACGCGGCGGCGGCCGCGGCGCAGACCGGATCCTTGTGCGTCACGACGGTGAGCACGCCCGCGTCATGCGGCAGGCGCGCGCGCTGGCCGCTCTCGAAGAGGCCCACCACCAGCGCGCGGCTGAGCACCGACGGGCAGCGGATGCCCAGCGGCGCGCCCGCGCTCATCCACGGCGTGCCGCCCGCCAGCCGCTGCAGCGACTCCGACAGGCTGCGCGGCGGCTGGAGGATGATGCCCTCCTGCCACAGCCACGCCAGGTGCGCCGCGGCGCTGCGGCCCTCCACCTTGCCCTCGCGGATGACGCTCTCCGCGGCGGCGAGCAGCAACTGCGTGTCGTCGCTGAACTGGCCCTTGGCGTACTTGCCGCGCGGGCGGGGCGCGAAGTCCTCCGCGAGCCCGGGCAGGCGGGTCAGGCTCGCCGGCGGGATGCCCCTCAGCGGAAAGCCGAGCGCATCGCCGATGGCGAGTCCGAGAAACGCCGCATGGAACCTGTCCTGGCGATCTGCGGGAGTCAGCGGCATCGGAAGGGCGGAGACTACCCGAGCCTCAGGCAAGGACGAGCACCGAGATGAACGCTGCGTGGGCGCGCGAAGCGACAGCGTTTCGATCATGGGGCCTTGACGTGCGCGGAGCGGGTTCGGTGGAGCCATGGACAGGAGAGGTCCCTCCGGGTTGCACCGCGCGCGTCGACACTTTCCGCCTCCTCCGCCGTCAACGCGGCGCAACCGGGGGCGCGGTAGCTATCGCATCCCGCCGCGTTTCAGCAAGCAGGCGCCCCCGATGACGTATGCGAGCCCGCCTCCATGTCCAACTCCGGATGCTGCGCATGGACCGAAAGGGACGCACGGGTGGCCGCGCGTGGGTGCGCAAGGCGCCGTGCGCGTGCGGAGCCCACGGGCTCAGGTGTTCACCTTGACGCGCGCGACTTCACGTCGATCACGCGAAGCGCGCGGCGCACGCGCGTGAAGCTCACGAATCGTCGCGGCCCAGGTTGACCACCGCGAGCAGCCGCGCCACCACCGCTTCGGCGCCCTGGTGCAGCCGCGTGCCATCCCAGAGCGCCGGGGTCGTGTGGCCGCCTCTCGCGCGCCAGTCCGCCTCCGCCTCTTCGAAGGCGACGTTGCGGAAGCGCACGCGGTCTTCCAGCGCGTGGTCGGTGACGAAGAGGCGCGCGGTCGCGGACGGGGGATCCGCGATGCGGTGGAACAGCTCCAGCAGGGGGGTGACGGGAGGGCTCATGGCTTGAAGCCGCATCATGCCGCCCAGAGGCCCTGAACGCGGAAAAGGGTGGAGCGCCGGCCCCCGGTGTCACGGGGCTTCGGGCTCCACCCTTCCGGGTCACGACAGGAGGTTCGCGCTCAGCGGGTCTCGGCGGCGCCGATGCGCGCGGCCTCGCGGCGCACCGCGGCCTGCTCCAGCGCGTAGCGTGCGTCCGCGGCGCTCAGGTCCTTGAGCCGCGCCTCGGCCTCCGCCATGCGGCGGCGGGCGCCCGCGACGTCGATGCCGTTGATGGGCTCGGCGGCGTCCGCCAGCACCAGCACCTTGTCGTTGCTGACCTCCACGAAGCCGCCGGCGATGAAGTACTTGTCCTGGCGGCCGCCCTCGATGAGGGTCAGCGTGCCCGGCTCCACCAGCGACAGGAACGGCGTGTGGCCGGGCCGCACGCCGAACAGGCCCTCTCCGCCCGGCACGATGGCCTCGTCGGCCTGCACGGACAGGATGCGCTTCTCGGGGGTGACGATCTCGACACTCAGCTTGGCCATGAAGGTCCTCGTGCTACCGCATCAGAAAGTCAGCCGCTGGGTCTTCGCGCCCACCGGCTCGAACTCCACCACCCCGGCGTCCGTCAGGCGGGGGCCCTTGCCCGGGATGCCCAGCGTGCCTTCCAGCCACTTCAGGTGGTGGGCCATCTGCCGCACCTCGGGGAGCTGCTTCGTCGTCATCAGCTCCGTCAGCCGCTTCTCCTGGAGCTTCTGCCCGGTGCGGTCGAACTGGGCCGCCACCATCACCCGCGCCCAGGACAGGCCGCTGCCCCGCTTCTTCTTGCCGGCGGGCGGCTTGCCCTTCTCCACCAGCGGGTAGAGCACCCAGACCTTCTCACCGTCGTTGGACGCGAAGTACAGGTCGTCCACCGTCCCCACGCACACGTTCGCCGACCAGAGGGGCCCGTTCTCCTTGAGCATCTCCAGCCGGCACTGCCCCACACCCGTGTCCACCATGCGCACGCTGTAGAGCCCGTTCGCGCTCACCCGTGCCCGGCTGCCACGCTCCTCCGCCAGGGCGGAGGGCGCGACACAGCAGAGCATCAGGGCGAGCGCGGCGGTCAGGCGCATGGGGCAGGTTCCCGACGGCCTTACGCGGCCGCCAGCTTGCGGGCGTTCTCGATGACCTCGTTGATGTCGCCCGTCATGTAGAAGGCGCTCTCCGGGATGTCGTCGTGCTTGCCGTCCGCGATCTCCTTGAAGCCGCGGATGGTGTCCGCCAGCTTCACGTAGCGGCCATCCTTGCCGGTGAAGACCTTGGCGACGAAGAACGGCTGCGACAGGAAGCGCTGGATCTTCCGGGCGCGCGCCACGGACAGCTTGTCCTCTTCCGACAGCTCGTCCATGCCGAGGATGGCGATGATGTCCTGGAGCTCCTTGTAGCGCTGCAGGATGCCCTGGACGCGGCGGGCCACGGCGTAGTGCTCCGCGCCAAGGACGTCCGCGGACAGGATGCGGCTGGTGGAGTCCAGCGGATCCACGGCCGGGAAGATGGCGAGCTCCGCGATGGCGCGGTTGAGCACCGTGGTCGCGTCCAGGTGGGCGAACGCGGTGGCGGGCGCGGGGTCCGTCAGGTCGTCGGCGGGCACGTAGATGGCCTGCACGGACGTGATGGAGCCCTTCGTGGTGGAGGTGATGCGCTCCTGCAGGCCGCCCATCTCCGTGGCGAGCGTGGGCTGGTAACCCACGGCGCTCGGGATGCGGCCCAGGAGGGCGGACACTTCCGAGCCGGCCTGGGTGAAGCGGAAGATGTTGTCCACGAAGAGGAGCACGTCACGGCCCTCCACGTCGCGGAAGTACTCGGCCATGGTGAGCGCGGAGAGGGCCACGCGGGCGCGGGCGCCGGGCGGCTCGTTCATCTGGCCGTAGACGAGGACGGCCTGGCTGGCCTCCAGGTTCTCCGTCTGGATGACGTTCGTCTCCTGCATCTCGTGGTACAGGTCGTTGCCCTCGCGGGTGCGCTCGCCCACGCCGGCGAACACGGAGAAGCCACCGCGCTCCACGGCCACGTTGCGGATGAGCTCCTGCAGGAGCACCGTCTTGCCCACGCCGGCGCCGCCGAACAGGCCGATCTTCCCGCCTCGGGTGTAGGGGGCGAGCAGGTCGATGACCTTGATGCCGGTCTCGAACATCTGCACGCGCACGTCCTGGTCCGTGAACGCGGGGGGCGCGCGGTGGATGGGCCAGTACTCGGTGGCCTTCACCGGGCCCATCTCGTCCACCGGGTCGCCGGTGACGTTCATGATGCGGCCCAGGGTGGCCTTGCCCACCGGCACCTGGATGGGGGCGCCCGTGTTGCGCACCTGCATGCCGCGGCCCAGGCCCTCGGTGGAGTCCATGGCGATGCAGCGCACCGTGTTCTCACCCAGGTGCTGAGCCACTTCCACCGTGAGGTTGTCCTGCTCGGCGCCCAGGTTGGGGTTGGTGATCTTCAGGGCCGAGTAGACTTCCGGGAGCCCGCCGGGCGGGAACTCCACGTCGACCACGGGGCCGAGAACCTGCGTGACCTTGCCAGTCGTCGGAACTTGAGCGCTCATGGAATCCTCTGCCTTGTCTCGTATGGCGAGCGGCCGGGACGCCGCCGCCCGTCAGGAAATCAACCCCAAGAGAAGGGGTGTGGGCGCGCCCCCTTTACCGGGGGCCCCCCGGCAGGGTCAAGCCTCCCGGGTCCGCGCGCGTAAGTCCCGCTTAGCGGAGCGGTGTCCCCAGCGCCAGTCCCCCGCTGCATCCTTTCGTCCGACCCACCTCCCCTGCCCGCCTGGCGGCCGGGGGGAAACGACGAAGGGCCCGACCCGCGCTGTGACGCGCGAGCGGGCCCCCGGGGGGTCCAACGGGCCGCTGGCCGGGCGGACTACTTGAGGGCCTCGGCGCCGGAGACGATCTCCATCAGCTCCTTGGTGATGACCGCCTGGCGGGTGCGGTTGTAGAGCAGGGTGTAGCTGGAGATCATGTCCGTGGCGTTGTTGGTCGCGTTCTCCATGGCGCTCATGCGCGCGCCCTGCTCGCTGGCCACGCTCTCCAGCAGCGCCCGGTAGACCTTGATGTTGACGGCCTGGGGCACCAGCCGGTCCAGCACGGCCTGGCGGGAGGGCTCGTACTTGAAGTCCACCAGCGCGGGCGCCGCGGCCGCCGTCTCCGGCGTGGGCGTGGCGGCGGCCTTCGCGGCGGCGGGCTGCAGGGGCAGCAGCTGCGACACGACGACGTTCTGGCTGATGGCGGAGATGAACTCGTTGTAGACGACGTAGACGGCGTCCACCTCGTCGTTGAGGAACGCGGCGGTCAGCTCCTCGGCGACGTTGGCGGCGGAGCGGTAGTTCAGCCCCGCGTACAGGCCGGCGAAGTCCTTGCGGATGGACTGGCCGCGGTTGCGGAAGAAGTCATGGCCCTTGCGGCCCACCGTCGAGACGCGCACCTGGAGGTTGGTGTTCTCGTACAGGAAGCGGTTGGCGCGGCGGATGACGTTGGAGTTGAAGCCGCCGGCGAGGCCACGGTCGGACGTGAGCAGCAGCAGCTCCACGCGGCGCACCGGGCGGCTGGCCAGCAGCGGGTGCGCCAGCTCCTGGTCGGCGGAGCGCAGCGCCAGCTCGGAGATGATCTGCTCCAGCGTCTGCGCGTAGGGGCGGGCGGCGAGGATGGCGTCCTGCGCCTTTCGCAGCTTCGCGGCGGAGACCATCTTCATCGCCTTGGTGATCTGCCGCGTGTTCTTCACCGAGCGGATGCGCTTGCGGATGTCTCGAAGGGACGCCATGGACCGGAAACTCCTCTGGGACGACGTGCGGCGCGCACCCTCGTGGACGGCCCGGGAGGCCGGATGGGGCGGCGGGCCCCCTATATAGGCG
>NZ_RAWB01000471.1 GCF_003612055.1 Corallococcus llansteffanensis
GTCGCCACCGGTGGAGGTGGCGAGCACGGTGGGCGCGGGGGATGCGCTGGTGGCGGGCGTGCTGGCGGCGCGGCTGGATGGGAATGACCTGGAGACGTGCGCCCGGAGGGGCACGGCCTTCGCGGCGGGGAAGCTCGCGCGGGTGGGCCCGGTGCCGCCGACACCGGAGCGCGTGGCGGCATTGGTGGGCGCGGTGCGGTTGCATCCGCTGGGCAACGCCTGAGACGACGGGCACGACAAGGACACGACGACGATGGCGAAACTGGTGGCGGTCACCGCCTGTCCCACGGGCATCGCGCATACCTTCATGGCCGCCGAGGCGCTGCGCCGCGTGGCGGACCTCAAGGGGCACGACCTGACGGTGGAGACGCAGGGCGGTGAGGGCGTGCGCACGCCGCTCGAGGAGCAGGCGGTGGCGCAGGCGGACGCGGTCATCCTCGCAACGGACATCACCGTGGACGAGTCGCGCTTCCACGGCAAGCCGCTCGTCCGCACCTCCACGGCGGTGGCCATCCGCGACACCGAGCGCATCATCGACGAGGCCGTGGCGCGCGCCACGCTGCACCGCACGGCGGCCGCCACCGAAGCCGGGGCGGCCACGTCGCAGGACGCGCTCCGCGCGGGCACGGAGCCACACCACGGAGAGGCCCCGCTGCCCCTCGCGGGAGCACCGCGCCAGGGTGAGCAGGCTCCGGGCACCGGGCCGGCACGCACCCCACCGCCCCTCGCGGGGGCACCGCGCCAGGGTGAACAGGCTCCGGGCACCGGGCCGGCACGCACCCCACCGCCCCTCGCGGGAGCGCCGCGCCAGGGTGAGCAGGCTCCGAGCGCCGCCTCTGGCTCAGCCCGTGCCTCGGCGGGAGCACCGCGCCAGGGTGAGCAGGATCCGGGCGCTTCCACCGCCTCCTCCCGCGCCTCGACCCTCGCAGGAGCACCGCGCCAGTCCGAGCCCTCACGGACGCCCGCGTCCACGCCAGGAGCCTCACGCCGGGCAGACACGTCCACGGGGGTCTCCTTCCCACGGCCCCACGGGCTGTTGACCGACTCCTCGCCCCCGACCCGCTCGGATGCGCCGCGCCGCGCCGAACCTGGCGCGGAGCCCCTGCGCACGCCTCCCTCCTCCACGCCCGCCGGAACGCTGGTCGCCGTGACCGCCTGTCCCACGGGCATCGCGCACACCTTCATGGCGGCGGAGGCCCTCACGCGCGCGGCCCGGGCGAAGGGCTATGCCATCCGCGTGGAGACGCAGGGCTCCGTGGGCGCGAAGAACACGCTGACCCCGGAGGAGATCGCGCAGGCGGACGCGGTCATCATCGGCGCGGACACGCACGTCTCCACGGAGCGCTTCGCCGGCAAGCGCCTGCTCCAGACCTCCGTGGGTGAAGCGCTGAAGCAGGCGGACCGCGTGGTGGAACAGGCGCTCGCGCTCCCCGAGCCCGCGGACACCGCCCGTCCCGCTTCCGCGCTCCCCACCGGCGCGGGCGTGAAGGCCGAGCCCGCGGGCGCCTACAAGCACCTGCTCACGGGCGTGTCGTTCATGCTGCCCTTCGTGGTCGCGGGCGGGCTGCTGCTGGCGTTGTCGTTCGTCTTCGGCATCGACGCGTACAAGCAGCCCGGCACGCTGCCCGCGGCGCTGAAGGGCATTGGTGACGCGGCGTTCGCGCTGATGGTGCCCGCGTTGGCGGGCTACCTGGCGTACTCCATCGCGGACCGGCCGGGGCTGGCGCCGGGCTTCATCGGGGGCATGCTGGCGCAGCAGCTCAACGCGGGCTTCCTCGGTGGCATCGCGGCGGGCTTCCTCGCGGGCTTCGTGGCGCGCACGCTGCGCGACCGGATCCGGCTGCCCGCGAACCTGGAGGGCCTGAAGCCGGTGCTCGTCATCCCCCTGCTCTCCGCGCTCATCGTCGGCCTGTTGATGACGTATGTGATTGGAGCACCCGTGGCCGCGTTGATGGGCGCCCTGACGCGCTTCCTCACCGGCATGTCCGGAGCGAACGCGGTGCTGCTGGGGCTGCTGCTGGGCGCGATGGTGGCGTTCGACACGGGAGGTCCCATCAACAAGGCGGCCTATGCCTTCGCGGTGGGGCTCCTGGGCTCCAGCACCTTCACGCCGATGGCGGCGGTGATGGTGGCGGGCATGACGCCGCCGCTGGGCCTGGCGCTGGCGACGGTGGTGGCGAAGAGCCGCTTCACGCTCCAGGAGCGCGAGGCGGGCAAGGCGGCGGCGGTGCTGGGACTCGCGTTCATCACCGAGGGCGCCATCCCCTACGCGGCCCGGGACCCGCTGCGAGTCATCCCCTCCATCGTCTTCGGCTCGGCCATCGCGGGTGCGGTGTCCATGGGCTTCGGCTGCGCGCTGAGGGCACCGCACGGAGGCGTCTTCGTGCTCGCCATCCCCAACGCCGTGGCGCCGCTGGGGCCCTACGTCCTGGCGCTCGTCGCGGGCACGCTGGCCACGACGCTCGCGCTCGTGGTGCTCAAGCGGCCCCTGCCCACGACGCCCTGATCAAGGGTCTGGGCGCAGCACCGCGCCGCGAAGCCCACGACCCTATCCGCGTGGCAGGTGCACCCGGAAGGTGGTGCCAGCCTCCGCCGTGGACACCACATCCACGTGGCCTCCGTGCGCGCGGGCAATCTGGTTCACGATGAACAACCCCAGCCCCACGCTGCGGCGCTCGCTGCCCTCCGTGGTGCCCCGGGTCATCGGCTCGAAGAGGGACGGCATCTGGGACTCCGGGATGACCGCCCCCGCGTTCGTCACGCTCAGCACCACCTCCCGTGCCTCACCGCGCGCCTCCACGAGGATGTGCGACTGCGCCGGGCTGTACTGCACGGCGTTGGTGATGAGGTTGGTGAGCACCTGCGCGATGCGGTCCGGGTCCCACGCCCCCCGCGCATCCCCGTCACACACCAGGTCCAGCGTGCGGCCCTGCGCGGTGAGCTGCACCTCGTCCACCACCTGCTGCGTGAGTTCGTGCAGGTCCACGGGCTTCGGATTCACCGGCAACACCATGCCCGTGCGCACGTGGGTGAAGTCCAGCAGGTCCAGGATGAGCCGGTTCGCCCGGTCGGAGGAATCCAGGATGCGCCGCAGGCCCCGCCGCGCCCGGTCGTCCAGGTCCGTGCGCCGCATCAGCGTCGCGGCCGCCAGCGAGATGGCGTTGAGCGGGTTGCGCAGGTCGTGGCTCACGATGCCCATCAACTGCTCGCGCAGGAGCGACGCCTCGCGGGCGCCCAGCAACTGCGAGTCGCGCTCGCTCAGCGTCTCCTGCTGCTCCAGCTGGTGGCCCACCAGGTCGCCCAGGTGTCGGAAGACCTCCAGCTTGTCCTCGCTGACGGATGCGGGGTTCGCGTCCAGCGCGCACATCACCCCGAAGAACTCCCCGGTGCGCCGGTACAGCGGCACCGCGACGTAGCTCTCGATGCCGTACATCTTCGGCGCGGGGTGGTCCTTGAAGCGGGGATCCTCACTCGCGTGGTTGACGAGCAGCGGCCCCGCCAGGTTGCGCACCGTGTTGCAGAACGTCGTGGCGACCACCAGCGTGTCCCCGACGCGCAGCCCGAAGTTCATCTCGTCCAGCACCGCGCAGCACGTCCACGACTCCGGCGTCACGCGAGCCACCACCGCCAGCCGCAGGCCCGTCGTCTGTGTCAGCACCCGCAGCACCGACTTCACCGCGTCGATGCGGCCCACGGCCTCGACATCGGCCTCGACGCCGGATGCGACCTTGTCCGCGGGGCGGATGTGGGGGTTGGCAGGGGGGGAGATGACCATGGAGTCCTCACGACAGCACGACAGGGACGCCTGAGCCGTACCTTTGGATTTCCACCGCACGGCGAAGCACGCTCGGCAGGCCGCTCCAGCTAGCCGCCGGCCGAGCGCCCCTCCAGCTGCTCGATGGCCGCGCGAATCGCCTGGGGCACCGGCACCTTCTCGTGCGTCGCGTAGCGCAGCGTCACCACGATGGAGCCGCCCCGCGTGTAGACGACCCCATCGTCCGCGCCCGCGACGACGTGCTCGAAGGTGATGGAGGACGTGCCCACGCGCGTGACGCGCGCACCGACCACCAGGTTCGCCGGGAACACCACGGGCCGCACGTAGTCCGCGTGCGTGTTGGCCAGGATGGGGCCAATGCCCCCTCCCACCGTCTTGTCCGCGCCCGCGGCGGACGGTCCCACCAGCCCCACGCGCACCATGTACGCGATGCGCGCGGACTCGAACCAGGTGAAGCTCCGGACGTTGTTCACGTGCCCGTAGGCGTCCATATCGCCCCAGTGCACCGGGAAGGTCACGACGACGGGAAAGTCCTTCAGGGGGGTGTCTGACATGGCCCCATGTTCGCAAAGCACCGTCCCAGCAGGGAACGGAAACCATGCCTGTCTGCCCTCCAGGAGTCCGTGGCGGACATGCTAAGCCAGAGGTGCATGGCTCTCCGGTCCGCCCTGGCACCGCCTCCTTCCCTGCCGTCCTCTTCCGTCCTCCCGGGTGTCCCCGATGGCGGGTGAGCCCACGAAGCCCTCCGGGGCCCTCCGCGACGACACGCCCGCGCCCTGGGATGAGCCGGGGCCCCTGCCCTCACCGCCGCACCTCGTGCGCGAGCGGGGCAGCGCCACCGCCACCAAGCCCCAGAAGCACGCGGACATGGTGCGCTGGCTGCATCCCACCCAGGTGCTGCGCACGGGCCTGGACGCGGTGGTGGCGACGGTGTTCGGCGCGCGCGCGGACCACCGGCTCATCGAAGCGGTGGTGCGGCCGCAGGCGCCCTACTTCGACTACTCCGAGGAGTCCGGTGCGGACGGCGACCTGTGGGTCGACTACGTCTCCGACATCGGCGACGGCTGGGACTCCACCTACGCGGTGGCGCGCCTGCTGGCGCTGCCGGAGCTGAAGCTCCCGGAGGAGGACGGCAAGACGGTCCACATCACGCCGCGCGGCCGGGTGCTGGTGTTCGGTGGCGACGAGGTCTACCCGGGCGCCAGCCGGGAGACCTACGAGGAGCGCACGGTGCAGCCCTACGAGGCCGCCATGCGCCGCTCGCAGGCACCCCACCCGGACCTGTTCGTCATCCCCGGCAACCACGACTGGTACGACGGGCTGTCCGCCTTCATGCGGCTGTTCTGCGCGCAGCGCTGGGTGGCGGGCCGGAGGACGCGGCAGAGCCGCAGCTACTTCGCGCTGAAGCTGCCGCACAACTGGTGGCTCATCGGCACGGACGTGCAGCTCAACAGCGACATCGACGTGCCCCAGGTGGAGTACTTCCGCAACGTCGCCGAACAGATGGGCCCCACCGACCGCGTCATCCTCTGCAACGCGGAGCCGGCCTGGATCCTCGCGGCGGCCTCGCGGCGCAACAAGGGCAGCTACCTGGAGAACAACCTGGAGTACCTGGAGGAGAAGGTGCTCGGGCGGCGCATCTGCGTGTTCCTCGCGGGCGACCTGCACCACTACCGCCGGCACGAGGACGACACCGGCCAGCACCGCATCACCGCGGGGGGCGGCGGCGCCTTCATGCACCCCACGCACGCGCCCGCGGCGCCCGTGCTGCGCGACGGCTCCACGCTGCGCAAGAGCTTCCCGGACGAGGCCACCTCCAAGAAGCTCGCGCGCAAGAACCTGTGGCTCATCCGCTACAGCCCGCTGTTCGGCCTCATCACCGGCCTGTGGTACCTGCTGCTCGCGCTCGCGGCCTACGCGGAGGTGGGTTCGCTGGGCCTGTCGCGCCTGTCGGAGGTGCTGACGGCGGTGGCCAACAGCATGGTCAACCGGCCGTGGACGCTCATCCTCGGGCTGGTGACGGTGGGCGGGCTCACCGGGCTCGCGGACGCGGCGCTCGGGAGGTGGCGCGCGCTGCTGGGCGGGCTGCACGGCATCGCGCACATCGTGGCGGCGTTCTTCGTCGCCTGGGGAGGCACGTACCTCACGGTGACCAGGCTGGGCATCTGCCCGGTGCTGACGCCGGACGGCACGCACTGCGCGGACGGATGGATGCACCTGGCCGGCAAGTTCTTCTTCTCCTGTGGCCTCACGTTCGTGGGCGGCTTCCTCGTGGGCCCCTTCATCACCGGCGTGTACCTCTGGCTGTGCGTGAACTTCTTCGGCGCGCACTCCAATGAAGCCTTCGGGTCGCTCGCGCTGCCGGACTGGAAGAACTTCCTGCGCCTGCGCATCGGGAAGGACGGCGTGCTGACCATCTACCCGGTGGGCCTGGAGCGCGTGCCGCGCAAGTGGAAGCCCACCGGCGCGGGGCCCCTGGCGCCCGCGTTCGACCCGGACGACCCGAAGGCCACCGAGCCGTTCCTCATCGAGCCGCCCATCCGCATCTGAGCCGTCACGTCACGGGGCGCGGAGGCAGGGCCCCGAGCGCGGGGGCCTCCTCCGCGCTCGCCTCCGCCGCCCGCGCCGCGTCCTCCAGCAGCGGCGCGATGCCGGGCTGCTTGCGGTTGAGCGTCACGTAGTCCTGGAGCGCGGCGTCCAGGCCCACGTCGCGCTTCGCGCGCTCGGACAGGAACCACTTGTGCTCCAGCACCTGGCAGTAGAGCTCCGCGGTGTCCGCCGCGCGGCCCAGGTCCTTCTGCAGCTGGGACAGCGCGGGGTGGAAGCGCTCGTCCATCCAGCGGAACGCGGCCACGCTCAGGGGCACGCTGCGGTCCAGCTTGCGCGTCAGCGTGGCCTTCATCTCCTGCATCTCGTTGAGCAGCAGGCTCGCCTGACGCTCCTCCGCGACGATGCCGGTGAGCGTGTGGAGCTGGTGCCGGTGGTACTCGCGGTCCGTCACGATGGTGCGCATGCGCAGCTGGCTGCCCTGCCCGCTCGCGAGCAGCTCCACCTCGCCCACGGAGAAGCCCAGGTCGTTGAGCGTGCGGATCCGCTCATGGATGCGGTAGCTCTCGTGCGGCTGGAGGATGAGCTCGCGGTTGATCTCCGCCCACAGTCGCTCGTAGCGCTGGCGGATGCTATTGGCCGTCTCCTGCCAGGCTTCCAGCTCTGTGGGCAGCTCCTCCGGCAGCTCCACGCGCGCGGCCAGGTCCGCGAGCCCGCCCGCGACGTTCTCCTCCATGATCTGCAGGTCCATCTCCCGCTGGCCGGGGGAGAGCTGCTCGTGCAGTTCGGACGTCTCCGCGTCCACCGCGTACGCCTGCAGCTCGCCCGCGTCGCGGCGGAAGAGGACGTTGGACAGGGAGCAGTCGCCCCAGAAGAAGCCGCCCAGGTGCAGCCGCACCAGCAGGCCCGCCATCGCGTCCAGGAGCCGCGAGCGGTAGCGCTCCAGCCCCTGGTGCATGAACAGCGCGCGGTACGGCAGCGACGAGGCGAGGTACTGGGTGATGAGCATCGCGGGCCGGTCATCCGGCGCGGACTCGTGACCGGCCTCCGTCTGGACCGCCAGCCCCACGGGGACCACCGACGGCAGCCGCCGCTCCTCCAGGCCGCGCAAGAGGTCGTACTCGCGCTGGGCCACGCGCGCGGGCGTCTCCTTGAAGGCGTAGATGGTGGCGCCGTAGCTGAGGAACACCACCACGTGCCGGGACAGGCCGCGCGGCACCTCCACCACGCGGGGTGAGCGCTCCGACCACGCCTCCAGCGGCAGCTCCCACGGCAGGTCGAGGAAGTCCGGGTGTCCCTGGCGGATGTGCAGGGAGTGGAGGCGGCGCACGGGGTGGGACATGGCGGCCCCAAGCCTACTGTCCGGGTGGGCGCGCGGCACGCGACGCGGGCGCTGGCCGCCGTGGAACGTTCGCTGCTAGAGCTAGAGGCCATGCGTCCCCTCCGCGGCCTCTCCCTGTTCAGCGCGGCCCTGCTG